>METI01000236.1 GCA_001771285.1 candidate division NC10 bacterium RIFCSPLOWO2_12_FULL_66_18
TGGTGGCGAAGACCAGCGCCTCTGCCATGGCCGTGTAGATGCTGGAGGCGACAAGGTTGGTGGCAAGCTTCATCACCGATCCATACCCCATCGGACCCACATGGAGGATTCTCCGCCCCATGGTTTCGAGGAGGGACTTAGCGGCAGCAAAATCCCCCGGGGCTCCGCCGGCCATGATGAGCAGGTTCCCTTGCTCCGCCGCCCCGACGCCTCCGGTGACGGGGGCTTCGAGGTAACGAAGGCCGAGGGAGGTCGCCCGCGCCGCCATCGTCCGGCTGGTTCCCGGATCTACCGTGCTCATGTCGATGAGCAGGGTCCCCGGCCGGCATCCGGCGAAGGCCCCATCGGGCCCTTCCAGGACGGCCGCGAGGGCGGGCGGGTCGGACACGATGGTGATCACCGCGTCGGCCCCGGTGGCCGCCTCGCGGGGGGAGGCCACCACGGCGGCCCCCAGGGGACGAAGGGCGTCGGCCTTGGCGGCGGTCCGGTTATACGCCTGGAGGGCATACCCGCCCTTCAGGACGTTCCGGGCCATCCGCCCGCCCATGATGCCGAGACCGATGAAGGCGACCACCGTCTGCGCCATGTTCCACCCTCCGATAATTCTGAGTACCCCACCGCTAGGACACCAGCGTGCTGGGGGCCGGGGGCTGGGGGCCGGGGGACAAGCAGTACCTTCCCCGATCCCCGACACCTGACCCCCGGCCCCCGACCCCAGGGATCACCGCCCCATGACGGTCGTTGGCAGGAATGTGACCAGGCCGGGCACGTAGGTGATCAGGATCAGGACCACCAGCAGGGCGAGCATGAAGATCGCGCACTCCCTGGTGAACTCGGTGACGGAGACCTTGGCCAGGCTGACCATCACGTACAGGACCATGCCCACTGGCGGGGTCAGGAGGCCGATCATCAGGTTGAGCGTGAGGACGACGCCGAAGTGCACCGGGTCAATGCCCACCTTCGTGATCAGGTCCATGAGGACCGGCGTCAGGATCACCAGGATGGCGATTGTCTCCATGAGGCAGCCCAGGATGAGCAGCAGCACGTTCACCATCAGGAGGATGACCCACGGCTCCCGAGAGATGGACAGGAAAAAGTTGGTGAAGAGCTGGGGGACCCCTTCCCTGGCCAGGAGCCAGCCGTACAGCGAGGCGCTGGCGATGATGAAGGTGATCTTCGCCGTGTTCCCCGCCACGGTGGTCAACACGTCCACGAGTTTGCGGATACTCAATTCCCGGTACACCAGGACCGCCAGGAAAACGGCGTAGGCAACGGCGATCACGGCCGCCTCGGTGGGCGTGACCACGCCGCTGAAGATGCCCCCCAGGATGATCACGGGGAACAGCATCACGGGAATGGCGCGCCAGATGTTCCGCAGCGCCTCGGACAGGGTCAGCCACCCCTCGGCCCGGTAGCCGCGCCGCCTCGCCACCACGTACACCGCGGCCATCATGAACAGGCCCATCAGGACGCCGGGGACGACCCCGCCGAGGAAGAGCCGTCCCACCGAGACCCCGGTGATCCCCCCGTAGATCACGAAGGGGATGCTGGGCGGAATGACGGGGCCGATGGTCGAGGCGGCGCCCACCAGGGCCGCCGAGAAGATGCGGGGGTAGCCGGCCCGTTCCATGGCGGGGATCAGGACGGCGCCCGTACCCGTGGCGTCTGCCACGGCCGAGCCGGACATGCCGGCCATGATCATGTTGGTGACCACGGTCACGTGGCCCAGGCCGCCGCGGATCCCGCCCACCAGGGCCTGGGCGAGGTCCACCAGCCGCTGGGTGATGCCCCCCTGGTTCATCAGCTCGCCGGCCAGGAAGAAGAACGGGATGGCCAACAGGACGAAGGAATCCACACCGACGGTGACCCGCTGGGCCATGACCACCAGCGGGATTCCTCCCTGCAGGAGGATGTAGACGGCGGAGGCCCCCGTCATGGCAAAGGCCACGGGGAACTCCAGCGCCATGAGCAGCAGGAGGACGCCCACCAAGACCAGGACCATTATGCCCGACGCTCCTTCCCGGGCCCGCTCGCACCGCGCCCCCGCCACGCCTGCCACCGTCCGTGGATGAGCGCCAGGGCCATCAGGCAGGCCGCGACGGGAAGGGACGCGTAGAGGTACCCCCGGGAGATCTCCATCGCCGGGAATTCCAGGTCCCAGGTCGTGAGGGTCAGGCGGAAGCCCTGCCAGGCGAAGACGACCAGCAACAGGAGGACCCCCACGTCCACCAGGCGGGAAAGGGCCCGCCGGGCACCGTCCGGCAGGAAGACCACGAGCGTGTCAATGCTGATATGGGAGCGGGATCGGATGCCCACGTAAGCGCCCACGAAGGTGAGCCAGGCGAAGAGCAGCGAGGCCAGCTCCTCTGTCCACGCCAGGGGGCTGTTCAGGACGTACCGGAACACCACGCTCACAAATACGATGCAGGTCATCACGCCCAGGCAGGCGGCCAGGGCCCAATTTACGATCCGATCAATCACGATCGACATGGGACGCTACCTTTGCCCGGATGGGGCTGGGTGTTGGGGGGTAGGGGTTGGGGAAAGAACGCTTCTTCTGATTGCCATTCCCAATCCCCAGTCCCTAACCCCCAGCCCCTGTTCCTATTTCACCTCCTGGATCCGCTCGTACAGCCGCGGCTCCCACTTGTCTGCGACCTTCTTGTACACGTCCTTCGTCGCCTCCCGGAACGCCTTGACATCCGGCTGGACGATGGTCATCCCCTTCTCCTTCAGCCGATCCAGGTCTGCCTTCTCGCTCTTGAGGACGAGGTCGTTCTGGAAGTTGCCGGCCTCGATGGCCGCCTCGGTGAGGATTTTGCGGGATTCCGGAGAGAGCCCCTGGTAGAACTTCTCGTTGATGACCACGGCCTGGTTCTGCGTGATGTGGGCGGTCAGCATCAAATACTTCTGCACTTCGAAGAACTTGTTGTTGTAGATGACGAACGGTGGGTTCTCCTGGCCGTCGATGACCCCGCTCTGCAGTCCGAGGTAGACCTCCTTGAAGTCCATGGTCGTCGGGTTCGCACCCATGGCCTTGATGGTTTCCAGGTAGATGGCCGTCGGCTGGACACGAATCTTCATACCCTTGAGGTCCTCGGGCTTGTATATCGCCTTGGCCTTCGTGGTGAGGTAGCGGTTGCCGAAGAGCCAGCCGAAGTCGAGGACCCGCATCCCCTTGGCCTTCACCAGACGCTCCGCCAGTCCCTGCCCGACCGGCCCCCGAACCGTCTTGAGCATATGGTCAACGTCACGCCACACGTACGGGGCGGCGAAGGCCTCCAGGTCGGGCAGGAAGCGCCCGACGGAGCCGGTGCTCCCCTCGAACATGTGCACGGTGCCGAGCTGGACGCCCTCCAGCAGCTCTTGCTCCGTGCCGAGTTGCGACGCGGGGAAGATCTGGACCTGAATCTGGCCCTTCGTGCGCTCGCCTACGAGGTCCGCGAACTTCTTCAGACCGGTCTGCACGATGTCCGCCGTGGCCTGCACGTTGCCTAGCTTGATGACGATCGGCTGTTGCGCGCCCGCGGGGCCCGGCGTGGCGAGCCCGGCCAGCAACATCAAGCAAATCCCGAGAACTCCGAGACGGCTCCACCGATTCATGACGGTCCCTCCTGTGTGAAGGTCAGACTCTCCGTTGACGTTTTCCTCATCCCGAGGTCGCCAGCGCCGCCGCCATGGTGATGGCGCGGACGATCATGGCGTGCTTGGCCACTCCCTTCCACGCGATGTCGTAGGCCGTCCCGTGGGGCACGGTGGCGACGGGGACCGGCATCCCCAGGAACAGGCTCACCCCGGGTTGTTCCCGCCCCAGGATCTTCCGCCCGATGTTGGCCTGGTCGTGATACATGAACACGAGGCCCCGGAAGTCGCCCCGCAGGGCCATGGGGAAGAAGCTGTCGGCGGGGATGGGCCCGACCACGTCCAGGCCCTCGGCGCGAGCCGTCTCGATGGCGGGGCGAATGACGTCGATCTCCTCCCGGCCGAACATCCCGCCCTCTCCGGCGTGGACGTTCAGCGCCGCCACGCCGATCTTGAGGGGGGTCACCTTGGCGGCCGCCATCACCTGGCGCAGGGTGCGGATCCTCCACAGAACCGCCTCGACGGTGATGAGGTCGGCGATCTTGCGGAAGGGGACGTGGAAGGTCACGGGGGTCGTCCACAGCCCGGCCACCTCGCCCACCTGATAGGCGTCCCCGGCGCCGAAGCACTCCTGGAAGTATGTCATGTCGTCAATGGCCGTGTAGCCGGCCATGTGGAACGTCTCCTTGTTCAGCGGGGCAGAGACAATCCCTTGCACCTCGCAGGCTTGGGCGACCGCCACCGCTCGCTGGACGCATTGAGCCTCGGACACCCCCCAGCGGGCGTCCAACTTCCCTGGTGTGAGGGTGGCCGGGTCCACCTCGCCGGCGGTCAAGACGTCCAGGGTGCTGGGGTCGGCTCCCGCGCCGCGCGCGGCCTGCACGGTGCGCACACGGAGCGGGCTTTTCACCAGTTCCACGGCGCGGGCCATGATCCGCGGGTCGCCCGCCACGACGGGATGGCAGCAGGCCCGGACCTCGCGCTCGCCCAGGGCCCGGGCCACGATCTCAGGCCCGATGCCCGCCGGGTCGCCCATGGTCACGGCAATCGTCGGTAGGCTCATGCGTGCGCTCCTTCCCCCTCGAAGATGGCGATGGCCCGGATGGGGGGGCCCGTGGCCCCCCGGATTCGCAACGGGACGCCCACGAACTGGAACCGCGGTGCCGGCAACGACTCGAGGTGGGCGACGTGCTCCATGATCGGGATCCCCTGCCCGAGCAGGATCAGATGCACCGGCCGCGTGAGGTCCTTCGGATCATCCGGGCTGGCCAGATCGCAGCCCAGCGCCTTGACGCCCCAGTCGGATAGCCCGCGCGCAGCGATGCAGCGAATATCCGATCATCACGATGCCGGACACGGGCAGGGCCGCGTACCATAGCGGCTTGGGCAGCTCCAGGATCGGCGTCCGGTTTCCCACCGCCTGGACCGTGAGAAGCCAGCCCTCCCACGTGAAGACCGCCAGGAATCCCAGCGCCAGGAGGCTCAGGAGCACCTCCAGCGCGCGGCCGAGGCGTGAGCCTGCCAGGCTCTGCAGGATGAAATCAATGGTGATGTGTTCTCTGCTTCGCCAGAGGGCCGCCGTTCCCAGGAACACCATCCAGGCGAAGCTCAACTCCACGATCTCGTCCGCCCAGCCCAGGGAGAACACCGGGACGAACCGGATCAGGATCTCCCCGCTCACCAGCAGCAGCAGCGCGACGAAACAGACGAGACTCCCCCAGCGCAAGAGGGCCGCCAGGCCGCGATCGGCCCGGGCCCACTGGCCAGACGAGGCGGGAGGTACTGGCGGGATCATCGCGTGGCCCCCATGACCAGGTTCGGAAACCAGACGACGAGGCCAGGAATGTACGTGATCAGGGCCAGGCATGCCAGCAGCGCCACGATGTACGGCCAGAGCTCTTTCGCGAGCGGCCACAGCGGGACCTGGCTGATGCTCGACACGGCGTAGAGGCACATCCCCACGGGCGGCGTGAGAAGGCCGATCATCAGGTTCAGGGTCATCATCACCCCGAAGTGGACCGGATCCATGCCCACCCGGGCAACCAGGGGCATGAAGACAGGGATCGTGAGCAGCATGATGGCGATCCCCTCCATGAAGCAGCCCAGGATCAGCAGGATGGCGTTGACGATGAGGAGGAGGACCCAGCGCTGCCCGGTCAGCGCCATCAGCCCCTCCACGATCATCGTGGGGATCCGCTGCTGGATCAGGACCCAGCCGAAGACGCTCGCCGCCGAGATGATGAACATGACCTGGACCGTGTTCCGGACCGTCTCCCACAGGATCCGGGGGAGGTCCGCCGGCGTGATCTCGCGGTAGACCAGCATGCCCAGGACCAGAGCGTAAACGCTGGCGACCGCTGCGGCCTCGGTGGGCGTGAAGAGCCCGACGAGGATCCCGCCGATGATGATAACCGGGGCCCCCCAGGCCGGCGCCGCTTGCAGCGTGCTGACCAGTAGCTCCCGGAGCGAGGCCCGTCGCTCCCGGGGGTATCCCCGCCGCCCCGCGATGATGGCCACGGTGACCATCAAGAACACCCCCATCAGCACGCCGGGGACGAATCCTCCCAGGAACAGCCGGCCGACCGAGGTGCCGGTCATGCTGCCGAAGATCACGAAGGGGATGCTGGGGGGGATCACGGGCCCGATGGTGGATGCCGCCCCGACCAGGGCCGCCGAAAACTTCCGGGGATACCCGGCCCGTTCCATGGCGGGGATCAGGACCGCGCCCGTGCCCGTGGCGTCCGCCACGGCCGATCCGGACATGCCGGCCATGATCATGTTGGTGACCACGGTCACGTGGCCCAGGCCGCCGCGGATGTGCCCGACCAGGCATTGGGCGAAGCGGACGAGGCGCTGCGTGATCCCCCCCGTGTTCATGAGGTTGCCCGCCAGGATGAAGAAGGGAATGGCGAGGAGCGTGAAGCTGGTCGTCCCGGCATACATCCGCTGCGGCACCATGCTGAGGAGGGCGGTGTTCCCCAGGGTCAGGAAGCTCAGGATGGCCGTGAGGCCCATGCTCACCGCGATGGGCAGCCCCAGGAGCATGAGGACCACCAGCGTTCCGAAGACGGCCAGCGTTCCCATGCCACTCCCTCTCCGTCCCGTCGCGTCCTACTTCTTCCGCGCGGCCTCGATGAATTCGCGGAACCTCTTCACGTTTTCCTCGCCGGCGTACTTGGCGATCCGGTCATAGGCCGGGGCCATGGCCGCGCGGAACGGTGCCGGGTTGGGCCGGGTCACCTGGACCCCCGCCTTCTCCATCTTGCCGATCAGGTCCTCTTCCTGCGACACGATCTGTTGGCGCATGTACGCCCCGGCCTTCTGGCTCTCTTCCTTGAAGATGGTCTTCTGCTCGGGGCTCAGCTTGGCCCAGGTCTTGGCGCTGACCACGTGGATCATGCTGTTGTAGATGTGGCGGGTGATCGCCAGGTGCTTCTGGACCTCGAAGAACTTGTTGAAGTAGATGACCGGGATGGGGTTGTCCTGGCCGTCCGCCACGCCCTGCGCCAGGGCCATGTAGACCTCGGGGAAGGCGATGACCGTGGTGACCGCCCCCATGGCCTCGAAGGCCGACTGGATCTGGATCTCCGGCGGGACCCGGAGCTTCAGCCCCTTGACGTCTCCCGGCGACTGGATCGCCCGCTTGTTGTTGGTGATCTGGCGGAAGCCGTACTCCCACGTGGAGAGCAGGATGAATCCCTCCTTCTCGGCCATCTGGCTGAACCACTGGAACGACGGCCCGTCCATCACGCGGTGGGCGTGGTCATAATCGTCATAGGCGAAGGGAAGCATGACCGCCCCGAAGGCCTTGATCCACTTGTCCAGCTGGCCGGAGGTGGGCAGGCTCATGTCGGTGACGCCCAGCTTCACCTGCTCCGTAACCTCGGGCGGCGCCCCCAGCGTGTTCGCCGGGTAGATGTCGAACTTGATCTGGCCCTTCGTCCGCTCCTCCACCGCGGCGGCGAACTTCTTGGCCGCCAGGTTGCCCGGGTGGGCCTCTTCGGCGAAGTGCCCGAACTTGAGCCGGAGTTGCTGGGCTTCCGCGATGGATCCGCCCACCGGACCGAGGAGCAGCGCGCCCGCCGCGACCGCAAAAGCCAAACCCACCACACCCATCCGCCGCGCATCCATGATCATTCCTCCTTGAGGTGAACCCCCATCGTCTGGTCGTTCAGTGTGACCTCTCCGTTCTCGCCTCTAGGTTCTTCTCCCCCAATTGCCCGCCGCCTCGTGCCCGATTGCCACTTCACCCCTAGCCGCCGGGGGCGGTGGCCGGCGGCATCGAGTTGAACTCGACGACCATCTGGTACCGGTCGCCGCGGAAGATGGACTTCCCGTACTGGACCGGCCCGTCCGGGTCCACGTACCAGATGTGCTCGCGGATGAGGACCGGCGCGCCGACCTTCGTCTCCAGGATCTTGGCCTCCTCGCGGCGGACGATGGAGGAGGCCACGCGCAGGCTGATGCGCGTGGGCCCCCGGCCCAGGATGCGCTTCACCGCCGGGACCAGCGGCTGGCTGTGGATCTCGTCCTGGGTGAGCGCCTCGCCGATGTGCCTGGGCAGGTAGCGGATCTCGTAGCTGATGAGCTGTCCGTCCACGAAGCGCTGGCGTTCCAGCACCGTGATGAGCGTGCCCTCGGGGAGGCCGAGGTTCTCCGCCACCTTCCCCTCGGCCGGCTCCGTCCGCATGTCCAGGAGCTTATGGGCGGTCTTCGCGCCGCGGGCCTGCATTTCCTCCTCGAAGCTCCAGAACATCTTGGTGTGTTCCAGGCGGGGCTCGGCGACGAAACTGCCCCGGCCGCGGTGGCGCACAATGAGACCGTCGAACACCAGGCGGGAGAGCGCCTGTCGGACGGTCATGCGACTGGTGGAGAACTGCTGGGCGAGCTGGGACTCGGGCGGGACCGCGTCGCCGGGCTTCAGGGTGCCGGTGCGGATCTGATCCCGCAGGAACTTCTCCAGCCGATAGTAGACGGGAATGAAGCTGTCCTCGACGCGCATGGTCCCCTCCGGCGGAACCGCCGGGCCAGAGGCGGCAACTAGCCCGCATTATTCACGAACGGACCCGTGAATTCTCCGGATCAAATGACCAATGACCAATTTTCAATGACCAATGATGGTGGGCGCGCACAGCGCGCCGTCACGGGGCTTCACGGAACTCCCATCTGCAATTGGTCATTCCGCCCGCGGCGGATTGGGATTTGGTCATTCCCCGCGATTATTCGCGAACATGTTCGCGAATAATCCGGGCTAGGCCAGGGTGCTCTCAAGCGCCTTGAGGTAACGGCGGATGATCCCCCGGATCTCGGGCAGCGAGGGCACCTCGGGCGTCCGCCAGCGGGGCTCGAAATTCCGGGAGCGCTGCCGCAGCGAGAGCTCGATGCTCACCGGGACTGCCGGGAGCCGGTGCCGGAGGATGCCGCCGATGGCGGCGAGGTCGAGGACCCCTTCGCCCAGCGCGACCCAGCGCATCACCCCATCCTCCACCCGCGGCGCCTTCAGGTGGACATGGGCGACGACCGGCGCAACCTCGCGGAGCTCCGCCGCCGGGTCCAGCCCGCCCTTCGCGTAATACCAGGCGTTCCCGGTGTCATAGTTCAACCGGACCGCCGGGTTTCCGACGGCCTGGATGAACTCCACGATCTGGCGCCCGCGATCCACCAAGTCGCCGTGATTCTCCAGCGCCACGATGAGCCCCAGGTCGGCCGCGCGCTTGCCGATGGCCGGGATATTCGCCCGGAAGCCCGCCAGGCCCGAGGTGGGTCCGGCGATTGTGTTCACGATCCCTGCGCCGCTGGCCTGGGCGAACTCCAACCGACGGCGGAACCGGTCCACGGAGTCGGCCTGGCTCAGGTCCATGTGGGCGGACAGGGAGACGCAGGCCAGGCCGCGGGCGGCCATTTGCTCCCGCAGCCAGGCCGCGCGGGCGTCGCAGAAGTCCTCCTCCATGAGGTGCTGGAAGACCTTGTCCACGCTGGCCGGCTCGACGGAGCGGACGCCCAGGCCGGCCAGCTCGTCCAGGGCGGTCTCCAGCGGGTAGCCGTCGAAGGCCATGCTGCTCACGGAAACGATGCGATCCATGGGGCCTTCCTAAAGCGTTCGGCTGTTCGGGAGTTCGATTGTTCGGGTGTTCTTCGGCTCAGAAAGAACCACCGAACGCCCGAACAACCGAACGGTCGAACGCCGTCGCAATCGTCATTTCGGTCCGAAGAGAGCAGGGAGAAACATGATCAGGCCCGGGACGTAGGTGATGAGGAACAGCACGGCGATCTCGATCAGTAAGAACGGGATAATGGTCCGGCTGATCTGGTCCAGCCGGACATCCGCGATGCCGCAGGCCACGTAGAGGCAGAGGCCCACGGGGGGCGTGATGGTGCCGATCATCAGGTTGACCGTCATCATCACGCCGAAGAAGATCGGGTCGATCCCCAGCTTGTAGATGATTGGCAGCAGGACCGGGGTGAAGATGATGAGGGCCGAGGCGCCGTCGATGAAGCACCCCACGATGAGCAGCAGAATGTTGATGAGCAGGAGCATCACATACTTGTTTGTCGTGATGCCCAGGAACAATTCCGCCACCATGAGGGGGATCCGCTCTACCGCCATGATGTACCCGACCAGATTGGCCACCCCCACGATGATGAGGATCATGGCCGTGTTCAGGCCGGCCCTGTAGAGGATCTCCGGCAGGTGGCTCCATTGCAGTTCCCGGTAGACGAACTTCCCCATCAGGAAGGCGTACACCGTGGCCACGGCGGCCGCTTCGGTTGCCGTGAAGATCCCGCCGAAGATCCCCCCGAGGATGATCAGCGGCATCAGGATGGCCCCGAAGGCGCTGACCGTGGCCTGGAGGAACTCCCGGGCGGTGGGGCGCACCGCCTCCCGCGGGTACCCGTGGCGCTTGGCCTTCACATACGCCACCACCATCAGGCCCAGGCCGATTAGGATCCCGGGGATGATCCCGCCCATGAACAGGGCCCCGATGGAGACGCCGGCCATGACCCCGTAGATGACCATGGGGATGCTGGGCGGGATGATCGGCCCGACCACTCCCGCGGCCGCCACCACGCTGGCGGAGAAGAGCGTGGGGAATCCCCGCTTGTTCATGAGGGGGATCAAGGTGGAGCCGATGGCGGTGGCATCGGCCACCGCCGAGCCGGTGATGCCGGCGAAGAACATGGAGGCCAGGATGGCCACGTGGGCCAGGCCGCCCTGGATCCATCCCACCAGGTAATTCGAGAAGCGGACGAGCCGCGTGGAGATGCCGCCCGTATGCATGAGAGCGCCCGCCAGCATGAAGAAGGGGATGGCCATCATGGGGAAGGAATCGATGCCCGCGAACATGCGCTGGACCACGAGCTGGGGGACCAGCACCCCCTTGTTCCACAGGAGGGCCAGGGCGCTCAGGGCCAGGCTGAAGACGATAGGGGCACTCAGGACGAGGGTGACGAAGAAGACGCCGAAAAAGATGAGCAGGGTCACGGCCCCCCCTTCCCGCGGAGCTGGAGGGCCGCCTCGATGGTCTGGGCCACGACCCAGATCCCCATCAGCCCCGAAGAGACCGGGATCACCAGGTAGACCCAGCCCATGGGAATCTCCGTGGCCGGGGCGAGCTGGGCCCACTCGTTGGTGGTGAGGGCGATGCCACCGACGAGGAAGAAGTAGACACAGATCACGGCGCCGACGTTGGCGATGAAGACGGCGACCGCCTGGAGGCGGGGCGGGAAGCGATCCAGGAAGACGGTGACGTTGATGTGCTCCCGGGCCCGCATGAGGGCGCTGGCCCCGATGAACGACACCCAGACGAAGGCGAAGCGCGCCATCTCCTCCGACCAGCCGAGGGGAATGTTGAAGACGTAGCGGAAGAGGATCTGGGCAGAGACCGCCACCATCATGACCAGCATCAGGACGATGACCAGCCAGCGGACCATCCCGTCAATCGCCCGCTGGATCGCCGAGAGGACGTTCCGCATACCCCTGCTCCCGTGTGATCGCCCGCGGCTGCGGGCGGGGGGGTCCTCCCCCCACGCCCGGCCGCGTGCCGGTACCCGCTACTTCGTCGCCTCGATCCGCTCGATCCACTCCTTGGCCTTGGGACCGAATTCCTTCACGGCGTCGTCCCGCAGGGGCAACACGGCCTTCCGGAAGGCCTCCCGGTCCCCTTCGTTGACCTGCATCCCCTTGGCCTTCAATTCCTTCAACAGGTTCTCGTCGTCGTCGCGGACGGCCTTACGCTGCGTTTCCTGGGACTCGATCACCGCCTCGCGCACGATCTTCTGCAGGTCGGCCGGCAGCTTGTCCCACAGCTTGGCGCTGTACATGACCATGTGAGTCAGGTGCAGGTGGCCGGTGAGGGACAGGTACTTGTTCACCTCATAGAATTTGGCCTTGTAGATGTTGGAGAGCGGGTTCTCCTGGCCGTCCACCACCTTCTGCTGCATGGCGGTGTACAGCTCGCCGAAGGACATGGCCACGGGGTTGGCCCCCATGTACTTCAGGGTGTTCAAATGGTACTTGGCCTGGGGGGTCCGGATCTTCAAGCCCTTCAGGTCGGCCGGGGTATTGATCGGCCGCACGTTGTTGGTGATGTGGCGCAGGCCGGCCTCGTAGTAGCCCAAGAGCTTCACCCCGTGCTTCTCCACCAGGGCGCGGATCTCGTCGCCCATCGGCCCATCGAACACCTTGTAGGAGTGGTGGCTATCCCGGAACAAGTAGCCGCTCTCGATGACGTTCAGGATCGGCTCGTAGGACCCGAAGAATCCGACGGTGACCCAGGTGATCTCCTGGGTGCCGTTCCGCAGGTTCTCGACCATGGTCCGCTGATCGCCGATCTGATTGTCGGTGAAGACCTGGACCTCCACGCGGTCCCCGGCCTTCTTCTCCACCAGCTCCTTGATCTTGCGGGCGCCGATGTTCTCCGGATGGTCCGGCGCCACACCCGTGCCGATCTTGATAACGGTCTTGGTCCCCGCCACGGCCGACGGGGCCACGACCCCGACCACCGCCAGGATCAAGACGAGCACGCCTGCCCACCGCAACACGGTTCGCATTGTGTCTGCCCTCCTCGGCAAATGGACCAGTTCACCAACCATTCCATCGCGACCCACAACGATTCGAGCCTTTCTCACCTCCTTGGATCCCATCAGCCCCCTCACGGAAAACGGGCAGGCTGACGCGCGAATACCTTTGGCTCGTGGCTGGGAAGCACGTGATCTGCCTCCCTGGCGATCCGTGCCAGGGAGGCCATGCAGTCGATCATCGAGGTATTGATCCCCGGGGGGATCATCTTCTCCAGGTTCTCGTACCACATCACTGCATCCCCGGTGATGCAGTAGCGCCCGCCGGCCGTGTCCACGAGGACCGATTGGTGGCCCGGCGTGTGTCCCGGTGTCGTGATCACCCGGACGCCGTCCGTGATCTGGGCGTCACCGTCCAGCAGCTCGAACTTGGTCCCCAGGTAGTCCGGGGTGATGCCCAGGCTGGGAGCGAAGTAGGCCGAGGCGTCGAAGCTGGTGGGGGCCAGGGCGTACCGCAGCTCTTCCCGCTGGACGAAGAAGCGAGCCCTCGGAAACAGGTGATTGTTGCCGGCGTGGTCGTAATGCAGGTGGGTGTGGATGACGATGCTGATGTCCTCCGGCCGGACGCCGGCGGCAGCCAGGGCCGCCACCAGCTCCTGGGCCGGGGTCCGGGCGATCTTGCGGCGCCGGATCTGCCAGGTGCGATCGATGGAGAGGAAGCTGGTGTCCACCAGGATCTTCTCGGGACCCTCGACCAGCGCCACGCTGACGGGGATCTGGATCGTCTGCCCCATGTCGGTGAGATAGGTCATCACCCCCTTGTCCTGGGTCTGGGTCCCGGTGTCCAGCATGGTGATCGTCCACGGCGTCATGGTTCCCGTCCTTGCGGTGTCTTGCCCCTTTGGCTCGCGTTCGCAGGTTCGCAGGTTGGCACGTTGAAACGTTCCAATTTGCAAACGTGCTAACGGTTAACGATGGTCCGACCCCCAGCCCCCAACCCCTGACCCCCAACCCCCGCCTTCAGGCCCGCGGTGTCCCGTCGGCCACGTAGCCGCCGTCCACGTAGAGTATAGCCCCCGTGATGTAGTGGGCGGCGTCCGACGCCAGGAACGCCACGGCCCGCCCGATGTCCTCGGGCTCGCCGATGATCCCCCAGGGGACGCGCTTCAGCACGGCCTCGCGCAGCGCGATGTCCTCGGGGCGGGTGCTCTTGTACAGGGGGATGTTGATGTCGGTGGTGATGGTGCCGGAGGCGACCACGTTGACGTTGATGCGATGGGAAGCCAGCTCGACGGCGAGCTGCTTGCTGAACATGTCAATGGCCGCCTTGGTGGCGCAGTAGGGGCCCATGCCCGCCTTGGCCACGCGGCCGTGGATGGACGAGATGCTGATGATCTTGCCGCCGCCCCCCCGGGCCACCATGTGCTGGCCCACCAGGCGGGAGCAGTGGAAGCAGCCGTAGAAGTTCGTGTGGACGACCCGGTCCCACTCCTCCAGGGGGATCTCCAGGATCGGGTTTCGGCTCACGATCCCGGCGTTGTTGACGAGGATGTCGATCCGGCTGAACCGCTCCAGGGCCGCTGCCACCAGACGCTCAGCATCGGCATACCGACCGACGTCCGCCTGAATGGCCTGCGCCTCGCCCCCGCCGCTTCGGATGGTTCGAACCACCTCCTCGGCGGCGTCGGCGCGGTTGACATAGTTGACGGCGACCTGCGCGCCCTCCCCGGCCAGGGTCAGGGCGATCCCCCGGCCAATGCCGCGCGCCGCTCCCGTGACCAGCGCGACCTTGCCTTTGAGTTGGAGATCCATGGGTGTTTCCTCTGCGGTGGCGCGTTCAAGAGGAGGCGACGAATTACCCCTGCGATCAGCCCTTCCGGGCCGAGAGGGCCTCCATTCTCCTATAGATGTCTATACATTTGTCAAGTGCCTAAATTGGGATGTGTGGGGAGGGGGTCAAGCCGGCGGTGAGAGGCCGCAGGCGCGGGAAATCGTGTCCACCTGCCCGGTCTGGATCTATCCGCTCAGCTTCCGTCCTGCCTCTACCTCACGTCCCGTTTCGCCGCCCATGATCCGGTTCTGCCAGCAACGGTAACAGTCGACACGATGAACGAAGAAACGACGCTGGAGGCGGCGAGCAGGGCGAAGGCCAGGGTGTAATTGCCGAACCGGTCGAAGAGGGCCCCGGCGAGGAACGGGCCGAGGGTAGCCCCGCCCCCATAGGCGATGTTCTGCAGGCCCAGGAGGAAGCCGACCTGCGGGCCCTGGAGCCGGTCGGTGAGGAGGGCGGCGAAGACCGGGCTGGCCCCGCCCGTCGCCAATCCGGATGCGACCACGAAGACGGACACGAGCAGCACCTGGGACGGGCCGCGGACGAGCAAGAGGCTGGAGATGCCGATCACGTAGAGCGCGGCGACCCCGGCGTAGGCGCGTGCGCGACCCAGCCGGTCCGAGATGGCGCCGGCTGCAAATCCCCCCATGACTGCCAGGAGAGAGCTGAGGGCGAAATAGGACGCGGCTGCCATCTTGGTGAAGCCCACGTCCACCAGGTAGGCGACCTGGTGGACCAAGAGCGCGTTCATGACCACGCCGCGCAGGACGTTGGCGCAGAACACGGTCCAGTAGCCGGGTGGCAGGCGCCTGCCTGAAGAGACTTCGACCCCCGGGGCCCGGGGTCCGGAACGGCCGGCAGCCAAGGCGGTGGCGGGGATCCCATCGGGATCGAGGCCCATCTCCCGCGGGGTGTCGCGGAGGAACAGGAGGATCAGGGGCAGGGACGTGACACCCACCAGGAGCCCGAAGGCCAGGTAGGTATTCCGCCAGCCAAGCGCAGTGATGGCCAGTTGGGTCAGGGAGCCGAACATCACGATGCCCAGCGGGCTGCCCGTCTGGGAGAACCCCGTGGCCAGGCCGCGGTAGCGGACGAACCAGCGGGAGAGGAGGGCATTCGTGGGAACATAGGCCAGGCCCCCCGTGGCCACCCCACCCAGCAGCCCGAAGAGGGCGTACATGTGCCAGAGGTTTTGGATACGGCTGGACAGGAGGAGGATGAGGCACCAGGCCCCGGTGCTCCACACCATCACGCGGCGCGGACCCATACGATCCACCAGGACGCCGAGGACCCAGCCGCCCAGGGCGTAGAAGGTCATGTGGATCGAGAAGACGGCCGCGGCTGCCGCGCGGCTCCAGCCGAATTCCTCCAGGAACGCCAGCAGGAAGATGGAGAAGACCGACCGGGGGCCCATGGAGATGGCCGACGCCGCGGAAACGACGCCGACGACGACCCAGCCATAGAAGAACCGCGCGTGGCCTCGCGCGGTCAACCCGTCTTCGCGAGATGTCACCACCGTGGCATTCCTGAACCCCCCCTGCGTCGCAGCGGTCTCATGGTGCAGCCCGCGGTCTTGTATCAGGATTCACAGGGTCCTGTCCAGTGCGAGGGCGACTTGTTCACATGACCCGAACAGGCGGAGCGGCTTGCGCCGAATCGCACTATCCAGCGCCGACATCGAAGGAGTTGGCGCGAAACCGCCTGAGAGCACCTCGAGGATTCTCCGTTGACACGCCCTGACTTAGGTGCTATGAATCAAACATCCTAACAAGACCGCGTATCTCCTCTTTTGATCTTGCATTACCCGAGTTCCGTGCCGGGGACTCACCCCTGCAGGAGATTTCCCCTCGCTGGAACCACTCACTCGACCGACCGCAGTCTTCCTGATTGCCAGGAGGAACTGCCGCTTGCCACGCAAAGCTTCAAGGGGAGGGAGGGACGCAGATGGCCAAGCCCGAACACGACGACCTTTCGACTCTCAATGCCGTGGTCAATCGCCGGGACTTTCTCCGGGTCACGGGTGCCGTTGGGGTGGTGGCCGCTGCGGGCGGTCTGGAGGGGATCCTGGCGGCGCACCGGGCCCCCGCCTATGCCCAGGGGACGAAGTTACACATGGTGCGCTGGGTTGACTTCATCCCCGAGGCGGACGTGGAGCTGAAGCGCCAGATGCCCGAGGCGTCGAAGGCGCTCGGCGCCGAGGTCACGCTGGAGACCATCAACGCCAACGACCTCCAGCCGCGCATCACGGCGGCCATCCAGTCGGGCTCGGGCGCCGACATCTTCATGTTCCAGTACAACTGGGCACAACTGTACGCCAACTCGGTGGTGGATGTGAGCGACGTGGCCAACGAGATCGCCAAGGCCGAGGGGGGCTTCTACGATGTCTACACCCCGTCGGCCAAGGTCGGCGCCCGGTGGCTGGCGGTCCCCCACTCGATCATCGGCAACGCCGTCGCCTACCGGCGCTCCTGGCTGAAGGAGGTCGGCGCCACCGAGTATCCGAAGACCTGGGACGAGGCCCGCAAGGTCTTCAGCCAGCTCAAGAAGAAGGGCAAGCCGTACGGGCAGACGCTCGGCCACACCTTCGGCGACGCCCCGACGTTCGCCTATCCCGTGCTCTGGAACTTCGGGGGCGCCGAGACCGACGCCAGCGGCAAGAAGGTCGTCATCAACTCCAAGGGCGCCGTGGAGTCGGTGAAGTTCATGCAGGCCTTCTGGAAAGAGGCCTGCGACGAGGGCGGGCTCGCCTGGGACGACACCAACAACAACCGGGCCTTCCACGCCGGCGAGATCAGCGCCTCGCTGAACGGGGCGTCCATCTACATCGTGGCCAAGCGCCAGAAGGACAAGATCAAGGACGAGAAGGGCGAGCCGATGTACCAGGACATCGACCACGCCGGCCTCCTCCCCGCCGGGCCCGCCGGGCAGTTCCCGCTGTACCTGAACCACTCCCACGCGGTGATGAAGTACTCGAAGAACCAGAAGCTGGCCAAGGACTTCCTGCGCTGGCTGCACAAGAAGGAGACCTTCGAGAAGTGGTTCGTGGTCAACGAGGGGTACAGCGTCGCGGCGACCACGGTGTGGGAGAAGCACTCCATGTGGGACAAGATTGACAAGCCGCTCCAGGTCTTCCGCACCGCCGCCCGCAAGACCCGCATCTTCGGCCATGCCGGGCCCTCCACGGCCAAGGCCACGGAGGCGTTCTCGAAGTACATCATCGTGGACATGTACGCCAACGCCGTCAGCGGCAAGATGAGCGCCGAGGCCGCCGTGAAGTGGGCCGAAGGGGAACTCAAGAAGATCTACGGGTAGCCCGTGGCGAACCACGTCTTGGAGGATGCGGGGAGCGCCGCCCAACTGGAGGTGGCGCTCCCCCACCCCGCAACTTCGAAGCCGGCGCGATTCGAGCGCTTCCTCGAGAACGAGCGGTTTCTCGCCTTCATCCTGCTGGCGCCCGCCGTCATCTTGCTCAGCGTTTTCATTGCCTATCCCTTCGTCATGGGGGTGTGGCTCTCGCTCAGTAGCACCAGCGTGGGCATCCCCGGGCAGTTCGTCGGGATCCGGAACTTCGTCAAGGCATGGAACGACTCCATCTTCCAGCAGACGCTCCGGAATACCTTCGTCTACACGTTCTGGGCTACCCTCTTCAAGCTGACACTTGGCATGTGGCTGGCCCTCCTCTTGAACCGGCACTTCCGAGGCAAGCGCATCGTCCGGGCTTCCATGCTCCTCCCGTTCATCATCCCCACGGTCCTGTCCACCTTCGCCTGGCGCTGGATGTTCGACCCGACCTTCAGCGTGCTGAACTGGGTTCTCTATCGGGGCGGCTTCATCATGACCAAGCTGCCCTTCCTGTCCGACGGCGCCTGGGCGCTCTGGTGCGCCATCATCGTGAACACCTGGCGCGGCATGCCCTTCTTCGCCATCACCCTGCTGGCGGGGCTGCAGACGATCAACCCGGACCTGCACGAGGCCGCCTCGCTGGACGGCGCCGGCGCCTGGCACCGGTTCTGGCACGTGACGTGGCCGCTGCTGAAGCCGGTGACGATCGTCGTCGTGGTCTTCTCCATCATCCAGACGTTCTCTGACTTCCAGCTCATTTACGTGCTGACGGGCGGTGGGCCGGCGAACTCCACGCACCTGCTGGCGACGTACGCCTACCAGCTTGGCGTGGCCGCGGGGCTCCTGGGCGAGGGGGCCGCCATCTCGCTCTTCATGTTCCCGGTGCTCCTCGTCGTGGTCTGGATCCAGCTCCGCTATCTGCGGCGCCTGGAGGGGGTGTAGGGGTGATCGAGCAACGGTGGAAGAAGTGGGTGTACTTCTACATTCCCCTGGCGGTGTTCATCGTCGGGACGTTGTTCCCCTTCTACTGGATGGCCATCACGGCGTTCCGACCCGACGAGGAACTCTATCGCTCGTGGCGCGCCGTGAACAACACGCCGTTCTGGACGCTCCAGCCGACCCTGGCCCACTTCCAGGACCTGCTGGCCAAGACGACGTTCCCCCGCTGGCTGTGGAACACCTTCTTCATTGCGGTTGCCTCGACAGGGATCTCCCTCTTCTGCGGCCTGCTGGCCGGGTACGCCCTGGCGCGCCTCAAGTTTCCCATGGCGGGGGCCCTCGGGACGGGGATCTTCGTCACCTACCTGGTGCCACCGACGCTGCTCTTTATCCCGCTGGCCGACATCATTCGCAATTTCCGGCTCGGCAATACCCCGTGGGCGCTCATCCTCACCTACCCGACCTTCCTGGTCCCGTTCTGCACCTGGCTGCTCATGGGCTACTTCAAGACGATCCCCAGGGAGCTGGAGGAGTGCGCCCGGATTGACGGCGCCACGCGCTTCGGCGCCATGCTGCGCATCATCTTCCCCATCGCCGTGCCGGGCATCCTCTCGGCCGGGATCTTCGCCTTCACGCTCTCGTGGAACGAGTTCATCTACGCCCTCATCTTCCTCTCCTCGCCGGAGCGCAAGACGGTGCCGGTGGGCGTCGTCTCGGAGCTGATCCGGGGGGACATTTACTTCTGGGGCCAGCTCATGGCCGGGGCGCTCCTGGGGTCCGTGCCTGTGGCCCTAGTGTATTCATTCTTCGTCGAGTACTACGTCACGGGTCTGACCGGCTCGGTCAAGGGGTAGCCCGCTTCTCATCGCCGCCGGCGCCGTCCCCCCAGTGTTGCCTTCCGACCCTCCCCCGGATTGGCTAGCCGACCCCGAACCGTTCCCGCAGGGTCCGGACCTGATTCAAGTGGTTGGTGTCGTGGTTCACGTGAAGGTCCGCGTGGCCCGCGATGGTGACCTCGCCCCGCTTCGGATGGAGGCCGACCCACTGCCACGACTGGTGAGCCAGCGCGGAGAGCAGCGCGAGCGTCTCCTGCCGGAACCCCCGGAAGTCCCGGAGGACGGCCGCCGGATCGTCCTGGTTGTACTTCAGCGTGGCCGCCAGGGCGTCCTGGTTGAACATCCGTAACGCTGGCCGGTCGTGGTTGGCCATCTTCGCGTAGCGCTCGACGAACAGTTGCTCGACATCGCGCAGGTGGCAGGCGATCTCCAGCATGGACCATTTCTCCGGCGCCGGCTTCCGCCGCAGGACCTCGTCGGGGACGCCGCGGAGCAGTGATGCCAGGACCTTCGGCGTCTCCTCGAGCTTCGCAAGGGTCTGCCGGCGTTGCTTGATGTTTTCGATCTGGCCGAGGTGCGCCTCGTCGTTCCCGAGGGCTTGCCGCTGTAAAATCGTTTCCAACGACATGGGGCCGAGGTGCTCGTGAGTCCCGATCCGCTGCCACTGGTCCGGCCTGACCTTCTTCACGATGCCCAGTACCTGCTTGCGCGCCGTCCGCCAGTCCCGCAGGACCTCGCGAAGGTTCAGGCGGCTGTATTGCCGATCCAGGGCCAGCTTGTCCCCGTCCACATCGGGCAGGGTCGGATTATTCTCGGCCAGGATCCGGCTGTACCGATAGAGGTACCCGTCGCGCTCGGCGTCGCGCATGTGGCACAAAATTTCGTGGATGGACCACTTCCCCGGTGCGGGCCGCCACGCCAGGAGCTTCTTGGGCACGCCGGCCAGGGCGGCTTTCAACCGGTCGGGCGTCGAACGGATGATGCCAAGGTACCGATCACGTTCACTCTGGTCCATGGTGCCTCCTTGTCCATCCGCAGATGGCGCGGATTGTTCTGAGGGAAAACCAA
The DNA here is from genome assembly GCA_001771285.1 of candidate division NC10 bacterium RIFCSPLOWO2_12_FULL_66_18. Lineage (GTDB taxonomy): Bacteria > Methylomirabilota > Methylomirabilia > Methylomirabilales > 2-02-FULL-66-22 > 2-02-FULL-66-22. Next base: position 20,617 of record METI01000236.1, read on the forward strand.
ATCGACATCACTTATCCGCAGATTACGCAGATTACGCAGATTTCCTTGGGGATAACACAAGGCGTTTGTGCTCGAGTGATCGGGCGCCGAAGTTCAGCAGGAGGCCGATGGTGTGACCGGTGGCCTTCAGGTAATTGATCACCTGAGCCTCCTCGATCCCGCTGAGCTTATCGAGCGCCTTCAACTCCACGATGACTGAATCGAAACAGACGAAATCGGCCCGATACGACGTGGACAATCTCTCGCCCTTGTAGAATACAGCCAGTTCGACCTCAGCCCTGAATGGAATCCCCCGCCCGACCAGTTCCCTGGTAAGTGCCTCTTGGTAGACCGCCTCAAGGAATCCTGGACCCAGTACCCGATGGACCTCCATGGCAGCCCCGATAATGGCAAAGGTCCTCGGGTCTTTTTCCATTTCCATCCTGTCCGGTGAATCGGCGTAATCTGCGTAATCTGCGGATCAAATGGACGAGTTCTCATTCCCTCCGAAGGACGCGGGAGGGGACGCGGATGCAGCCTTCCATCAGGCGGCGGGCCGTCCGGTACACTACCACCTTTT
>METI01000237.1:0-147 GCA_001771285.1 candidate division NC10 bacterium RIFCSPLOWO2_12_FULL_66_18
CCGCCTCTTCGCGGCAAGCAGGCGAAGGAACTGATCCACCGTCACAATTCGGACACCGCGCTCTCTGAACAGGCGGATCAGCGAGAGGTCTCTGGTTACGTCGGCGTCCCGACTCACCACGTACTTGGCGCGTCCGAGAAGGGAGGT
>METI01000237.1:157-10943 GCA_001771285.1 candidate division NC10 bacterium RIFCSPLOWO2_12_FULL_66_18
AGATCATCGGTGGCGTCACGGCACACCTGGAGTTGCCCGGTCGGAGTAATGACGTTCGCCCCGGCCTGAATCATCATTATGTAGAGGTGCGCTTCAGTCTGCGTAAACGGTCGGACGCGCTGAAGGCGGGGTCGCGCAAGAACCCGGGCGAGTTTATCTAGCAATGGCGAGGAGGTGATCACCCTGAGAGCACGAGCACGCCACCGAGAAATCAGCCGTGCGGGATGCCCTCGAGGGTTGAGGAAGGCAGACACCCAGACGTTGGTGTCAATGACTACCGACGGCGGCGCGATCGACGGGCCTCCCGTGAGGCGAGGCGAATCTCATCCTCAATCTGCCTGGGACGCAGAGCAGATGGGCGCGCGTGGACGCGGCGTAGCAGGGCACCCAGCGCCTGGGCCCAGCCAGCCTTTGGCAGCACGGCGATATGGACGTGTTCGCGATTCTTCAGCGGAAGCGCTTTCCCGGGCTTGAGGACGCCATCCTCAAAGACCGCTGGGATAACATCCCCGCACGCTGGCACGGTTGAAGCCATGGCCACCTCCTTCTCATGGCACCAAACGGCAGACTCCTCTTGGCTGTCAAGGGCCGAATCTCCGGACAAGCAACCCCTGGGCAAGGCCGAAACGGCCCCGCCTCCTTCATTCGGTCTGTCCCTGGCTGACGCGATGCCATCCGTCTTTGAACGTCAAGTCCTTCAGGCGGATTCTAGACCGTGAAGATGTTGAGCCCGCGGTAGAGCCCGCTCCTCTTCAGGGTCATCTCCCGCCCCCTCCAGCTCTACAGCCTCTTCCCGCTTCCCCTTGTCCCCCCGTCTCCTTGTCTCCGTTTCCCCGCTTCCCCGTTTCAGCTCCCCAGCCCCTCGGCTCCTCTGCTCCTCTGCTTCCTGCCCACTTCCAAGCCTCCCAGCCGCCTCGCCCGAGCCCTCTCGGGAAGTGAAGTTGCTCCACTTTTCCCACTTGCCGCGCAACGCCTGCGTCCCGCCTGAGCGAAGTCGGGGAGGCGAGGGCGGTGTGTGGCAAAGCCACTAAAGCCGGGTCCCCTTCTACGAGCTGTCCTTATCCTTTGTCCTTGAGAACGCGGAGGCAGGGTCAGGAGGCAAGCCGCTCCCGGAGCAGGCGGTTGATTAACAGGCCGCAGGACACCCGGCGACGGCGTGCCAACCGGCGGACGTTCTGGATGACGTCGGATTCAATCGCGACAATATACCGTCGCCGTACAAGACGGATATCCGCCTTGACCTCCCGGGTCTGGTCCCAGACATCTCCCAGGTCGTGCGTATCCCAATAAGCCGCAAGTTCCTCAAGGTTCCGCGTTCGCGACAGACTGGTTCTGCGCACCTGTATTCCCCCATTACGCTTTCGCATATCGTCGGCGCTCCTTCCGCGTCATCCCCCTGGCTGTCACCACCAACGCTTCCCGGGTCCGCGGCTTATAGACGAAGTACACGATCGCATATCGTCCGTCAGGCGTTCGGCCCAACGCAGAGTAAAGGTCCTCACCTTGCCGGAAACCGCGCTCAACGAACCGAACATGGGGATCGGACTCCAAGACAGCTTCGACCTCGCTCGGCTGAACTCGATGCTTTTCCCAGATCTTGTGCTCAACATTCTCCAGCCAGATGATTCCATCGATGCGCACGCGGTGGCCTCACGTGACCCGAGGGGATACAACCTCCCGGATAGGCGTGAGCCTAATCCTCTCGACCGGCAAAATCAAGATGGATCTGGGAATCAGGTGTGACCCCTGCCCCCTGCCTGCTGCTTCCTATCTCCTCCCTCGGCGCTTCGTTCTCGTCACCCGGCTCACGGCTCTAGGCTCTCGGCTCCCAGTCCCCCTGCCCGCTGCCTCCTGCCATCTGCACGCTGCCAGGTTTCTCGGCTCTCGGCTCGCGGCTCGCAGCTCTTCCCTCGGCTCTCGGCTCTGCTCCCCGGTTCCAACCCTCCCAGTCGGCTCGCCCGAGCCTCGTCGGGAAGCGAAGTTGCTCCGTTTTTCGAACTTTTCGCGCAACGTCTGACAACCGATGCGGCCGCCCGACCGAGCGCTACGCTCCGGCTCCTAGCGTATTCTTCGCACGCCAATCCCGCGACCAGATCGCCTATGCAGCCCGGCGGGCCTTGATCCGCTTGGCGTCTTCGGGGCGGAGGTTTTGCTTCGCCATCTTGAGGTCATAATGGGCCTGAAGGTTCAGCCAGAACTCCGGACTGTTGCCAAAGTAAAGACCGAGGCGAAGCGCCGTGTCCGCCGTGATTCGCCGCCGGTTGTTCACGATCTCGGCGATGCGGTTCGGAGAGATCCCGATGGCTTTCGCCAACTGGTTCTGGGACAGCCCGTACTCGGCCAGAAACTCTTCCTTCAGCATCTCCCCCGGCGTGACCGGGGCAAACTCCGCCCGTCCCATGTTCTGCTCCTCAGTGATAGTCGCGAATCGCGACGTCCTGTGCGTTGTTGTCAATCCACTTGAAGATGACCCGCCACTGGTCGTTGATCCGGATTGAATAGTATTCGTGCAGATCCCCGCGCAACTTCTCCAGCCGGTTCGAAGGCGGGACCCGAAGATCCTCCAGACGCGATGCGGCGTGCAGCGCCTCGAGCTTCCGTTTCGCCCGTCGCGCGACCCCCTGGAACTCCCGCACGACAGCATCCCGGAAGAGCCGCTCGGTTCGTTTGTCGCCGAAGGACTTGATCATTGCCCACAGTATACCGAATCCCGGTATACAGTCAAGTGCGGGTTACACCCATCCAGGGGATGCCTCACCTCTCACCCCTCGCACCGTTCGCTCCTCCTCCCCTCGTCCCCTCTCCCCCTCCCCGTGTCTCCGTCTCCCCGCTTCCCCGTTTCAGCTCCCCAGCCCCTCGGCTCCTCTGCTCCTCTGCTTCCTGCCCGCTTCCAAGCCTCCCAGCCCGCTGGCCCGAGCCCCCCGCCGGGAAGTGGAGCTATTCAACTTTTCGAATTTCTCGCGCAACGTCCCGTCTGACTCGCGCGGGCACAGGGGCAGGCGCGAGGACGGGTGGCGCGTTCGAGCTGATGAATCGGGCGGGGACCATCGCGCACTCCCTGAGGAGAGGCAGCGCGTGCGCGACGTGGAGGCACCGGAGGTGACCTCGGGCGGGACAGAGGCGCGCCCCTCCCGCTCCCCCAGCCCGGACTGGGCCCCCTAGGTGCGCTCGGCAGCAGCGACACCGCATCGTGCCACTACGATGGGGCGAGGGAGCACACCTGGGAGAGGCACCCTGGGGAGTGCGTGACAATACCGACAGTGCGACGCACGGACTTCGAGAGGAGGGATTTACCTTGACGCCGAAGAAACGGCCGGGTCCCCTTGTAGGGATTGCAGAAGGCCGCTGGCTGGCGCAGGGTCAGTCATCTCACCGCGGGCATCTGTCATGACTTCGCGGGCTCTGCCATGCCTCCGGCGGACGAGGCAGAAAGCCACCAGAGCCACAATGGCCCCCCTGACGGGGTCGGCGTAAGTTAACGAAGGCAACAACGTCCCCCAATTCCCCATCACGGCCGCTCGGAAGGCCGGGAGGTCGCGCTCGACCACGTCCCAAACGCGGGGCAGGCTCAGACCCAGATAGTCGTGCACCAAGAAGTTGGGGTCAGGCCTTGATAATTTGCTTATTGACTTTCGCGGCCCCATCTCCGAGGCCCCCCGCATCCCGGCGTGGTCCAGGGATGCCCTGGCCTACCTCTGCTCTAAAAACCGCACGTTTCTACCTTTCCCAGGCGAAGGTGGACCTGCCAGAGTCTCCCTCCGTAGACGGAGACCATCCCATGCACGCCAGACACTGCGCCAACCCGGGCCGCACGGCAGAGCAGTTCCTCAAGCTAACCCACACCGCCTCCCCACGCCGCCCATGGCCGGGGAGAGGGCCGGTGAGGCGCTGATGGTGAGGAGGCCACCGCGGCTGACGTCTTCGCGTTCCCTGCCCGCGCCACGCGGGCGAATCGGACCGGGAAAAAACGCTTTGACCGTTCCCGGAGCCCCATGGTAAGGGTAGCCGCGTGTGGGATGAAGCAGGGCCGCGGGCCCGGGAGGTCCAACCATGGGTGAAGTGCCGCTCCACATGGCGCTGGACAATATCGAGTTCGGCACGCTCGTCGTGGATGCCGACGGGATCGTCACCTTCTATTCCAAGAGCTACGAGCGCTGCCTGGGGATTCCCCGGGCGCAGGTCCTGGGCCGGCGCGTGACCGAGGTGATCGAGAACACCCGGATGCACCTCGTGGTCCAGACCGCGATGGACGGCCGCACACCTGGGCGTCGCATCCTATGAGCCCGGAGTCCTACTTCGACTGGACCGCCCGGCTGTTCGATCGGGCGCGCATCTTCCAGAAGCCGGAGGCGCTGCGCGGCATCCGGGTCCTGGACATGTCCCTCATCATCTTCGGCCCTGCCACCGCCGACTACCTGGGGGAGCTGGGGGCCGAGGTGATCCGGGTGGAGATGCCCCGAACCGGGGACGTGATGCGGATCGTTGCTCCCGAGGGCTTCTACTGGAAGAATGTGTCCCCCGCCTTCTTCGCCCAAAACCACAGCAAGTACCACGTGGCGATAGACGTGCATCGGCCCGAAGGCCAGGAGCTGATCAAGCAACTGGCGGCCAAGAGCGATGTCCTGGTCGAGAACTTTCGCGCGGGAACGCTGGAGCGGAAGTGGGGCATCGGTTACCGCCAGCTCCGCGAGATCAACCCGCGCCTGATCTACGTGGCCAATACCGGCTTCGGCCAGTGGGGACCGTTCATCAAGCGAGCCTCTTACGACGCCCTGGCCCAGGCGGTGAGTGGTTTCACCGCCGTCTCGGGATTCCCGGGCCGCCCGCCGCTGAAGATGGGCATCTACCTCGGGGATTATTTCGGTGCCTGCCTCTCGGCGCTGGGTGTCTTGGCCGCCCTCCACTACCGGGACCGGACGGGAAAGGGACAGTTCCTCGAGGTGGGACAATGCGAGGCGCTGCTTCGCGCCATGGACTGGACGTGGGTGTACGCGGGGCTCACCGGCAAGAATCGCCCCCAGACCGGCAACCGCGATCCGTCCGCCTGTCCCTCGGGGATCTACGCGTGCAAGGACGGCTACGTGGCCGTGGTGGCGGGTCGCGATGAAGCGTTCCGGGGGCTGTGCCGGACCATGGGACGCGAGGACCTCCTGGCCGACCCCCGCTTCGCCAGCCCGGCGGATCGCGCCAGGGAATCGCACGCCGGGACCCTGGATCGCTTTATCGGGGCCTGGGTGCAGGGCATGACGCGGGCCGAGGTGGAGGCCGCGGCTCGACAGCACGGATTCACGGCCGCAGCCGTCGCCACGGCCAAAGACCAGTACGACGACGCACACCTCCGCGCCCGAGGGTCGGTGTGGGAGATGGAGGATCCGGTGTACGGCACCATGGTGGAACACGGCCCGGCCCCGAAGCTGTCCGAGACGCCGGCACGGTACAAGTGGGCCGCCAGGCCGCTGGGGTTCCACAACGAGTACGTGCTGGGGCGGCTCCTCGGACTGCGTCCGGAACAGCTCAAAGAGCTGGAAACCAAGGGCGTCATCGGCAAGTGGACCGACCGGCGGGGCTCGAAACCCCCCGATGATTGGGACGGCGAGGGGATCGTTGGCTGACGCCGGGGCTGGGGGCTGGGGGCTGGGGGTCGGGGGTCGGGGGGGATCGAACCCCGTCCCCTGGTCCCTGACACCCGTCCCCCGCTGTTGACGGCTGATGGCCTCGTATTAAGCATGAGCGACCTGAGCTGGGAAGACTGGATCCGGCAGGAAGACGACCCGCGCGGGGCCTTCGGGAAACCCGAGGCGCTGGACGATCTGCTGGTCGTGGACGTGAGCCGGGAGAGCGTCGCCGGCCTGGTGTGCACCGCGTTCCTGGCGGAGTTGGGCGCCGAGGTGCTGAAGATCGAGCCTCCCGGTGGTGATCCGGCCCGCGCCTGGGGGCCGGCGGACTTCACACACAAGGGCGAGGGATTGGCCTATCTCGCAGAGGGCCGGAACAAGTATTACATCACGCTGAGTCTGGAGACATCCGAAGGGCGAGAGATCTTCCGGCACCTGGTCCGACGGGCCGACGTCGTGGTGGAGGCGTACCCGCCCGGCCAGATGGATGCCTGGGGGATCGGGTATCGCCAGCTCTTCGTGGAAAACCCCGGACTCATCTACGTGGCCATTTCGGCACACGGTCACTTCGGCCCCGGGGCTGCGGAGGAAATGCCCGAGCATGACCTGACCAGCCAGGCGGCGTCAGGGCTGGCGTACATCACGGGCGAGCCTGACACCGATGATGCCGGGCCGGCCGCGGTCCCGACCAAGGCCGGACCGTGGCTGGCCGGGTATGCCGGTGGCGCCTGGGCGGCCTTCGGCCTCCTGGGGGCCCTCCACTACCGCCACGAGACGGGGCGGGGCCAGATGGTGGATGTCACGCCCGCCGAGGGGCTGATGCGGTACCTCGAGTACACGCTCCTCTGGTACCACGTGGATGGCAGGGTCCGGGAACGGATCGGCTATTACGACTATGCCGTCTTTCCCTATACCTTCATCCGGGTGCAGGATGGCTGGGCGTTCATCGCCGCCTACACCGATCCCAACTTTCACGCGCTGTGCCGGATCATGGAACGTCCTGACCTGGCCCAGGACCCGCGATTTTCGACGGTGTGGGCGCGCGTCCAGCGGGAAAATGAGCAGGCGCTCCGAGACGAAATCGAGGCCTGGTCGCTCCAGCGGATCTCGAAGGAGATCCTGGAGAAGGTCATGGCCGATCCCGGCCCAGGCGTGGTAGTCTTCGGCCGGGTGGAATCGCCGACCGAGGTTCTCTCGCGGGAGAACTGGTGGGATCGGGATTGCTTCCACAAGTTCTCGGACCCGGTGTACGGAGACCTGACGTTGCAGATGCCCGTGTGGCGAATGACGGCGACCCCGCCACGGGTCCGCTGGGCCTGCCGGCCTGCCGGCTACCACAACGGCTATATTTACCAGAAGTACGTCGGCCTTGGCCCGCGGCGCCTGGCCGAATTCAAGAACCAGGGGGTGGTGTGATGACAGGAGGCTTCGCGAAGGCCGGGCAGGATTCCGGCGTACAATCCGATATGCTGGCCCAGTGGCAGGAGGAGTTGTCGCGCAATCTCCTCCGCATGCAGAACTTCACCACGATGATGCTGAACCCCGCGGAACCGGCAGTGGGACCGACCCCGCGCCAGGAGATCTACCGGAAGAACAAGTCGCGCCTGTACCGCTACGAGTCCTCCCGGAAGCACCGCACGCCGCTCCTGTTCGTCCCCAACCTGGGGATCAGCCGCCCCTACATCTTCGACCTCCTGCCCGGGGGGAGCTTCATCGAGTACATGACCCGGCAGGGATTCGACTTCTACCTGCTGGACTGGGGGGTGTTCGGCCCCGAGGACAATTCACTCACCGTGGAGGATTGCGTGACCCGCATCCTGCCGCGGATGGCCAAAAACGTGCTGGCGTCCTCGGGCGCCACGGAGTTGTCGGTGCTTGGCTATTGCATGGGAGCCCCACTCTCGGCGTGCTTCCTCGCCCTCTATCCCGATGTGCCGGTCAGGAACTTCATCAATATGGCGGGCCCCATTGACTTCTCCCAGGCGGGCCTCTTCAGCCGATGGCTCGACCGGAAGTACTTCGACGTGGACCGCTTCGTGGACACCCTCGGCCAGATCCCCGCGGACCTGGTCAAGGTCGGCTTTAAGCTGCTGAAGCCGACCATGGACCTCACCACCGGGCTCAACCTCTGGTGGAACCTGTGGAATGACGGCTACGTGAAGGCGTTTCAGGCCCTGAACAGATGGGCCAACGAGTACGTGCCCTTCCCCGGCGAATTCTTCCGCCAATGGGTGAAGGACTTCTACCAAGAGAATCGCCTGATCCGCGGCGAGCTGCGACTCGGGGGAAGCCCGGTCCGGCTCCAGGTGATTCGCTGCCCGCTCTTCGTGGTGGGAGCCAAGGAGGACAACATCGCCCCGCCCGGTTGCGTACGCGCCCTGCTCGACGCCGTCGGCAGCCAGGACAAGGAATACATGGAGCTGCCCGGCGGCCACATCTCCCTGATTGCGGGTCGGGGCGCCGCGATCCACTGCTGGCCGAAGGTTTCCAGTTGGCTGGCCCCACGTTCCTGAAGGCGCGATCGGGCGGGGGTTCAATCCCAAGAGTACTGCTCGAAGCAAAGACGGCCGCACGAGAGGAGAGAAGATCATGGCGGAGAATGTGGGCACCCAAGCGCTCTTCGACCTCTGGAAGAAGCAGATCGAGGAGGGAACCCAGGCCTGGACCCGGCTGACGGGCCAGGGCCAGGCAGTGGATCCCGCCCTGTTCTGGCGTCCGTTCATGGACCAGGGGATGGCGGCGTGGTCCAAGCTCTTCACCCAGGGGCAAATGACCCCGGACCTGATGACCCAGTGGAAGCAGTTCCTGGACCAGTGGATCGCGGCCTGGGGCAAGATCCTCGAGCAGGCCATGGGCACTGAGGCCTTTGCCCAGGCCCTGGGGAAGCACCTGGAGCAGTGGCTCGCGATCCAGGCGCCGATGAAGAAGGTCGCCGACGAATCCACCGAGGCCACCCTGTCGGCGCTAGGGATCCCCTCCCGCTCCCAGATGGTCGGAATCGCCCGCCAGGTCATAGACGTGGAAGACCGCATCGAGAAGCTCGAGGACCGGCTGGACACGCTGATGGCGCGAATGGACGACCTGTTCAGGGCGCTCGCCGACCACGAGGCGGCCGCTGCACGGCGTGCCGCCGGGAAGGAGGCACAATGATCGGCCGGAGCATGGATCAGCTTGCGGTGGGGGACGCAGCAACGCTCTCCCGGATCGTGACGGAGCACGACCTCGCCGGCTTCGTGGATTCCGTGGGCGACAGGAACCCGGTCCATTCCGACCGAGCCTTCGCGGCGAGCACCCCGTTCCGCGAGCCCATTGCTCCGGGGATCTGGACCGCAGGGCTCATCTCCGCCTTGATCGGGACTCGACTCCCTGGACCGGGAAGCATCTACGTGAGCCAGGACCTGCGCTTCCTTCGGCCCGTGAAGCTGGGAGACACGATCACCGCCCGCGTTGAAATTGCGGAACTGCTGCCTGAACGGAACCGGGCGCGGCTCAAGACGACCTGCCTGAACCAACAAGGAGAGGAAGTGCTGTCCGGAGAGGCGTGGGTCCTCCCTCCCAAGCATGCGATTCACTACGTGGAAGAGCAGCCGGGGAGCGCAGCCCTATCCGGCTGGATGCTTCAGTCTTTCGCATGTGCGGCTCAGGCCCTCGCATTCTGGTGGATGCTGGGTGCTTCCGCCTTCGCACTCGGGGGGGCTCCAGGTCGCTGCGACCCAACATAGCCGATCTCCCCGTCCCAGGGGCGGACGCCTCCGAACGTTCCCACGCTCCTCGGCCATCCCCTCGGGGACCCAAGTCTGCGTCGTCCCGGGAATCGCCGGGCCTGTCTGGCCCTGGTGAACCCCTGGCAGTCTTCCCTCCACCCTTCCCCACAATACCCTACCCCACATCGCTGTTCCGTCATCATCGCCTGCCCTCCTCGCGACGCGCCAGGGTTTGCCCGATAACAACTTGCTCGTGGTGACGCGTCGTGTTAAAGTGTTCAGGGAGACTGCAATGGCCTACGTAATCAAGCGATACGCGAACCGCAAGCTCTACGACGTCCAGGAAAGCCGCTACGTCACCCTCGAGGAGCTGGAGGGGCTGATCCGGGCGGGAAAAGAGATCTCCGTCGTGGACGCCACGTCAGGGGAGGATCTGACCTCGGTGGCGCTGGCGCAGATCATCCTCGAGAACGAGCGGAACCGTCGCGCCGCGCTCCCCACCGCCTTTCTCCACCAACTCATCAAGCACGGGGAGGCCTGGCAGGACTTTGTCCAGACATCGCTCCGCGCCAGCATGGAAGGAGTCGTCATCAGCCAGCGAGAAGCCGATCGCATCCTCAAGGAGTGGGCGGCGCGGGCCGGTTTGTTCCCGCCTGAGAAGGAAGCGGCAAGCGAGGAAAAGGCACAGGAGCCTGTCCCGGAGCCGGAGAGTCTTCGGAACGAAGTGGATGCTCTGAAGGAGAAGCTGCGGGCGCTGGAGGAGAAGCTGAATCGCAAAGAGGATGGGTAATCCCAGAGGGTCGGCCGGCGTCGTCCGGCCCTCTGGGATCTTGTGCCGTGGTTAGTTCTGGGCCGGAGTGTGGAGGGCCTTCACGTCTGCCGCCAGGCCGGAGAAGGTCTGCTGGATCTCCCGGGCCGTCCGCTCGGCCGTGGCCTGAAGCTGCTCTGCCGTGCGGGTGATGGCCTGCGCGTTGCCCTCGAGAAGCTTGAAGCTCTTCTGGGTCTCCTGAATCCCCTCGACCAGGCTCTTCTGGTACCACGCAAACGGGTCCTTCTGCACCTCGGCCAGATCGCTCTGCCGGCGCAGCCAGTAGCCCTGCCCCTCCTTCACGGCATCCAGGGCAGAGGACTGGAGCGTGGCAGAGAGCTGCACCCCCTCCTTGACCGCGCTGGCCGACAGCTCTGCCAGCTCCCGCACGATCTTCTGGTTGGCATCGGCCCAGAGGGAGAGCGCCTCCACGGTCTTTCCGGTGAACTGTGCAAACAACTCCTGCGTGTCCTTCGTGCTCATGGCTCTTAGCCTCCGTATCGGGTTATCGGGTTTGCCATTTCGATTAACGCAATGGGAAGATAACGCAATGCGTTATCAATGTCAAGTATTTTATGCTGTGCGTCATATTTTTCTGTATAGGCTTGTAGCTTACTGAAAACAAAGGAATTTTTCAGGAATGGGTAATTAAAGGTGGG
>METI01000238.1:0-2575 GCA_001771285.1 candidate division NC10 bacterium RIFCSPLOWO2_12_FULL_66_18
ACACATATGCTGGTATGAAGTATCGTCATACCAGGAGGTGAGCCATGGGAAGGTCCAAGGTTGCGATCTCTTTAGAAGAGTCCACCCTGAATCGTCTCGACAAACTGGTTCAGAAACACGTCTTTCCCAGTCGAAGTCAGGCCATTGAGGAAGCGGTTGCGGAGAAACTCGCCCGCCTCGAGAGAAGTCGTCTGGCCCAAGAGTGTGCCAAACTTGATCCGGCGTTTGAGAAAGCGCTTGCGGAAGAGGGTCTTTCTGAGGGTCTAGCAGAATGGCCCGAATACTGAGGGGTGAGATCCGCTGGGCCGACTTGAATCCAGTACGGGGACGTGAACGAGCAGGACTACGCCCGGTTTTGATTCTGAGCCAGGATGTTTTCAATGAACGTTCCGGAACTGTAATTGCTGTTGCTCTCACGAGCCAGCCCCAACGCGCGAGCTTTCCCTTGACGCTTGAACTTCATGCCAAAGGGCTTCCGAAAAAATCGTGGGTGAAAATTAGCCAGATTCGAACGCTTGCGGTTGAAAGGGTTGGGAAAGTGATTGGAAGGGCGTCTCCAGAAGAAGTTGCTCAGGTTATTGAGGGATTGAACGAGATTATCGGAACCTAACTTTCCGCTTCAGACCGACGCCTTACGGCGCGGCTGAGCTTTGCGATGCGGCGTCATACGTAGCGCGGTTATCGCGGTTATTCTGCCCCCGGTTTCCGCCAGGAGGCGTGCGATGTGGGATGTCGGATGGGATGTAGCAGACCATTTCGACCTGTTCGTGATAGCGTCGAGCCGACCCGGCAGGGGCCGTGCCCAGGTCACGAGCCGGGGTTGCCGTAAAGGCCGGTCTGCTCCAGGAACTCGCCGACAGTGAGGATGGTAATTCCCCGGTAGGAACCCAGTTCGCGGAGGTCCTGGTCGCCCGTCACGAGGTGCTTTGCCCGGCCCGCCACCGCACACTCGAGAAACCGGTTGTCCTCGGGATCCCGACGGACGACGGCCAAGTGACGGCGCACGCGGACCGTTTCAACGAAGGGCAGCAATTCCTCCTCGACCAATCGCCTGATCTCCTCATCACTCAATTTGAACTTGGGATAGGCCAGGACCCGCAGATACTCCTGGAGGATGTCCTTAGAAACGAGGGCCGTGATGCGACGGGCTTGCCAGAGGGGAACAAGGTGAGATGCCGTACCGGAAAAAAGCAGGGCCGAGATGACTGTGTTCGTATCCAGGACAACACGCATCAGCGCCGCTGCTTTCGCGCCCACCGGATTGCGTCCCCCACATCCTTCTCGGTCAGCCCCAGGGCCTTGATCTTGGTCCGCACGATCTTCAGGGCCTCTCCCGGCGCGCTCATCACGACCGGCCGCAAGACGACCTCGCCCTCCCGGACCGACACGTCAAAGTAGTCCACATCAGGAAGTTGTTGGACGATGACCTTGGGAAGCGTGATCTGATTCTTCACCGTCTTTTTTGCCAACATGAAGGTTCCTCCTAAAAGTAAGGATACAAGGATTCCTTACTTTCGTCAAGGCGGCTTCGTCGCAAGCTCAGCCGAGCGGCCAAGCGACTAATCATGCCAAGTCGGCGAGCCGCGAGACTTGCCAGGTCATGCGGGACATCATGCGGGGCGTAGCGCGGTTATCGCCGTCATTGTGCCGAGGCATGGCTAGGGTTACGTTGTTCGGATTCTTCGGATTTGAGAAATACTACGTAGGGTAGTGTTTGCACTTTCTGTTTTAGGGGCACAATCGGTTGGACAGGGCCCAGAATGTGACTCTCCCAGAATTGAAGCTTCAGCGCCACCGTCTGCCCAGTTCAGCCGTGAGGTCTCACCTGCCATCGTGAGGCAGATCGTGGCGGGACAGACGGCAGCGCTCGGACCGCTTGACCCCCGGGGAGTAGAATTCTGCGCCTCAGTGCCGGTCGGCAGCGGGTTGACATTCTGGGACGTGGATGGTAGCGTGCGCGACATCAGAATATACTTTTGGAGGAGGCAAGAAGATGGCAACTGAGGCGCACCCGGGACCGGAAATCGCACCCAGTCAGCGGAAGCTCAAGTCCCTCGCCAAGCTCCAGGGCCTGGCTGCCAAGCTTTCAGATGGGGCGGATTACAATCTTCAACACCACATAATTGCGGGCGTGACGCTCGACCAGGTACGCCAGGGCCTGTCAGGTATCCGTGGCTCGCTTGCGGATGCGGTCATTGAAGAGCGCGCCCGCTGATGGCAGCGAATGAAAAAAGGGTACTGTTTGCATTTTCTGTTTTAGCAGGTACAAACGGGTGGATGGGACCCAGGCTGTCGCGCCTAGCAGGATCGAACCTTCAGCGGCACCACTTGGCCAGTTCAGCTGGCATTGGAATGGGAAAGGGGACGTGGGAAAGCGGACATTGGGCACTTTTTATACTTTGTGCCCCCGCATTCGGGGCACTGATGGCATGTTTCGGAGCCGGTCGGCAGCTCAGGCGCAGCTCAAAGCTCCAGAACGATCCGCACGCGCCGTTCGAGCTCGCTTAGGAGCGTGACGGGAAGGACACCGATCTCTCGCTTGAACGATTCGTTGGCCACCGCGATCAGTTGTCCG
>METI01000238.1:2582-21898 GCA_001771285.1 candidate division NC10 bacterium RIFCSPLOWO2_12_FULL_66_18
CATCGCTTTCCCGTTCCATTCCGGCCACGCCACGCTTGAGCCTCAGCCGCAAGAGGCCCGGGTTTTCCACCACCTGGGTCGTTGTGGGTATCACGAGCGTCGAAGGGTATCCAGCTTCAGACACCAGATCGGACTGCAAGACGATCGCTGGCCGCAGTTTCCCGGGCTTGGTCTTGATCCTCGGATTAAAGTCAATCAGGTACACGTGTCCCCGCTGGATCTTCATGGGATCCCCCTACTCGTAGCGAGGCACACCACCGGGAGCCAGGAGACGGTTTTCTCTCCGGTCGGCTTCGGCGCATCGCTGAACAGATTCGCGAATCTGTGCCCGAAGTTTTTCCTGCTCAAGGCGTTCCTTCAGCGTCCGTAGGGCAACCCGCACCACCTGAGATTTCGACTTCATACCCAGCTCCCGCATCAGTTCCCCGATCTGCCCTTCGTCTTCTTTGGAGACTGCGATGGCGCCCATATTCCACTCCTTAGCAATGACGTTATACAGAACGTTACATAGATCATAACGTCTCGCCTCCTCACTGTCAATGGTCCGGGAGGCCATCCGGACCCAAGCCCGAGGCCACACGTTTTCGTTTAGCAGCCCGCAGAGGACGCAGAGAAACAGCGAGGCATCCCCTGCGCATCCAGAACCAAGAATTCTTGGGACTCGGCACGGCTTTTTCCGACCCTCTCCGAAAGAAGGGGCTATCGGTATGGCTCTGCGTTCTCTGCGATCTCGGTGGTAAATAAACTGGGCTGAGGGTACATCGCCTCCTGGCGGCCGAGGGGGTCTCCAAGCGCAACCAGCTTCCGTAGTGCACTGCTTGGTCTATACGAAGAGCGAGGGGACGAATGAAGCTTCTTCAAAGCCTTGCTCGGCCCGCCCAAACGTGGTAGGTTCCTTCACCAATTGCGTCTGGCAAAATGGCTCGATTCGATGGGCGTCCGCCTGGTGGGGGAGGGGGACCACCCCTGGAGAGGCGGTCTTCGACGGTCCGGGGTACGGGAAGGGCCTTCTGGGAGGAGCGCGATGCGCAGCGATACGATCAAGAAGGGATACGAGAGGGCGGGCCACCGGAGCCTCTTGCGGGCGGTGGGGCTCAGCGAGTCCGACTTCAACAAGCCGTTCATCGGCGTGGCGAATTCTTACGTGGATATCATCCCGGGCCACGTGCACCTGCAGGAGATAGGGAAGGTCGTCAAGGAGGCCGTCCGCGAGGCGGGCGGCGTCCCCTTCGAGTTCAATACCATCGGCGTGGACGATGGCATCGCCATGGGCCACGGCGGGATGCGCTACTCGCTGCCCAGCCGCGAGCTGATCGCCGACTCCGTGGAGACGATGGCCCTGGCCCATTGCTTCGACGGGCTGGTCCTGATCGCCAACTGCGACAAGATCGTGCCCGGGATGCTGATGGCCGCCATGCGGCTCAACATCCCCTGCATCTACGTGAGCGGCGGGCCCATGGCCGCCGGCAAGCTCTCCGATGGCCGGGTGATCGACCTGGCCACGGTGTTCGAGGGGGTGGGGGCCTTCTCGGCCGGCAAGATTGACGAGGCGGCCCTGCTGGAGCTGGAGCGGAAGGGCTGCCCCACCTGCGGCTCCTGCTCCGGCATGTTCACGGCCAACTCCATGAACTGCCTGGCGGAGGCGCTGGGGATGGCGCTGCCCGGGAACGGCACCGTCCTGGCGGTGGATCCGAGGCGGAAGGAGCTGTACCGGACCGCCGGCCGACAGATCCTGAAGCTGGTGGAGATGGACCTCAAGCCGCGCGACATCGTGAACCGCGAGAGCGTGGACAATGCGTTCTGCCTGGATATGGCCATGGGCGGCTCCACCAACACGGTCCTGCACACGCTGGCCATCGCCCACGAGGCGGGGGTGGCCTATTCCCTCGACCGGATCAACCAGCTCTCCGACCGGGTCCCTTACCTCTGCAAGGTGAGCCCGGCCGGGCATCACCACGTGGAGGACGTGGACCGGGCCGGCGGGATCAGCGCCATCCTGAAGCGGCTGGCGGACAAGGGAGACGTCCTGCGGCTGAACCGCCCGACCGTGACCGGCAAGACGCTGGGCGAGAACATCCAGGAGGCGGCGGTGCGGGACCCGGACGTCATCCGGCCGCTGGAGGACCCGTACCGGAAGACGGGCGGGCTGGCTGTGCTGTTCGGCAACTTGGCGCCCGAGGGTGCCGTGGTCAAGGCGGGGGCGGTAGACCCCGAGATGCTGCGCCACGAGGGACCGGCCGTGATCTTCGAGTCGCAGGACGAGGCGCTGGCCGGAATCCTGAGCGGCCAGGTGAAGCCCGGCGACGTCATCGTGATCCGGTACGAGGGTCCCCGGGGCGGGCCGGGCATGCAGGAGATGCTCTCTCCGACCTCGGCCCTCGTCGGGCGCGGGCTGGGTAAGGCCGTGTCGCTCATCACCGACGGGCGATTCTCGGGCGCGACTCACGGGTCCTGCATCGGCCACGTCTCTCCCGAGGCGGCGGTAGGCGGTCCCATTGCTCTCCTGCGGCCGGGCGACCGGATCCGCATCGACATCGAGAAGCGGCTCCTGGAGGTGGATCTCTCGGAAGCAGAACTGCAGGCGCGGCGCGCGGCCTGGAAAGCGCCGGAGCCCCGGATCAAGACGGGCTGGCTGTATCGCTACTCCAGGATGGTCACCTCGGGAAGTCAGGGGGCGGTCCTCAAGGTCGAATAACGCCTCGAATTGCACGCATCGCAAGTTGGGGGCGGGTCCGAGATTCGGGCTCGCCCCCGCTGTTTTTGCGGCAGGCAGGGCTGGTGCGGCTTCCCAGAAGTTCGGAAACTATTTCGGCGCCCCCGGGACCACCCCTTATGCCGCGAACTTGCGGGACGCCGCACTAGCTTGCTTTCCGCACCCCACCTGTGGCAGGGTACGCGGGACTGTCGGCCGACCCCGGCGGCCGCCTGCGAGACTTCATCGTGATGGGAGAATCCATGCAGCGCTCGGTGGACGTGGCGGTGCCCCTGGGCGTGGGTGAGCGGACCGATCGGGCGTACATCGTACGCCTGGTGGCCCTCTTCTGCGCCGGGTGGGCGGTGGTCTATGCCGACCGGACGGTCCTGTATCCGCTCCTCTCGGTGATCGCGAGAGAGTTCGGGCTCAGCGGCGTCCAGACCGGGCTCATCACCGGGGCCTACTTCACCCTGTACGTCTCGGCCCAGCTTGCCTCCGGCCTCCTGGCCGAGCGGTTCGGCCTCAAGCGGATGCTCGTCCTCTTCTCTTTGGTGTCGGCCGTGGGGGTCGCGGGGTTCGGCTTCGCGGCGGTGAACTACCTGGCCCTCCTGGCGGTGGCCGGGCTGCACGGCGCGGGGGCAGGGGCGTACTACACGATGGCCTACAGCATCACCATCCACACCGTGCCGAATTCCTTCCGCGGGATCGCCTCGGGGGTCGTGAACGGCGGGATGTCCCTGGGGCTGGCGGCCGGCCTGGCGCTGGCCGGACCGTTCTATCAGGCGACGGGAAGCTGGCGCGTCCCGTTCCTGATCCTGGCGGTCCCCACATTTCTGGTGACCGCGCTGTACCAGGGAACGATCCGGGAGGTGCGGTTGTCCGCGCGACGCTCGGTCCCCCTGATGACGATGGTCCGCGATCCCACGCTCCTCCGCATGAACCTGGCTGCCTTCTGCGTCCTGTACGGGTGGTGGGTCCTGCTGTCGTGGGGGCCGGTCTTCTTCCAGACGGAGCGAGGGGTGAGCCTGACCATGTCGGGCATGTACACCCTGGTGATCGCCATCACCGCCATTCCCTCGGGCCTGGTCCTGGGGCGCCTGTCCGACCGCATCGGTCGCAAGCGGATCATCCTGGGCCTGTTCCCTCTGATGGCACTGACCCTGATTGCCGTGGCCCAGGTGTACTCCCGGACCGGGATGATCGTGACCCTCATGGCCTATGGCCTGGTGGGGAAACTCGCCTGGGATCCCGTGGGCATCGCCTGGCTGGGGGATTACATGTCGCGGACTCGGCCCGAAGCCGTGGGGGCGGCGGTGGCCCTGTTCTCTTTCACCAGCGTGCTGTCGGCGGTCGTCGGGCCGCCCCTCACGGGATGGATCAAGGATCTGACCGGGTCGCTGGCCGGGGGCTTCTACCTGGCGGCCGCGGTCGCGCTGGTCGGGTTCTTGCTGTCCCTCGGTCCAGCGGATAGCGGGCGCAGAGGGACGAGCCTGTGAGGAGCCCGGGGCGTCCGACTGAGAGGGCAGATCGCATGGGACGAATGGCTGCCTGCCGCAGGAGGATGGGCGTCGTCCGGCTCTGCGCCGTTGTCGCGACCCTTCTGTTGCCGGGGGGCTGGGCTGGAGCCGAGCCGCCTCGGCCACCGGGGATCCGGATCCTCGTGGTCAAGACCGAGGCCGAGGCGCGCGATGCCATCGCGGCGTACAATGCCGGGACACCTTTCGGCCATCTCGTCCGCGAGCGCTCCATCGGGCCGGAGCGGGAGCGGGGCGGGTACCTCGGCAGGCTGAACCCGGCCAGCCTGGCTCCGGCGGCCCGAGCGCTCGTGAGCAAGACGCCGCGGGGACGCCTGACCCCGCTCTTCCGCACCGAGAACGGGTTCGCCGTGATCCAGGTGGTCACGTCCGCGGAAGAGCAGGAACTGGAGGCGCGGGCTCTGGCGGAGCCCGAGGCGCGGGAACTGCTCCAGCGGGGGACCCAGCTCGGCCAGGCGGGAGACCTCGATGGAGCCCGGTCACTTCTGCGGCGGGCCATCGAGTTGAACCCCGACCTGGAGGACGCTCACTTCAAGCTGGCCATGATCTACCGGAAGCAGGGGGACCTTGAGGCGGCCATTGCGGCGATGCGGCAGGTGGCCCGGCTCCATCCCGACGACTTCGAGGCGCAGATGCACCTGGGCGCCTGGCTCTTCGAACGCGGCCGGTACCCGGAGGCCTCCGAGGCGTACGAGCGGGCGGCGACGCTTCAAATGGGTTCGCGGGAGGCCTGGTTGAAACTGGCGCAGGCCTACGGGGCCGCTGGGAAGGCCAAGGCCGCGGTGGGGGCCTACCGGCAGGCCACCACGCTCCAGGCGGGGAATGACCCGGCCCTGTACGAGGCGTGGCTCCGGGTGGCCTTGCAGGCGAAGGACGGCCCGGCGGCGGTGACGGCCGCGCGGAAATTTCAGACGCTCCGGCCCGGCCACGAGGGATTCCTGGCGCTGGGCGAGGCCCTCCTGCTGAACGGTGAGGCCGAGGCGGCCGTCCAGGAATACCAGAAGGCCGTGGCCCTGTCGCCCTCCTCTGCCGCGGCTCATGCAGGGCTGGGCGCGGCCTCTCTGCGGGTGGGACAGTCGGAGGCGGCGGCGGAGCACTTCCTGCGGGCGGTCCAGCTGGAGCCCCAGAATACGATCCACTACCGGACCCTCGCCCGCCTGTACGAGGGGCAGGGGCGCCTCGATCTCGCCATCGTCGCATTGCGGGACGGGGCGAGCGCGGCCGCCCTGTCGTCGCCGAAGCTGCAGGCCGAGGTGTCCGAGGAGCTCGCTGCCCTCTACGAACGCGCCGGCATGAGCCGCGAGGCCGCGCTGGAGCGACTCCGGGTACAGTCTCTCCGCAGCCCCTGATATCCGTCCGCTCTCTGGCAGGAGTTCGTGACTCCCCGATCCTCTTTCGGAGAATTTCCGCTTGACACCGGAAAGCGATCACGGGTAGACAGTATGCTGTATACAGCAATCGGAGGCCTCATGGCCCAGCCCGCCCCCGTCCTGTCCCTGGAGAACCACCAGTCGCTCCGCGAGCGCATCGTGGCTCGCCTGCGCCAGGCCATCATCGCCGGGGACCTTCCCCCCAAGACCCGCCTCATGGAACCGGAACTCGCCAGGCGACTGGGCGTCAGCCGCACCCCCCTGCGCGAGGCGATCCGGCACCTGGAGGCGGAAGGCCTGCTGACCACCGTGTCCCGAGTGGGCACCTTCGTCACCGAGGTGAGCCCCCGGGACGTGGACGACACCTACGCCATCCGCGGGGTCCTGGAGGGGCTGGCGGCGCGACAGGCGGCCGAGAATCCCGACCCCGCCAAGGCTGAGCAGCTCCGGGCCATCCTGGCCGAGTTGGCGCGGAAGACGTCCGACTACCGCCTGTACCACGAGGCGGCCGGGCGGTTTCACGAGGTGATCTTTCTCTTCTCGGGGAACCAGCGCCTTCAGGCCATGTACCAATCCCTGACCCATCAGGTCGCCCGGTTCCGCACCCTCTCCCTGGCGATGCCCCAGCGTCCCACGGTCTCCTACCGGGAACACCGGCGCATCGCCGAGGCCATCCTGCGTGGCCGGGGGGCGGAGGCGGAGCGGCTCATGCGAGCCCATATCGAGGGGGCGCGGGCGGTTCTCAGGCTGCGCATCACGCCCGCGGAGGAGAAGCCGCGGCGCGGGAGCGGGCCGAGGAGCAGTTCCACATCAAGGAGACGAGGATGAGCGGAGAAAGGGTCGCCACGGAAGCCGGATCACTCACTGCTTACGTCGCCGAATTCATCGCCTCCACGCAGTACCCGGATATCCCGCAGGATGTCGTGCAGCTTGGAATGAAGTCCATCCTCGACGGGCTGGGGCTGGGCCTGGCCGGCTCCGTGGCGAAGAGCGGAGAACTCGTCCGTCGACACCTGCAGGGCCTCGGGAGCGCCAGCGCCGTGGCCAGCGTCATCGGAGCCAGCCTGCGGGTGCCGGCCCGCTTCGCGGCCTTCGCCAACGGCACCGCCATCCATGCGGACGACTATGACGACACCCAGTTGGCCGTGGCCAAGGACCGGGTCTACGGCCTGCTCACCCATCCCACGGCCCCGGCCCTGCCGGCGGTGCTGGCGGTGGCAGAGCGAGACGGCCGCTCGGGCAAGGACCTGCTGACCGCGTATCACGTGGGCGTAGAAGTGGAGTGCAAGATCGCCGAGGCCATCCACCCGCGGCACTACCAGCACGGGTTCCACTCCACGGCGACCTGCGGGACGTTCGGCGCGGCGGCCGGGCTGGCCAAGCTGTGCGGCCTGCCCAGCGAGGTCGCCTGCGTTGCCCTGGGAATCGCCGGCAGCCTGTCCGCCGGACTCCGGGAGAACTTCGGGACGATGATGAAGCCCCTGCATGCGGGCCGCGCGGCGGAGAGCGGCGTCATCGCGGCGGAGTTCGCCGCCCTGGGCTTTACCGCGACCCCGCACATCCTGGAAGCTCCCCGGGGATTCTTCCGGGCCGCGGGCGGGGGCTACGACGAGGGGGCCATTCGAGGGAGGTTGGGGAACCCCTGGACCTTCGCGAATCCCGGGGTGTCCATCAAGCCGCATCCTTCCGGGTCGCTGACCCACCCCGGCATGACCCTCATGCTCTCGCTCATCAAGCAGCATGAGATTCGACCCAACCAGGTTGAGCGCGTGAAGGTCGGCACCAACCAGAACATGCCCAATGCCCTCATCCATCACCGGCCCAGGACAGAGTTGCAGGCCAAGTTCAGCATGGAGTTCTGCATGGCCATCCTGCTTCTGGAGCGAAAGGCCGGGCTGCCCGAGTTCACCGATGACGTCGTCAACCGGCCGGACGTGCAGGCGATGATCCAGAAGGTGGACTTCGGCGTCCATCCCGACGCCGAGGCCGCCGGCTATGACAAGATGACGACGATCATCGAGATCACGCTCACGGGCGGGCGAACGATTTCCGGTCGCGCCGATTTCGGCAAGGGCAGCCCGGCGAATCCGATGAGCTACGAGGAGGTGGCGGACAAGTTCCGGGGGTGTGCCGCCTTCAGCCGATGGCCGTCGGACAAGACGGAACGGGTCATCAACCTGGTCAAGCGCCTCGAGGAGGTTCCTGACGTGCGGGAGCTGACCGCGCTGCTCTCGCGCTAGGCGACCGCCCCTGGCCTGGCAGCGTGGCGAAGACGGAGTGGTGTTCGGCTTTCATCCGAGGATGAGGGGCCGCGGGGGACTCACGTCGAGTCCCTCTGATGCCCCGGGAGGAGGTGCCCGATGAGAACGCATTGGAGGCTGAGTATTGCGATCCTGATCGCGGTGGGCATGACCGTTGGCATGGGGGGCGTGAGCGGCGCTGCGAAGTTCCCCGAGAAGCCCATTACCCTGGTGGTCCACGCCTCGGCGGGCGGGGGCAGCGACATCTTCGCCCGAACGCTGGCGGCGGCCTTTGAGAAGGAGAAAATCCTTCCCCAACCCATCGTCGTGGAGAACAAGCCGGGCGGCAGCGGCGCCATCGCCTTTGCCTACGTCGCGGGCAAGAAGAAAGACCCCTACTTCCTCCTGACGGCCGTGACCAGCTTCCTGACCACGCCGATCCTCAGGAAGTCACAAGTTATCTACAAGGATTTCACCCCCATCGCCAACTTCGCCTTTGACGAATACATGGTGATCGTCCGGGCCGAATCGAAGTACAAGTCCATGAAGGACATCGTGAACGACGCCAAGGCCAATCCCAAGAAGATCACCGTGGGGGGCACCCAGCTGGGCTCGTCCGACTCCATCTGCGCGTACCTCATCGAGAAGGCGGCGGGGGTCCAGTTGAACTACATCGTGTTCAACAGCGGCGGGGAGGTCAATGCGGCCCTCATGGGCGGGCACATCGACATCGCCGTTGCCAACCCGGGTGAGGCCCTGGAGCTGGCGAAAGCGAACAAGGTGCGGACGCTGGGCGTCTTCTCGGAGAAGCGCCTCGCCGGGGCGCCCGAGGTTCCCACCCTGAAGGAGCAGGGGCTCAACGCCGTCTACGTGCAGAATCGCGGGCTGGTGGCCCCGGTCGAGATCTCCGAGGACGCGCGCAAGGTGCTGGAGGAGGCCCTCCTGAAATACACGAAGACCGACGTCTACAAGAAGTACATCAAGGAGAATATGCTCTCCGAGGCCTGGATGGACGGCCCGACCTTTGGCAAGTGGCTGGACGGGGAGCATGCCCGCTACCAGGAAGTGCTCAAGGCGATGGGCGTGTTGAAATAGTCACGAGGCCAAACCGGGCGGAGCGCGTGACCCCTCCTCCGCCCGGTCCCCGGTCAACTTCAGCCTCACCGAAAAGGAAAGGCAGATCCGGCGATGCGGCGGGGGGACCAGGTCACCGGCATCATCCTCTTGGTGTTCTCGCTCACCCTCATGGAAGGGTCCCGACGCCTGCCCCCCAGCGCCACATTCGGGCCGGGCGCCGGGTTCTTGCCCTTCTGGCTCGGGGCGCTCATGGCCGTTCTTTCCATCCTGCTGCTGGTCAAGGCCTGCCTCCAGCCGGTGGCTTCGGCGGACACGGCCCTCTTTCCGAATCGCCGGGTGCTGATTCCGGTGGGGGCAACCATTGGGAGCCTGGCCGCCTATATTCTCGTGCTGGACCGGCTTGGCTTTCTGCTCGGCACGGGGCTCCTCACCGCCTTCCTGCTAGGCGTCGTGGAGCGGGAGAAGTGGCCTACCGCTGTGCTGGTGGCCGTGCTGAATTCCGTTGGGCTGTATGTCGTATTCCACGTGTTGTTGGGCGTTAGCCTTCCAAAGAATGTGCTTGGCTTTTAGGCTGGCAATGCGCCTTTCGCGGGCCTCCTGATCGCATGCGATCGCAGGGTGACGGTACTGCAACGCAGCTACGTCGGTAAATTCAGAACTACCATGCGTAATTATAGGTGCAACATCGTGGGGCCGGCGCCCCCGGGGCTGCCGCTCAGGGGCGAGCCGCGACGGCACCCCAGCCCTGGCGGCCTGGGGTGGGGCGGGCTTGCTCCGGGTCGGCCCGCGAAGCGCGGGGCCTCCGGGCCGGACCCGCCGCCCACCGCACGGCCCGCCGCTTCGCAACACCCCCGGGGGCGCCGGACATACGTCGCATGGATTATTACGCACTTCGCGTTGGTCGTTCAGCGGGTACAAGGACTTACGGGGACATGTCAGGAGCTCTGAAATTCGCCGCGCTGCGGTAGGGAAGAAATCCTATGGATATCTTCCAGAACATCCTGATGGGCTTTCGGGTGGCCCTCTCACTTCAGAATCTCCTCTTCAGCTTCGTCGGCGTAACCTTGGGCACCCTGATTGGCGTGCTGCCGGGGATCGGGCCGGTTACCGGCGTGGCGATCCTCATCCCCATCACGTTCGGCCTGAATCCCACCACGGCGATCATCACCATGGCCGGCGTCTACTATGGGGCCATGTACGGCGGGTCCACCACGTCCATACTCATCAACGTCCCGGGCGAATCGTCGTCGGTCATGACCACCCTGGACGGCTACCAGATGGCCAAGAAGGGGCGGGCCGGCCCCGCCCTGGGCATGGCCGCCTTCTCCTCCTTCATCGCGGGAACCTTTGCCGTGGTCCTGCTCACCTTCATCGCACCTCCGCTGGCCAACGTCGCCCTCTCCTTCGGGCCGCCGGAGTATTTCGCCCTGACCTTCATGGGGCTCACCCTGGTGACCAGCCTTTCCGGGGAGTCCATGCTCAAGGGCATCATGAGCGGCGTGTTCGGCCTGATCGTGGCGTCTGTGGGCGTCGACGCCATCAGCGGCGAGGAGCGGTTCACATTCGGCAACATCTACCTGCTGGATGGGATGGGCTTCATCGGGGTGGCAGTGGGACTCTTCGCCGTGGCCGAGGTGCTGGTCAATCTGGAAGAACCGATGAAACAGGTGTTCGTCCGGACCAAGCTCAGCGTGCGGACCCTGTTCCCGAACCTGCAGGATTGGAAAGACTCGCTGGGTCCCATCGGTCGAAGCTCGCTGCTGGGTTTCTTCATCGGGGTCCTGCCGGGGGCGGGGGCGACCATCGCCTCCTTCATGTCGTATGCGATGGAGAAGAAGCTCAGCAAACACCCGGAGAAGTTCGGTACCGGGATCATCGAGGGGGTGGCCGCGCCGGAGGGGGCCAACAATGCCGCGGCCGGAGGAGCCATGGTCCCGCTCCTGACCCTGGGCATCCCCGGCTCCGGGACCACGGCGGTCCTCTTGGGTGCGCTCCTCATCCATGGGCTGCGACCGGGTCCTCTGCTGTTCCAGAACAACCCCGAATTCGTCTGGGGAGTGATCGCCAGCATGTATATCGGCAACGTCATGCTGCTCGTCTTGAATCTCCCGTTGGTCGGGATCTGGGCCAGCATGTTGCGCGTCCCCTACAGGATCCTCATGCCCCTCATCATCACGATCTCCGCCGTGGGGGTATTCGCCACGGATAACAACGTCTTCGACATGTGGGTCATGTTCGCGTTCGGCGTCATCGGGTACCTCATGCGGAAGCTCGACTTTCCGGCCGCACCGGCGGTGCTGGGCCTGGTCCTGGGCCCCCTGGTGGAGCGATCGCTTCGCCAGTCGCTCACCATATCGCACGGCGACCTGTCCATTTTCTTTACGCGTCCGATCTCTGCGGTGCTGACGATCTGCGCCCTGCTGTCCCTGTGTGCCCCTGTCGTTCGTGCCGTCTGGCAGTCGCGCGGGAAGTCACCGATGGAGATGAAACCCTAAGGTCGCCGCGGGGAATCGCGCGTCTGGGGATGGAGCGGCCCCCTGCCTGATTTCCATTGAAGGAGTGAGGCCCGTCCGCGCGCCCCTGAAGCCGCTCACGGTCGTATTTCGTCCAGCGTGATGTCGCAGATAGCAGACAGGAGGAAGGGTCCATGCAAATTGCTGGGATCATCGGAGGCGCGCGCAAGGTCGTCCGCATCCTCGCGCGGGTCAGGGAAGGGGAGAAGGTCCTGATAGCGGCCGACACCGATACCCCCGTGGTCGCCGAGGCGCTGGCGACGGCCGCGCTGGAGATCACCCCCGAGGTGGTGACCACGATGATGACGCCTCGGGCCGTGGATGGCGACGAGCCGCCGGCCGTCGTGGCGGCGGCCCTCCTGGCCGCCGATGTGGCGCTCATACCCGTGAGCTACTCCATCAGCCACTCGACCGCCGTCCGCAGCGCGCTCACGCACGGGACCCGAGTCCTGTCGCTGCCGGCCACCACCCCCGACCAGCTCGTCCGGGGAGGCGCCGAGGCGGACTTCGAGGCGGCGTCGCCCACCGTGAGGAAGATGGGCGAGCGCCTGACCGCGGCCTCCGCGGCGCATCTCACGACCCCGGCCGGCACCGACTGCACCTTCGACCTCCGCGGGCGCTCCGGGAACGCGCACGACTGCATCCTGGATCGACCCGGCAAGTTCTCGGCCTTTCCCAATATCGAGGCCAACATCTCTCCCGTGGATGGAACGGCTGAGGGCATGATCGTCTTCGATGGCAGCATTCCCAATCTGCGGCTGGGCCGGTTGCGCGATCCGGTGATCTGCACCGTGCGGAAGGGAAACATTGTGAAGGTCGAGGGCGGCCACGAGGCCGACATGATCCGAAAGGTGTGGGCCGAGATGGAGGATGCGGCGGTGTACAACATCGCGCAGCTGGCGATCGGCCTGAACCCTGCCATCCCCATGCTCACCGGTGTGTGGGCCCAGGATCATGGCGCCTTCGGCACGGTGCATATCGGCATCGGGACCAGCGCCAACCTCGGCGGGACAACGAAGGCGGCCTGCCACTTCGACGGCATGATGTACCGCCCGACGCTGAAACTCGACGGTCGCGCGGTCCTGGAGGGTGGGGAGTTACGATTATAGCCCGGAAAATTCACGAAGGGATTTGTGAATTCTCCGGATCGAAGGAGATCCCATGCACATTGACCCGCGGAAATGCGTGGCCTGCGGGAACTGCCTGGCCGTGTGCCCCGTCAGCGCCATTTACATCGATCCGGTGATCCGCCGCGCGACGGTCAACCTGGACGAGTGCGTGGAGTGCTACGCCTGCCAGAACCGGATGAGCAAGGAGGACCTGAACCCCACCCTGGTCCGGACCATCCGGGGATTCTTCAAGCTGCTCCGGATCCGCTTCGACCCGGAGCCGGATGTGTGCCCCACCTCCGCCTTCGCGCCCCAGCAGCTGGCGTGGCCCCGCAGTATCCGCCAGGCCTTCAGCGATCCGTGCGTCCCGCACGAGAGCACGGGGGTCTACGGCCGCGGGACAGAGGAGGTCAAGACCAACGACGTGACGAACCGGGTCGGCCCCGGCGAGGTGGGCTTCACCGTCGAGTTCGGGCGACCCGCGGTGGGGGCCCGGTTCCGGGAGGTGCAGGCGGTGACCATGGCCCTGGCCCGGATCGGCGCCACCTTCGAGAAGAACAACCCGGTCACGGCGCTGATGCCGGATCCCACGACCGGGGCCATCAACCCGGAGGTCCTGGACGAGAAGGTGCTCTCCGCCATCGTCGAGGTGAAGACGCCGGAGGCCATGCTGCCGGCCGTCCTCCGCACGGTGGAGGAGGTGGCGGCCACCCTGAACACCGTGGTCAGCGTGGGGGTGGCGGTCCGGTGCGACGGCGACGGGGAAAACCGCGTGGAGAAGGCGCTGGCCGGCGAAGGCTACCCGGTGTTCCGCGGCAAGACGAACCTGGGATTGGGCCGCCTCTCGAACCTGGATGCCCAGGCGACGACGGCCGGTGCGGCCGGCCCGGCTGGACGATAACTACGATTTCCGACGGGAGCAGACGATGACCAACACCCTTCACCGCTCTGGGCCTCCGGAAAGCTTCCGGGACGACTTCATCGTCTTCATCCGGAACTCCAAGGGCCGGAACGATGTCGGCTCCATCCCGAAGCTCAAGGAGTTCCTGCGCACGGCGTTGCGGCACCGGCCGGTGACGATCTCGCAGTACCGATTCGGCTCGACCGTCCGGCCCGCCGAGCACCTGAACCCCCGTATCCACTGGACGCGGCCGGTCCAGGACCTGACGCCGGAGCAGATCATCGAGGCCATCACCAAGGACCACACCGTGGCCGCCATCTTCGACACGCCGGAGGCCATGGCGAGTTTCCTGCGGGAGGTCAAGGCGGCCGACTGGGGTCTCTCGGTGAACGTGGCCGGCCTCACGGCCCCAGTGCACGCCTGCGCCAAACGAGCCGGCATCGTCCGGCACAGCGTGGAATATTCGCTGGGCTTCCAGGGGGCGCTGGACCGCCTGCCGGAGCGACCGGTCCTGGAGCTGTCCACCATGTGCGGCCACAGCATGGTGTCGCCGAACCTGGCGCGCAAGATGCTTGAGTGGGTCCGCGAGGGGCGTCGCACGCCCGAGCAGGCGGCCGCCTACCTGGGGCGGTTCTGCTCGTGCGGAATCTTCAATCCTGCCCGCGCGGTCCGCCTGCTGGAGGCGGCCCAAAGGGGGAACAGGTAGCCCGCGCCTGCCCGGCCGGGGCTGGGAGGATTTTCGAGCCGCGCTTGACAGAACGTCCGTAAGAGTGGTAGACACAACGAAAATCTCGAAAAGTTTTTTCACGATACGAAAACCCTGGGGTCCCCCGTGAACCGGCCCGAACGCAGCGGAGGCTGTTATGCAAATAGACCACGGCAAGTGCGTGGCGTGCGGCAACTGTATCCCCATCTGCCCGATGGGCGCCATCTATATTGACCCGGCGGTGAACCGGGCGACCGTGAATCTGGACGAGTGTGTGGAGTGTTTCACCTGCTACCGGGGGATGAGCAAGGAGTATCTGAACCCGACGCTGGTGCGGACGATCCGGGGCTTCCTGAAGTACCTCCGGATCCGGTTCGACCCCGAACCCGATGTCTGCCCCACGGATGCCCTGACCCCCCAGGAACTGACCTGGCCGCGCATCGTCCGCCAGGCCTTCAGCGATCCCCTGGTCCCGCACGAATCCACGGGGATTCACGGCCGCGGCACGGAAGAGGTGAAGACCAACGACGTGACCGGCCGGGTGAACGAGGGCGAGGCGGGCTTCACCATCGAGTTCGGCCGGCCCGGGGTGGGGGTCCGGTTCCGGGACATCCAGAAGATGACCATGGCCCTGGCCCCGCTGCCCATCACCTTCGAGAAGAAGAATCCGGTGTTCAGCCTGATGGCCGATTCCGCCACGGGGACCATCCGGGAGGACCTCCTGAACGAGAAAGTCCTCTCCGCCATCGTGGAGCTGAAGACGAAGCTCGAGCACGTGCCGCAGGTCCTCCGGGTGGTGGAGGAGGTCTCCCAGGACCTGGAGACCATCGTGTCCATCGGGGTGGCCACGCGCTGCGATGGCCAGGGCGATAATGCTTTGGAGCCACTGCTCAAGCGCGAAGGGTACGAGTTCTATCGCGGCAAGACCAACCTGGGCCTGGGGCGGCGGCCGGCAGCCGTCCCCGCCTGACCCGGCCTCGACCCGCAGAGGAGAGACGCGCCATGACCAACACACTGCACCGGTTCGGGAGCCGGGACAGCCTCCGGGACGACTACATCATCTTCGCCATGGCGGCCCGGGGGATCAACGACCAGGGGGCCCCGCCGAAGCTGCAGACGTTCCTCCGCCTGGCCCTGAAGCACCATCCCATCAACGTCGGCAATGCCGTCAAGGGGGGGATCTTCCGGGCCTCCAAGGCACTCACCCCGCTGGCGCACTGGCGCCGCCGGGAGTTCATTGCTCCCGAGGAGGTCGTCGAGAGCATTGACACCTGCACCACGGTCTCCGCGGTCTTCGACGACCCCGCGAACCTGGAGGCCTTCTTGACCGAGCTGAGGGGGGCCGACCTGGGCATCTCCATCAACATCGCCGCCCTCACGGACGAGGCCCGGACCTGCTGCCAGCGGGCCGGGATCACCCGCCACAGCGTCGAGTACTCGCTGGGATTCCACGGGGATTTGAACCGGCTGCCGGACCGCCACGTCCTCGAGCTGTCCACCATGTGCGGCCACGGGATGGTCGCCCACAACCTGGCCAAGAAGATGCTGGACTGGGTCAAGGAAGGGCGCCGCGATCCCCGGCAAGCCGCCACCTACCTCGCCAAATTCTGCACCTGCGGCATTTACAATACGACCCGGGCCATCCGCGTCCTCGAGGAAGCACGGGTGGGGAAGTAGGCATGCCCGCCCCCGCCGGCTGTCCCATCTCCCCGATCTCTGGGTGATCGAGCGAGCGAGGGGTCCGGGCGTGGGGGGAAAGCTGTCTTTGCGGCTGTAACCTGTGTTCAGAGAGGAGGGGGCGAAATGCGTGCTGTGGAAGGCGTGCGCAGCCTTTCCCGCTGGGGGGGCATCCTGGCGCTCGGGCTCGTCCTCGTGGGGATCACGGGGGGGCAAGCCTGGGCAGCCACGGTCATCCGACTCGGCCACGTGGCCTTTCCGGGGTCGCTCTTCGACATCGTGACCACCAGGTACGCCAAAGAGGTGAACGAGGCCCTCAAGGGCCGGGTGGAGATCCGGGTCTTCCACTCGAGCCAGCTTGGCACCGATGAGCAGATGATCAAGGGGATCAAGGTCGGCGCCCCCGAGATGTTCATCCCGTCCACCATCATGAGCACGGTGGAACAGCGATACGGCGTCTTCGAGATGCCCTACATCATCGTCAATCGTGCCCACATGAAGCGGGTGACGGAGAACGCCCAGGTTCAGAAGGCCCTCTTCGAGGGGCTCCCGGCCAAGGGGATACGGCTCCTCGGGGTGTGGGAGAACGGCTTCCGCCACATCACCAACAACATCCGGCCCATCGTGAAGCCCGACGACCTGAGAGGAATCAAGCTTCGGGTGCCCGGCGGCATCTGGCGGGTCAAGATGTTCAAGGCGTACGGGGCCAACCCATCGCCCATGCCCTTCGCCGAGGTCTACTCGGCCCTTCAATCCGGCGTGATGGATGCGCAGGAGAACCCCTTCCCGCAGATCTGGTCGGCCAAGTTCCACGAGGTTCAGAAGTACCTCTCCCTGACCGGCCACGTCTATTCCCCCGCCTACCTGGTGGTGGGCGAGGAGTTCTGGCAGAAACTCCCCAAGGATGTCCAGGCGACGATTGCCAAGATCTCCTGGGAGATGGGGGACTTTGCCCGTTCGGAGGGCGAGCGGCTGGACAAGGAACTGATGGCGAAACTGGCCCCCCCGATGAAGGCCAACGAGGTGGACAAGGAGGCCTTCATCAAGGCGTCGGCGGCCATCTATGAGGAGTTCGGCGCGCAGGTGGCTGGGGCCACCGAACTGATCAAGCTGTTCCAGTCGCTCCGGTAGCTGTGCGGTCTGGGGTCCCTGGTGCGACCCGCGAGCGGGTTGGCCGGGGGCCCCTTTTTCTCGATTCCTGACCGGTGGGAAAGACCAATGGAGCGACCGCTTCGGCGATTGATTGAACTCATGGACTGGTGGGCGGCCTTCCTCCTCGCCCTGATGGTGGTGGTGGTCTCGCTGGGGGTCTTCTTCCGATACGTCCTGAATGCCTCCCTCGTCTGGTACGACGAGTTCGCGTCGTACCTCCTCGTCTGGTTGACCTTCTACGGGATCGTTGTTGCCTCCTACCGACAGCGGCACATCGGATTCGAGATGGTTGTGAACCGCCTCCCATCCGAGACCCGGAGGGTCGTGGACTTCGTCGGCGAGACCTGCGTCCTCGGATTCCAGGTGGTGCTGTGCTTTTACGGCTGGGTTCTCACCAGAAAAATGGGGGATGAAACCGCTGTCTCCCTCGAGTGGGTCAAGATGGGCTGGGTCTACAGCGTCCTCCCGATCACGGGCGGGCTCATGCTCCTCATCAGCCTCATGCGGCTCTACCGCATCGTGTCCGGGTCAGACGACCAGCCGGGAGGGGAAGAGGCATGGAGTGGCTCATCCTCGGAATAGTGGTCCTCCTGACGGTCATCAATGTCCCCATCGGATTCGGCCTCACGATTACGACCATCATCGTCACTCTCTGGAAGGGGACGACAGCTCTCTCCATCGTTCCGCTGAACCTCTTTTCCGGGGCCTCCAGCTTTCCCCTGCTGGCCATCCCCCTCTTCATTCTGGCCGGGGGCCTCATGGAGACGTCGGGGATCTCCCTTCGCCTCGTGAACGTGGCCAACAGCCTGGTGGGGTTCATCCGGGGAGGGCTGGCCATGGTCACGGTGGTTGCGACCATGATCCAGAGCGAGATCTCCGGCTCGTCCGTGGCCGACGCGGCCGCCATCGGCAATGTGGTGATCCCGGCCATGGAGAAGCGCGGCTACCCCCGGGCGTTGAGCGCCGCCATTGTGTCGAACGCAGCCTCGGCCGCCATCCTCATCCCCCCGTCAATTCCGATGATCATCTATGCCTGGATGGCGGAGACGTCGGTCGCCAAGCTTTTCTTCGCCGGGTTCCTCCCGGGCGGGCTGGCCGGTGGCGCGATGATGGCGCTCAGCTACTATTACGCCCGGAAGTACAACCTCCCCGTGGAGCAGAAGTTCTCCCTGCGCCAGGTTGGGAGATCCACACTGCATGCCTTCTGGGCACTGTCGATCCCTATCGTGATCTGGGGCGGCATCTTCCTCGGCATCGCCACCGCCACCGAGGTCGCGGCCCTGGCGGTGCTGGCCGCGTTCGCCATTGGAGTCTTCATATACCGGGAGCTGCCGACACGGGAAGTCCTCCGCATCCTGAAGGATTCGGCCGGACAGACGGCAGTGGTCATGCTCATCGTGGCCTCCTCGGCTGTGCTCGGCTGGTACCTCACCAGCGAGCAGATCCCGCAGAAGTTCGCCCGGATGATCCTGGAGACCACTTCCAACAAGTACCTGATCCTGTTCTTTCTGAACATCTTCTTCTTCGTGGCGGGGATGTTCCTCCACAGTGCGGCGGCCATCATCCTGATTGTCCCCATCGTGATGCCCCTCATCCGCCAGATCGGGGTGGACCCGATCCATTTCGGGATCATCGTGACCATCAACCTCGGCGTGGGGCAGCAGACCCCGCCGGTGGCGACAGTCCTGTTCACGGTCGCCGCCATCGCCAGGCTGCCCTTCTGGAAGGTCTTCGAGGCGGGGTGGCCCTTTACCCTGGTGCTGGCCCTGGTGACCCTCCTGGTGACCTACGTCCCGTGGATCAGCATGGGCCCGGTCAACCTGATCACCTGGCGCTAGGACACGACCCCCCTGACTGCCACCCCGCGGCTTCCGCTCCGGCCGGCGGTGCCGCGCCGGCTGCAGTGCGTGCCACCTTGCTGTTGCCCCCGCGTTTCCCTGCTTGCCCTTTCCACGAATCTCCGGATAGCATAGCGTGACCGCCCCGGGCGCCTTCGGGACCGTCCGGTCGCTTCGAGGGGAGGATTCCGCCATGCCGGTGCCACGTCCCGTCGTGACCCGCCAGGCAGTCGAGGCCTGGCGTGATCGGGCGTTCCGCCGCCTGCCGCATCTGAAGGTCCGCGGGGAGAAGAGCGCCCTCCGGTTCGTCAACGAGGTCGGCTTCTGCTTCACCCTGAGCGACTTCGGGCTGCCCGTGGCCAGCCTCTACATGGCCGTCTGCGGGCGTCGCCATCCCCGCTGGCCAAAGCACACCCACCACGATCCGGAGATCGGCCTGACCTGGGACCTGAAGGATCGCCTGCCAGTAAAGCGCCTGACGTATTACGGCAAGCTGGTCAAGG
>METI01000239.1:0-7457 GCA_001771285.1 candidate division NC10 bacterium RIFCSPLOWO2_12_FULL_66_18
CCAGTCGCACCACGAGATGCCCCGGGTGGCCAGGACCAGGAGGGCCTCCGGGTGCCGGGCCAGCAGGGCCCGGGAGAGGTTTGTCGCACGGAGGTGCTTGTAGGCTTGCACGAGGGCCGCCGCCTCAGCCGGAGTCCCCAGACACGGGGCGATGGCCCGGAGTGGCGTGAGGGTCTCCGGCACCCCGGCTTCGGCCAAGTCGAGAAAGGCGTCCACCCCCCCGGTCAGGACAAACGTATTCCAGAAGTAGTTACGTGCGAAAAGGAGGGCGGCGGTCAGCCGGTCCGGCTTTTCCCAGAACTGCTGCACCGCGTACAGTCCGGCGGCCGGCCCCGCTTCGACGGGCTCCCCAGGGGCGATATAGCCGTAGGCCGTCTCCGGCCCATCGGCCTCGACCCCCAGGAGGAGCACCCGGGGCGGGAGGTTGGCCGCCGCGCCCACCGCGGCGCGCATGTGGCTCTCGAAGCGATCCTCCTCCCAGATGATGATGGTGACGATCCGCTCGGGCGGGACAAGGCGGGCCGCCCGGTCCCACGTGTGGCGGAGCATGGAGCGGGTCCCAATGATCCGGCAGAACTGCTTGGGGCGGTCGGTCCCCAGGACTTGGCGCGTGAAGCCCCGCAGGCGCGTCCCGTCGCCCCCGGCCAGGACCACGACCCAATGGTCGCCCCGCGGGCCGCGGCCTCTGTGGCCCGATCCCCCGGGAGCCCGGAGACCTGGGGCATGCCTGGAGGGATTGTCTGCCCCGTTGGCTGATCCGAGTGCCCGCTTCATTCCACGTTTCCTCACCTTGCCGCCGGCGATGACCGGCTCGCCACCTTGCCGGGGATCGACCCCCGTCGAGGACGCGAGGGTGCCGCCCTCAGGCCCGATGTGCCTCGACGTGCGATGAAACGGTCGAGCCGAGGCCACCCTCCCCCGAACACGCTGGATGGTGAAGCCGCCCGCCCCCCGCACCGTAGGATCGCGGAGCCTCTCAGCCATCCCGCCCAGGGGGAGGGCAGGCCATCTCGCCGCCGGCTACTTCCCCACGGAGACCGGGATACTGACGACCTCCTCCTTGTAGGGGGTCGGGATGTAGGCCAGCTCCAGCCGGATGTCCCGGAGTTTCTGCTCCTTCAGCGCGGCGGCCGGGAATGGCACCTCGATGTTCTGGGTCACTTCCATCCCGGGATCCAGGCGCTCCTGGTACGAAGAGAATTTGAAGGTCACATCCCCCCGGTTTTCGGCAAGCCGGATCGGCTTCCCTTCGGCATCCACGTATTCGATCGTGCCGGAGACGGGGCGGACCGCCTGGTTCTCCGAGGTGTTCTTGAGCTTCAGCGTGGCCCGGAGTTTCGGGGGATCTACGACCTTCCCCGTTCCCTGCTCCACCCGCTCCTGGACGGTCATGTCCCGTAGCTCCCCGGTCAGGAACGAGGCCTTCACCATGGCGGAAGCGGGGGTCAGGCTGAAGTTCCTGTCAACCACCTGAGACGGGCTCGTGGAGGCCTGCTGGTCCTGCTGGCTGCACGCTACGAGGCCGGCGACCACAAGCCCCGCCCCTACCCACACCAGAGCCCTGCCAGCGTATCGTCGAATCATGGTGCTTCCTCCTTGTGAGCCCCCGGGTCCCACACGACCAGGGAAGAGGGCCTCTCGGCGCCATCCCGCACGTGTACCACCCGCTGGGGGAAGGGGATCTCGATCCCCTCTTGGTTGAAGCGGCGGAAGATGCGCTTGCGCAGCTCGTGCTGGGCGAGGTACTGGTCCACGAACTCCCGGACCTGACAGATCAGGGTGAAGTCCAAGGAGGATTCGCCGAAGCCCGGGATGAATCGCACGAAGGGCGGCGGATCGGCCAGCAGGCCAGGGACCTCGCCTGCCGCCCGAGAGGCCTCCTCCACCAGGATCTTCTCGACCTGCTCTGGGTCCGAGTTGTAGCTAACGGACACCGGGATGAGCAATGCCATCCGTTGCTCCGGCAGGTAGTAGTTGGTGAGTATAGTCTGCGCCAGCTTGGCGTTCGGCACGATGACCATGTTGTTGGGCAGCATCCGGATTCGGGTGGTCCGCCACCCGATGTCGGTCACGTACCCTTCCTGTCCTGTCTCCAGCTTTACGTAGTCTCCCAGGCGGACCGGCTTTTCCACCAGGATGTGGACCCCGGCAAAAAGATTGCCCAGAGTGTCCTGGAGCGCCAGACCGACGGCAAGGCCGCCGACTCCCAGGGCGGCCAGCAGCGGCGTGATGGAGATGCCCAGAGAACCCAGGATCAGAAGGCCACCCAGGGTGAAGACGATGGTCTTGATCAGGGTCGTGCCCAGCCCCGTGACCGCCGTCTCCATCTGGACCCGCTGCCCGACATGCTGGAGGCCCCTCGCCAGCGCATTGGCCACCACCATGGTGACCGAGAAGATGACGAGGGCCGCCACCAGGCTGGTGCCCCAGGTCGCCAGGCCTCGGGGAAGCGGCGCCGCCTCCAGGCCGGCCATGAGACCCAGGGCCACGCACCAGAGGGCGGTGGGCGTCCTCAGGGACTCAATGAGGACCTCGTCCAGCCGTGTGGTGGTGCGTGCGGCCAGCCTCCCCAGCCACTGGAACAGGTAGTGACGGGCGAGGAGCAGGGCCAGGGTGACCCCCAGAGCGGTCCCCACCGGTGTTGCCAGATCCAACAGAAAACCGGAAAACCAGTCGAGGGTCAGCGGTCGCATCCTGTGCTACTCCCTCAGATGGGGTCGGTCCTTCGTGGTCCGAGCGTAGACGGCGACGATTGCCCGTCTCACTGAACGTCCACGTACGAGTTCTCGGTCCCCCAGACGTTTGGTACTTTGAGAGAGTGGGGATCGTTCCACCACTCGTTCCCGTTCACGAGGAACTTGTACTCATGCCGGCCCGGGGGGAGGTCCAGCTCGATGGTCCAGGTCTTGTCGCGACCACGCTTCATCGGGTGGGCGGTGATGCTCCAGCCGTTGAAATCGCCCGCCAAAGCCACTGTCTTGGCTGCCCGATTCTCGAACCGAAATTTTGTCCGGGCCATGCGTTCCTCCTTTCCATAACGGGAAGAGGAGCATACCCGACTCCCTGACGCGCCTGGGAGGATCGCCCCGCCCGCGTTGGACCCGGGGTCGTCCGCACGCCCTCATGCGGCGTGGGCCACCCCTTCGCGCTGCGCCTGGCAGGAAACGCACAACGTGGCCGTGGGAACGGCCTCCAGGCGCCGCCGAGGGATGCGGCACCCACATGCCTGGCAAATGCCGTACGTCCCCTCACGGACCCGCTCCAGGGCCTCGGCCAGCGCGCGGCTTTTGTCCGCCAAGCGCCGTTTCACGACCTCGTCGTGCTGTGTCACCGATGTCCTCAGGGCACTTTCGAACAGGTTAGCGGATCCTTCCGCAGGCAGGTCCGGGACCCCGACAATCCGGTGCGGCTGGCGGCGGAGGGCCGAGAGGCGTCCAGATCGCCCACTGCTCGCACCCGGAACACAGACGGAACTCGCCTGCTTGACTCATGGCGTCGCACCAGCGGCGGAAGGCGATGGGCCGGAACGGGCGCCGGACGGAAGCGCCCGCCTCAGTATCCTGAGGAGCTCTTCCATGCGGAACGGTTTGAAGACGTACTCGTAGGCGCCCTTCTCCATCGCCTCCATGTAGGTGGCGACGTCCCCGAAGGCGGTGATCAGGATGACGGGGGTCTCCGGGCAGACCACCCGTAGGCCCGGCAGGAGATCCAGGCCGCTCAACCCGGGCATGTTCTTGTCCAGGACGATGGCGGCGAAGGAATCGGCTCGCAAGCGGATGAGCGCCTCCGCCCCGTTCGCTGCCTCCACCACGTCGTAGCCCTCGTCACCCAGGACGTCCACCAGGAGGGCGCGCATTTCGCCGTCGTCATCCACGACCAGGATCCGCGCGCGGGCCTCATGCCCTCCAGATCGCTCAGGCGATTCGGTAGACATCTCGGAGCCTTTCCTCCCTATGTATTCCCTCATCGTCCTCGGGGATCACATCATAGCTCATAGCAATGATGGTGCCGATGAAGAGGTCGGGGAAAGCTGGAACCCCGGGAAAAGCTGGATCTATCGGAAGTTAGGCCGCGATGAAAGGTCTCTGTAGGCGGGCTGCTGGCCAGGCGTTACGCAGACAGTTTGGCAAGCCGCACCGGGAACGGGTCGAGGAAGAATGGCGGGAACTCGCGAGAAACACCGGACGGGGTCAGGCTGTCCCGGCTGGTGACAGGCTGTCACCGGCACCGAGCTGCTTCTCCCAACGGTACAGCGTGCGCTTGCTGATCCCCAGGATCTCGGCGGCCTTGGCCTTGTCCCCTCCAACCTCGCGAAGGACGAGGGCCACGTACTCCGCCGTCAGTTCTTCGATCGTCGGGCGGCGTGCGGATTGGGCCAGGAGCGTCGCAGGGGCTGGCGCGGGAGAGGTCTCCAGCAAGAGGGCCTCGGGAGTGATCTGCTCGCCCACGGTCAGTGTCACCGCTCGTTCCACCACGTTCTCCAGCTCCCGGGCGTTGCCCGGCCAGGGATGGCGCAGGAGGGCGGCCATGGCCTCGGGGGTGAAGCTTCGGATCGCTTTCCCGGAGGCGGCGGCGCGACGCAGAAAATGCTCGGCGAGGAGCGGGATGTCCTCCCGCCGCTCGCGCAGCGGCGGGATGTGGATCGGGATGACCGCGAGACGA
This sequence comes from candidate division NC10 bacterium RIFCSPLOWO2_12_FULL_66_18, assembly GCA_001771285.1. Lineage (GTDB taxonomy): Bacteria > Methylomirabilota > Methylomirabilia > Methylomirabilales > 2-02-FULL-66-22 > 2-02-FULL-66-22. The sequence goes on from METI01000239.1 coordinate 4,663, forward strand.
TAATACAGGTCCTCGCGGAACTGGCTTTCCTGGATCTTCGTCGGCAGGTCCGTGTTGGTCGCCGCCAGGAGGCGGAGGTCCACCCGGCTCGCCTCGTCGCTCCCCACGGGACGCACGGCCCGGTCCTCGATGACGCGAAGAAGCTTGGCCTGGAGTTCCGGCGCCATATCCCCGATCTCATCGAGGAAAAGGGTGCCGCCCTCGGCTTCCCGGAACAGGCCCCGGCGGGCAGCGACTGCGCCCGTGAAGGCGCCCTTGAGGTGACCGAACAGCTCGCTCTCCAGGAGGCTTGCAGGGACCGCCGCGCAGTTGACCGGTACGAATGGCCGCTCGGCCCGAGGGCTGTTATAGTGCAGGGCCTTTGCCACCAACTCCTTCCCCGTGCCGCTTTCACCGGTGATGAGGACATTGGCGTCGCTCGGGGCCGCCTGGCGGATCAGGGCGAAGATCGCCTGCATACCTGGGCTGGCCCCCAAGAGGTTGTGCAGTCGGTAGCGACCCGCCACCTCTTCGCGCAGCCGCCGGTTCTCTTCGCGCAGCCGCCGGTCCTCCAGCGCCTTGCCCACCAGCAGGCTGATCTCCTCCAGGGCGAAGGGTTTGGTGACGTAATCATAGGCCCCCTGGCGGATCGCCTGGATCGCGGTCTCGATGCTGCCGAAGGCGGTGACCAGGATGACCGGCACATCCCGCTGGGCCTCTCGGGCGGCGCGCAGGACCTCCATCCCGTCCACGTCGGGCATGCGGAGATCCGTCAGCACGACGTCGAATCCCTCGGCGCGCACGCGCGTGATCGCCTCGGCGCCCCGGCCCATCCCCACGGCCGTGTAGCCCTCGCTCTCCAGGTGCTCGCAGACCAGGGCCAGCATCTCGGGATCGTCTTCGACGACCAGCACCGTGTGACGTTGCTCGGGCATCGTCGCCTCTGCTGCAACTTAACACCGACAACCGACAATTGAAAACTGGGCAATTCGCGCTGGCCGGTTGTTCCGCCTATGGCAGATCGGTTGTCAGTTTTGCATTGAGTTATTGGTTCCGTCCCCCGCGTGAGCGACGGGCCATTGTAAGAGCACCGCGGTTCCTGCGCCCTCGGCGCTCTGCACCTCGATGGCGCCGCGGTGGGCCCGCACGATGTCCTCGACAATGGGCATGCCCAGCCCGGTCCCGCCCCGCCGTTCTTTGGTGGAGAAGAAGGGTTCGAAGATCTGTTCGAGCTGGTCTCGTGGCATGCCGCGTCCGGTGTCGGATACCACGAGGGTCAGGGATGGCTCCACGGCGTGCCCCCGCTGGATGCGGGGTCGGCCATCAGGGGCCTCGGCGTCCGCCGGCTGGACGGCCAGTCGCACCTGCCCGCCAGGCGGGGTCGCATCCAGGGCGTTGGTCACCAGGTTCAAGAGGACCTGTTGGAGCTGGTCCGGGTCCGCGAGGAGGGAGGGCAACGCCTCCGGGGCCTGGGCCTGCACGGTCACCTGCCGCTGGCGGGCCATGGGCTCCAGGAGTTCGACGGTCCGGGTGAGGATCGGTCCGACAGCAACCGGACGAACCGTGGGGCGTCGCGGCCGGGTGTATTCCAGGAGTTGGCGGATGATGCCGCTGATCCGCTCGATCTGGCGCAGGATGGTGGCCACATGGCGCGACAACGGGTGATCCGTCGCGAGGCCCTTCTGGATGACCTCCGCCCGACCGGATACGATGTTCAGCGGGGTCCCGATCTCATGCGCCCCCTCGCTGGCCAGCCGGCCGACGGCCGCCAGCTTCTGCGCCTGCTGAACCTGTCGTTCCAGCTCCACACGGGCCTGCGCCTCTGCCACGATCTGGGCCTGGGCGGCTTGAATGCTCTCGGCCATCCGGTTGAACGCCGAGGCGAGCTGGCCTACCTCATCGCGGCGCTTGAGGACGAGTCGCCGGCTCAGGTCGCCCCGGCCGAAGGCCAGGGCCGTCCGCACCAGTTGCGCGATGGGCTGGCGAATGCTGACCCGGACGGTCAGCCAGATGACCAGGGCGATGGTGAGGCTCAGCAGACTCAGCCGGAGGATCTGGTCATGGGTCGCCTCCTGGATCTGCCGCTGCACTCGGGTGGCCACGTGGACTACTTCCAGCACGCCGATGGTGGCGCCGCGTCGGGTCTTCAGGGGGAGGATCGCGTACGCCGCGGGGCGGGCCGGGCTGTCGAGGTACCGGACGATCGTCCGCCCGCTCTTGAGGACCTGCTCCAGCTCTGCCTGGGGGATCAACGTGGTGGCGGCCACGTCGGAAATGGCGCTGCTGATGTCCTCCAGTCGGCGGTCGAAGATCCGGATGCGATCCACCGGGTTCGGGTTCCGAACCATCTCCGTGAGCAGCTCGCGAATGTCCTGGGGCTGCCGGTCGCGGAGGGCATGCTCAACCGTCAGCTTGATGGCATTGGCCAGGACCAGGACCTCCTGCTGGACCTCAGCGGTCAGTCGCTGCCGCTCCTGGTGGGCGCGGATGTAGCCGAAGCCCGCTATGACCAGGGCCACGGCGGCGAGGAGGAGGAGCGTCAGCCTGGTCGCGATGCGCATGGGGCAGATTCAGGCAGAAGGACGCGGGGGTAACTCAGCCGGGGGCGCCGTCTGGGAGGTGCGCACGGCCTCCAACTCCCTCGCCTGCAGCCGGAGCCGGCGACGGTTCCGCATCCACCCGGGGAGGCCCAGGAGCGAGGCCACGGCGGCGCCGGCTGCCGCGGCCACCAGGATCACCACGACGAGCGACGTCTCGACCGACCAGAACCCGAACCGGAGGGTGACGGGTCCAGCATTCTGGATGGCGAACACCGC
>METI01000239.1:7477-18530 GCA_001771285.1 candidate division NC10 bacterium RIFCSPLOWO2_12_FULL_66_18
CCAGCATTCTGGATGGCGAACACCGCTACCGCGATGGCCAGGATCAGGGATAAGATCAGCGCCGCCTGTCCCACGCGTGACTCCCCGCGAAAGCCTCTCTTCCGCTAGTACGCTAACACAGCCCGGTGAAGCAGGCAAGCGCGACGGGGATCCACGCCAGTGAGTGGCCCGGTATGGCGTCCTGTATAGTCCACCCCCGTACCCCCCGTTGGCTTTTTCTTGCCGGGGGCAGCGAACCCGTTTATGGTATCGGCTGGTCCCGAATTCGGAGGGTACGGATGGCCTCTCGGCGGGGATGGCTACGGCGCGTGGTCGGGGAGATCGCCCAGCGCCTGAAGGAACACGACTTGATGATGATGGCGGCGGCCATCGCTTTTTACTGGCTGCTGGCCGTCATCCCGCTCCTGCTCCTGGGTACCTCGGCCATCGGGTACCTGCTGGGATCCTCCGATCGTGCCGTGGAGGAGGTGATGGCCGCGGCACGCCGCCTGATTCCCCGGGCCACCGGGCCGAAGGTGGACGCGTTTCTCCGGACCCTGATCCAGAGCCGGCACATCACTGGTGGTCTGGGGCTTGGCTTCCTCTTCTGGGTGGCGACGGGTGTCTTTGACATCATCGCCACCTCGCTCACGGTGCTCACCGGTGGCGGCGAGCCCCGGTCGTTCCTCCGGCGGAAGCTGGTTGCCCTGGTCCTGATGTGCACGGCCGGCTTCCTCTTGCTCCTCACGTTGATGGGGGGATGGGTCCTGGCGGCCTGGCCCAACATCGAGGATCTCTTGGGGGTCCGCCTGGCGCTTCCCGCCTTCCTGACCGATCCAAGTTTCCCGCGTTACTTCACCTCCGTTCTCATGGGGATCCTGCTCACCATCGTGTATCGCGTCGCGCCGGTGCGGGACATCCGCTGGCCCGGGGCCATCACCGGCGCCGTCGTGGCCGCCATCCTCTGGCACCAGGCCAAGGTGGTCTTCAACTGGTACCTGACACACTATGCCCGCTACAGCCTGCTGTACGGGATCCTGGGCGGGTTCATCGGCCTGGTCCTCTGGATCTTCTACACGGCCATCATCCTGCTCTTCGGCGGGATGCTGGCCGACATCCTGGACCGGGGCGGCCGCCCCCAGAAATCCCGGACCTGAGCGCTGCTGGTGATGTTTGAAGGGCAGCTCAGATTCCACCCAGGATTGCCGGGGAGCGCCAGCACGTGGTAGCATTTCCCGACTTTTCCAAGACGTCCGAAACTTCTGCCGGGTAAAGAACCTGCGTGCGGTGAATTGGCGAGGCTGACCGACCAATCCCCGGCCGGCATCTCCCCATGGAACTCATCAGCACCCACATCCAGGCCGACTTCGACGCCCTGGCCTCCATGGTGGCGGCGTCCAAGCTCTACCCCAGGGCCCGCCTCCTCTTTCCGGGCTCGCAGGAGCGGAACGTGCGCGAGTTCCTGCGCGAGACCCGGTTTCCCCTCCAGGCGGACCGCCTCAAGGGATTTCCCCTGGACGGGGTCACCCGCCTGATCCTGGTGGACGTGAAGCGGATCACCCGGATCGGCCCCCTCCGGGACATCGTGGGACGCCCCGGCCTGGAAATTCACATCTACGACCACCACCCCGCCCACCCCAAGGACATCGCGGGGAGCCTCACGGTCCTGCGCGAGGTCGGGGCCACCACCACCATCCTGTTGGACCTCGTGCGGGAGCAGGCGCTGCCCCTCACCCCGCAGGAGGCCACGCTCCTGGCCCTGGGCATCTACGAGGAGACGGGGTTCCTCACCTTCACCAACACCACGGAGGCGGACCTGCAGGCCGCGGCCTACTGCCTGTCCCGGGGGGCGAACCTGGGCCTGGTGTCCGATTTCATCCGACGCGAGCTGTCGGCGGAACAGGTCGGCCTGCTCAACGAGCTCATTAAATCAGCCGAGACTTACACCATCAACGGGGTGCGGGTGGTCATCAGCACCGCCTCGCTGGACCGGTACGTGGGCGACCTGGCCATGCTGACCCACAAGCTGCGGGACATGGAGAACATCAATGTCCTCTTCACCCTGGTCCGGATGGACAACCGGGTCCACCTGGTGGCGCGCAGCCGCCTGGAGGCGGTGGACGTGGGGCAGATCACCGACGCCTTCGGCGGGGGCGGGCACGCGACGGCGGCCTCGGCCACGGTGAAGGACCTCACCCTCTTCCAGGTGAAGGAGCGATTGCTCCAGCTCCTGAAGGAGCGGATCCGGCCGCTCAAGCAGGCCCGGGACATCATGACGGCGCCGGTGAAGGCCATCCCCGAGCGCTTCACGCTCCGCGGCGCCGCGGAGATCATGAACCGGTTCAACCTGGCCCACCTGCCGGTCGTGCGGCGGGGGGAGATGGTCGGCCTGATCACCCGCGAGGTGGTGGACAAGGGCATCTTCCACGGCCTGGGCGACGCGCCGGTCCGCGACTACATGTCCGGCGAGTTCCCGCACGTGGCGCCGGACGCCTCGCTCTCCGAGGTGCAGCGGCTGATGGTCGAGCGGAGCCTGGGATTCATCCCCGTGGTGGAGGAGGGGCGCCTGCGGGGGGCGGTGACTAGGGCCGACCTCCTGCGCTACACCTATCAGGACCTGCTGAAGCGCCCGACGTTCCCCGCAATCGACGAGCGCGAGCTGGGCGAGCCGGCGGCGCGGACCGTGGGGTCGCTCCTGGCCAACCGCCTGCCGCCCCGGATCCAATCGCTGTTGCGATCGGCCGGCACGGTGGCCGACGGGATCGGGGCCAAGGTGTATGCCGTGGGCGGGTTCGTCCGGGATCTCCTGCTCCGGCACGAGAACCTGGACGTGGACCTGGTGGTGGAGGGGGACGGGATCGCCTTCGCCGAGGCGCTGGCCCGCCACGTGGCCGGCAAGGTCACCAGCCACCGGACCTTCGGTACGGCCGTCATGACATTGCCGGACGGCTTCAAGCTGGACGTGGCCACGGCCCGCACCGAATACTACGAGTACCCGGCGGCGCTGCCCACGGTGGAGCACAGCTCCATCAAGATGGACCTGTACCGCCGGGACTTCACCATCAACACGCTGGCCGTGTGCCTGAACGGGAACCGGTACGGCGAACTCCTGGATTTCTTCGGCGGGCAGCAGGATCTCCGCGACAAGACGCTGCGGATCATCCACAACTTGAGTTTCGTGGAGGATCCCACCCGCATCCTGCGCGCGGCGCGCTTCGAAGTGCGCTTCGGCTTCCACCTGGGCCGGCATGCGGAGCAGCTTGCCGTGAACGCCGTCCAGATGGGTCTCTTGGAGAAGCTGGCTGGCGCGCGCCTCACCACCGAGCTGAAACTCATCCTCCAGGAGGCCCGCCCCTTCGCGATCCTGCAGCGGCTGCAGCAGTTGGGGGTCCTAGCGGCCATCCACCCCCGGCTGAGCCTGGAGCCGGGGATGGAGCGGCGGTTCCAGCGGGTGGGAGAGGTCCTGACCTGGTACGGCCTCCTGTATCAGGAGCCCTCGCCCGCCGCCTGGATCGTTTACCTTTTGGCACTTCTGGGAGAGCGGAAATCCGTCGAGGTCCGAACCATCCTGCGGCGGCTGAACCCGCCGGCGCGGATTGCCGCCACGATCAGTCGGGACCTGGCGCGGAGCCGCGCCCTCGCCCGCCAGTTCCAGCAGGCCCGGGAGCTTTCGCCCAGCCGGGTCTACCGGTGGCTGGTGGACGCCTCGCTGGAGGTCACACTCACCCTCATGGCCCGGATGGAGCGGACCGAGTTGCGCAAGGCCATCGGGGACTTCCTCACCACCGCGCGCCGGGTGCGCCCGACCCTTCGGGGCGACGACCTGCGGGCGCTGGGCATCCGGCCGGGACCCATCTACCGGGACATCCTGAACTCGCTCCTCTACGCGCGGCTGGACGGCCACGTCCAGAGCCGGGACGACGAGCTGCGATTCGTGCGAAGCCGGTTTGCCCGGACCTTTTCGTCCGGAGAGAAGGAGAGTGGCCCTTCGAAAGTCCCGAAGGAGCCGGGTCGCGGGGAGTAAAATGAGCGGGTTGGGCGAGTCGGCTGTCGGTGAGGAGCGGTTCCGGCGTATCGGCGGTCGCCCGGTTCAGAGAGAGACCCGAACCTCTCCTGGGATTCTCAGGAAACAGGCGGTTGCGAAGTGGGAATCGAAGGCGAAGGCGTGCTGAATGCGCTGTTGGCGCATCAAGGCGAAACTGGTGGCATCCACAAAGCTGAAGGGGTGATCGGCATAGCCATGCAGGATCTCATAGGCCTGCCGTTCCAGATGCTCGGTGACGAACAGGCGCTCCAACTTTCCACTCTGCCCCAGCGTAACCAGGAAACGCTTGGCCGCCCGGTACCCTATGCTGAGCCGTAACAGCGTGTATGTTTCGCCAACGATCAGGTTCGAGGTAACGAGCGAGCGGCAGGCGTGGACCACGGCCGGGAGCACGAGACGGGCCGCCTCGTGGTTGGCATCATCCGTGACCTGAATGGCGAACCACGCCCCCGTGTCCACGAACACCCGCCCGAGACTCACCGGGCTCGTCCACGCTCGGCAGCCGCCAGGTACGCATCATGGCGGCGCGAGATATCCCTTCGCCCGGCTCGACCGGCTTGTGCGATCAAACTCAGGATCGGATCGCCTGCGCCATGCCGCTCCCGCTGGAGCACGAAGTCGACACCCTCACGGACCAGCTTGGCCTTTGAGACGCGCAGGCGACGGGCCAGCCCTTCCAGTCGGCGGTCCTGTTCCTCCGTCAGCAACACTTGCACTCGAGTCATGGTCACCCCTCCTCCCTCTTTCAGGTGTGTAACGCTAAACGAAAATTACACAACGTAGGGGCTTTGTCAAGCCCGGGCTCCAGTGCAATGCGAAGGGATTCATTCTATTCACCCACCGTCCGGGTGTTCCCTCGGAGCGGAGAGTGTGCATCCGAGAATCCTCTTCGCTGGCCCATCTCTGGCTCCGAAAGCACAGCGTGCGGCGTCAGTCTGGAATTGACAAACCGGGGGGGATCGGGTAGGGTTTCATAATTTCTCGCAGGCAAGAAGGACCTTCATGTTCGATCTCGCCGGCACGATTCAAGGCCTTGCGATCCAAGTTCCCGTCTTCCTCCTGGCTCTCACGATTCACGAGTTTGCGCATGGTTGGGTGGCAAACCGGCTGGGAGACCCCACGGCGCGCCTCCAGGGTCGCCTGACATTGAATCCCCTGGCCCACCTGGACCCCATCGGGACGCTGGCAATCTTCCTGATTCATTTCGGCTGGGCCAAGCCGGTCCCGGTGGACTTCCGATACCTCAAGCGACCCCGGCGCGACATGATGCTGATCGCGGCGGCGGGGCCGGTCAGCAACCTCATCACGGGAGCGGCCTGCGCGTTCTGCTACCGCATGATCCCTTGGGCGGCAGCGGGCCCGGAGTTGGCATGGCTCATCCTACCGGTGAGGGCCATGCTGCGGATGGGGGTATGGGTCAACGTGATTCTCGCCGTGTTCAATTTCCTTCCCATCCCGCCCCTGGATGGCAGCCGGGTCGTCTCGGGCCTCCTGCCCCTGCGCCACGCCATCAGCTACAGCCGGCTGGAGCCCTACGGTTTCGTGATCATCTTCCTTTTGTTCTTCACGGGGATCATGAATCCAGTATTCGACCCCGCGGTCCGCACATTGACCCTGGCCCTGCTCCGGATGTGGGGGTGATGAAGAGCCGAGAGCCGCGAGCCGCGAGCCGAGAAGAAGGAGCCGAGAGCCGGGAGCCGAGAGCCGCGAGCCGCGAGCCGACAGGGACAGAGAGAGCCACCGATTTCGAACGCCCAGGGGGCACCCGAATTTCGAAAATGGAGAGCGAATGAGCCGGAAGCGGGTGTTGAGCGGGATGCGCCCGACGGGGCGGCTGCACATGGGCCATCTCTTCGGGGCCCTGGACAACTGGAGGAATCTTCAAGAAGAATACGACTGCTTCTTCTTCATCGCCGACTGGCACGCCCTGACCACGGACTACGCCGACCCGTCCCAGATCAAGACTTTCACCATCGAGGTCGTGCTGGACTGGCTGGCCGCCGGCCTGGACCCGCGCAAGGCCACGTTCTTCGTCCAGTCCCGCCTGCCGGAGCACGCGGAGCTGCACCTGCTGTTCTCCATGTTCACCCCTTTGGCCTGGCTGGAACGGGTCCCGACCTACAAGGAGCAGCGGGAGCAGATCACCGACAAGGACCTGGGGACCTACGGGTTCCTGGGCTACCCCCTGCTGCAGGCGGCCGACATCCTCATCTACAAGGCGCACTACGTGCCGGTGGGGGTGGACCAGGTCCCCCACATCGAGCTGACGCGGGAGGTCGCCCGGCGATTCAACTTCCTCTACCGGCCGGTCCTGGTGGAGCCCGAGCCGCTCCTGACGGAGTTCCCCAAGATCCCGGGGACCGACGGGCGGAAGATGAGCAAGAGCTACGACAACGCCATCTTCCTCTCCGACACCCCCGAGGAGATCACGGCCAAGATCAAGCCCATGATCACCGACCCGGCGCGCAAGCGCAGGACCGACCCCGGCAACCCCGAGGTCTGCCCGGTGTATGACCTGCACAAGGTCTTCACGCCCAAGGCAGAGCGCGATTCGTATATCGTCCCGGGCTGCACCACGGCGGGCATCGGGTGCCTGGATTGCAAGCAGGCATTGCTGAAGCACGCGCTCCCGATGCTCGCGCCGATCTCGGAGCGCCGGGCGGAGTTGGCCCGCGACCCGGACACGGTCCTGGAGATCCTGGAGGATGGGACGGCCCGCGCCAAGAAGGTGGCGAGCGAGACGCTGGCCGAGGTCAAGGCGGCGATGCAGATCTGAGCTGGCCCGAACGGTGGCACCCAGGAATACCCCCCCCGGGGGATGTACAGAGGGAGTGGCGGATGGAAATGCGTGACGGTTCCATGGAAGAGGCCCTGACCTTCGATGACGTGTCCCTGCGTCCGGGGAGGTCCGACATCCTCCCCAAGGACGCGGACGTCTCCACGCGCCTGACCCGGAACATCCGGATCAACATCCCGATCATCAGCGCGGCCATGGACACGGTGACCGAGGCGCGTCTGGCCATCGCCCTGGCCCGCGAGGGCGGGATCGGGATCATGCACCGGGCCTTCGAGCCCGAGCGGCAGGTGGCGGAGATCGACAAGGTCAAGAAATCGGAATACGGGATGGTGGTGGACCCCATCACCATGGCGCCCGAGCAGCGGCTCTACGAGGCCCTGGAGGTGATGGAGAAGTACCGGATCTCGGGGGTGCCGGTCACCAAGAATGGAAAGCTGGTGGGGATCCTGACCAACCGGGACCTGCGCTTCGAGACCAAGCTGGACCTCAAGATCGCAGACGTGATGACCAAGGAGAACCTGGTCACGGCGCCGGTGGGCACCAGTCTGGAAGAGGCCAAGGAGATCCTGCACCGGCACCGGATCGAGAAGCTGCCGGTGGTGGACGAGGACTTCACGCTGAAGGGGCTGATCACCATCAAGGACATCGAGAAGCGGATCAAGTACCCGAACGCCTGCAAGGACGTGCTGGGGCGGCTGCGGGTCGGGGCCGCGGTGGGGGTCGGTCCGGACGAGCTGGACCGGGTGCCGGCGCTTCTCAGGATAGGTGTGGACGTGCTCGTGGTGGACACGGCGCACGGGCACTCCGTGGCCGTGCTGGACACGGTGCGAACGATCAAGCGACGGTTTCCCGAGGCACAGGTGGTGGCAGGCAACATCGCCACGGCTGAAGCCGCCGAGGATCTGATCCAGGCGGGGGCCGACGCCATCAAGGTCGGGATCGGGCCCGGCTCCATCTGCACCACGCGCGTCGTGGCGGGTGCGGGCGTTCCCCAGATCACCGCGGTCATGGATTGCGCGCGGGTGGCGGCCCGATCCGACGTGCCCGTGATCTCCGACGGGGGCATCAAGAGTTCCGGGGATATCACCAAGGCCATCGCGGCCGGCGCCCACTCGGTGATGCTGGGCGGCCTGTTCGCCGGGACCGAGGAGAGCCCGGGGGAGACCGTCCTGCTCCAGGGGCGGACGTACAAGGTCTATCGCGGCATGGGCTCCCTGGGGGCGATGCAATCCCGTGCAGGACGCGAGCGATACTACCAGGATCCCGGGGCGGACCCGGACAAGCTGGTCCCGGAGGGCATCGAGGGACGCGTGCCCCACAAGGGGGCTTTGTCCGTGCTGGTGTACCAACTGGTGGGCGGCCTCCGGTCCGGGATGGGGTACTGCGGCTGCCGGGACATCGAGGAGCTGCGGACCAAGGCCACCTTCGTCCGGATCACCAACGCCGGGCTTCGCGAGAGCCACGTTCACGACGTGATCATCACCAAGGAAGCGCCGAACTATCAACTGGAAAGATAGAGCCGAGAGCCGAGAGCCGCGAGCCGAGAATCGGACACCCTGAACAGAAAGCCGAGAGCCGCGGCGGAAGAATCAAGAGCCGAGAGCCGAGAGAAGGAGACTGAAGAGGGGAGGGAGGAGATGTTCAGATTCGAGCGGCTCAAGGTCTGGCATAAGGCAGTTGAACTCTATGATCTCGTTGATCAAGCTGCAGAAGGTTTTCCGGCCAGGGTCCAATTCTCGGTAGCGGACCAGTTGAGGCGCGCCGGACTCTCTGTGCCCTCGAACATCGCCGAGGGTTCTGGACGGGAGACAGCGAGGGAATCTCGGCACTTCTACACGATGGCAAAAGCCTCGACGTTCGAGTTAGTCAGCATCGCGACGGTTTGTCAGCGACGTAGTTTGATCACGACCGAGCAATACGATGAGATCTATGGGCGCGCCGAGGAGATCTCCAAGATGTTGACAGGGCTCAAGCGCGCGTCTGCCATAGCCTGACATCGCTTTGCAATTGATGCCGTTTTTCTTGCCTCGGATCCCGGCTCCACGCTCTTTGACTCGGCTCACGGCTCTCGGCTCACGATTCTGTAATTGGTCTCGGCTCGCGGCTCTCGGCTCTAGGCTCTCTGGTCAGTGTCCGGTTTCGGCTCACGGCTCACGGCTCTCGGCTCTAGGCTCTTCAAATGGACAAGGTCCTGATCCTCGACTTTGGCGGCCAGTACACGCAACTGATCGCGCGGCGGGTGCGGGAGCTGCGCGTCTACTCCGAGATCCATCCCTTCCACATGCCGGCGGCCGAGATCCGGGCCTTCCGACCCAAGGCCCTGATCCTCTCGGGCAGCCCGGCCAGCATCTACCAGCCCAATGCCCCGCGACCCGATACTGGAATCCTGGACCTGGGCGTGCCGGTCCTGGGGATCTGCTACGGCCTGTGCATCCTGGCGGATTTCTGCGGCGGCGAGGTGTCGCGGGCGGCGCGGCGTGAATACGGCCCGGCCGACCTCCTGGTGGACCGGGCGGAGGACCTGTTCACCGGCCTGCCCGGAAGCCTCAAGGTCTGGATGAGCCACGGGGACAAGGTGGATGCTCTGCCCGCCACGTTCCAGGTGCTGGCCCATACCGGCAACTCCCCGTATGCTGCCTTCCGTCATCGGGAGCGTCCCTTCTTCGGCGTCCAGTTCCACCCCGAGGTCGTCCATACGCCGCAGGGGAAAGACATTCTGGCCAACTTCCTGTTCCAGGTCGCCAAGTGTGAGCCGACCTGGGACATGCGCTCCTTCGTGGCCAGTAGCGTGGACCAGATCCGTGGGCAGGTGGGGGACGGCCGCGTGATCTGCGCACTGAGCGGCGGGGTGGATTCCTCGGTCGCGGCAATTCTCGTCCACCGGGCCGTCGGCGATCGCCTGACCTGCGTGTTCGTGGACAACGGGCTGCTCCGGATGAACGAGGCGGCCCAGGTTGTGGAGACCTTCGGGAAGCATCTGGGATTGAACCTCATCGCGGTGGATGCCCGCGACCGGTTCCTGAAGGCGCTGGCGGGCGTGACCGACCCGGAGCGGAAACGGAAGATCATCGGGGCCGAGTTCATCGCCGTGTTCGAGGAGGAGGCGACGCGGCTCGGCAAGATTGACTTCCTGGCCCAGGGCACACTGTACCCTGACGTGATCGAGAGCGTGTCCGTCAAGGGCCCCTCAGTCACGATCAAGACCCACCACAACGTGGGCGGCCTGCCCGAGAAGATGGGCTTCCGGCTGGTGGAGCCCCTGCGCGAGCTGTTCAAGGACGAGGTGCGGCAGGTGGGGCGGGAGCTGGGGCTGCCGGACACGATCCTCTGGCGCCAGCCGTTCCCCGGGCCGGGCCTGGCCGTCCGGATCCTCGGCGAGGTAACGCGGGAGCGGCTCGACCTCCTCCGCGGGGCCGACGTGATCGTGGAGGAGGAGATCCGGATGGCCGGCTTGTACCAGGAGATCTGGCAGGCCTTCGCCGTGCTGCTCCCCATCCGGACGGTGGGGGTCATGGGGGACGAGCGGACCTACGAGCACGTGATCGCGCTCCGCGCCGTCCACAGCCAGGACGGCATGACGGCCGACTGGGTCCGCCTGCCCTACGACGTCCTGGCGACGATCAGCAGCCGGATCGCTAACGAGGTGAAGGGCGTCAACCGGGTCGTCTACGACGTCAGCAGCAAGCCGCCCAGCACCATTGAATGGGAATGAATGACGGTGCTGCGGTTCAAGGTGCTGCGGTTGACCACCGCACCACGGCAGTACGATAGCACCGCGGCACGGAAGAAAGGTCGGCCATGTCATCCGAGACTATCGCCACCCTGGTGAAGATGCTGGAGTCTCTGCACGAGACTGCGCAGGATCTAGTAGTTTTGCACGTTCGGGAGTACATCGAAGATCTGCGTGACGAGCTTCAATGGGATGTCTCTTTTGACAAGACTCAAGAGCAGCTTGCTGCAGCGGCTCGGCGCGCGAAGCAGGAAATTGCCGAAGGACGTGCAAAGACCATGGACTATGACCAGTTATGAAATCTGCAACTCTGCCCTCCTTTTGGGCTGGATATGAGTCTCTCGATGAAGAACTCAAGGGCAGAGCCAGGAAAGCCTTTCGCTTGTGGGCAGAGAATCCCTATCACCCGTCCTTACGCTTCAAGTGCATCAACCGCGAGGAGAGCCTCTGGTCGGTGAGAGTGACGCGTGGGTATCGTGCGGTTGGGGTCTTGGAAGGTGAT
>METI01000240.1 GCA_001771285.1 candidate division NC10 bacterium RIFCSPLOWO2_12_FULL_66_18
GGCGCAAGGGGATCGAGGTCCGCCTGCACTCCCCCGTCGTCGGGGTCACCGACGGCGCGGTCGAGCTGGAGGACGGCGAACGGATCCAGACGGAGACCGCCATCTGGACGGCCGGGGTGCGGGCCAACCCCGTCGTGGAGGCCCTGCCTGTGGAGCGGGACAAGCTGGGCCGGGCGGTGGTGGACGAGTACCTGGAACTGCCGCCGTTCCCGGGTGTCTACGTCATCGGGGACGGCGCCCACTCCTTCGACCCCCGGCTCCAGGCAGCGCTGCCGCCGACGGCACAGGTGGCCGTCCAGCAGGCGCGCTCTGTGGCCGGCAACATCGCCCGGCAGCTCCGGGGCGAGCCGAAGCGGCCCTTCGTCTATCGCCACCGGGGTGACCTGGTCTCCCTGGGCACGGGGGACGGCGTGGGGGAGATCGTTGGGCTGACCCTCTCCGGCCTGCCCGCCTGGCTGCTGTGGCGCTGGGTCTTCCTGGCCGCGCTCACCGGGTGGAAGAACCGGGTGCGGGTCGCCCTGGACTGGATGATCGGCTGTCTCTTCGAGAGGGATCTGGCCAAGCTGGAATGGTAAGGTCCACGGGGACAGAACCCGAGCTGATGATTCGATAGACTCGACTCGAGACGGGGGCGCGGCAGTGGCCAGGGTAGGGGACGGGCCCCCAGAGAGCAAGGAGACATCATGACCACGTCGACGAACGCGATCGAGGCCCTCGCCAACCGCGAGTACCAGTACGGCTTCGTGACCGAGGTCGAGGCGGATACCCTTCCTCGCGGCTTGAACGAGGACGTCATCCGCATGATCTCGGCCAAGAAGAACGAGCCGTCCTTCATGCTGGAGTGGCGCCTGAAGGCCTATCGGTACTGGGCGAAGATGGAACAGTCGGAGGGGGAGCCGAAGTGGGCCAACGTCACGTATCCTCCCATCGACTACCAGAACATCATCTACTACTCGGCGCCGAAATCGAAGCCGAAGCTGAACAGCCTGGATGAGGTGGATCCGGAGGTGCTGCGGACCTTCGAAAAGCTCGGCATCCCCCTGGAGGAGCAGAAGCTGCTCACGGGCGTGGCGGTGGACGCGGTCTTCGACAGCGTCTCGGTGGCGACCACCTTCAAGGAGAAGCTGGCGGAGCTGGGGATCATCTTCTGCGCGTTCTCCGAGGCGGTGCACAACCACCCGGACCTGGTCCAGAAGTACCTGGGGTCGGTCGTCCCCTACACCGACAACTTCTTCGCCGCGCTGAACGCCGCGGTCTTCAGCGACGGGTCGTTCTGCTACATCCCCAAGGGCGTGCGCTGCCCCATGGAGCTGTCCACCTACTTCCGCATCAACGCCGCGGACACCGGCCAGTTCGAGCGCACCCTGATCATCGCCGACGAGGGCAGCACCGTGAGCTACCTGGAGGGCTGCACGGCGCCCATGCGGGACACCAACCAGCTGCACGCCGCGGTGGTGGAGCTGATCGCCCACGACGACGCCACCATCAAGTACTCCACCATCCAGAACTGGTATCCCGGCGACAAGGAGGGGAAGGGCGGCATCTACAACTTCGTCACGAAGCGGGGCAAGTGCCTGGGCCGCAATTCCCACATCTCGTGGACGCAGGTGGAGACCGGCTCGGCCATCACCTGGAAGTACCCGAGCTGCCTCCTGCAGGGCGACAACTCCGTGGGCGAGTTCTACTCGGTGGCCCTGACCAACAACTACCAGCAGGCCGACACCGGCACCAAGATGATCCACATCGGCAAGAACACCCGGAGCACCATCGTGGCCAAGGGGATCTCGGCCGGGCACGGGCAGAACACGTACCGGGGGATGGTCAAGATCCTCAAGGGGGCCACGGGGGCGCGCAACTACACGCAGTGCGACTCGCTGCTCCTCGGCGACAAGTGCGGGGCCCACACCTTCCCCTACATCGAGGTGAAGAACGCCACGGCCCGGATGGAGCACGAGGCCTCCACGACGAAGATCGGGGAGGACCAGATCTTCTACTGCAACCAGCGCGGCATTTCCAAGGAAGACGCGGTGAACCTGATCGTCAACGGCTTCTGCAAGAAGGTCTTCCGCGAGCTGCCGATGGAGTTCGCCGTCGAGGCGCAGAAGCTGCTGAGCGTCAGCCTCGAGGGCAGCGTCGGCTAACCCCTGCAGGCTTTTTGCTAAAGGATGACCCATGCTTGAAATCACAAACCTGCACGTGAAGGCGGGCGGCCGCGAGATCCTCAAGGGCGTGGATCTCCGGGTGAAGGCCGGAGAGGTCCACTCCATCATGGGCCCCAACGGCTCGGGCAAGAGCACGCTGGCCCAGGTCCTGGCCGGCCGGGAGACCTACGAGGTCACGGCCGGGAAGGTCACCTACCAGGGGCGGAGCCTCTTGGAGATGGCGCCGGAGGAGCGGGCCTGCGAGGGCCTCTTCATGGCCTTCCAGTACCCGGTGGAGATCCCGGGCGTCGGCAACACCTACTTCCTCAAGGCGGCCTTGAACGCCATCCGCAAGGCCCGCGGCCTCGAGGAGCTGGACGCCATGGACTTCCTCACGCTGGCCAAGGAGAAGATGACGCGCCTGGAGGTGGACGATCGCCTGCTCACTCGCTCGGTCAACGAGGGCTTCTCCGGCGGGGAGAAGAAGCGGAACGAGATCTTCCAGATGGCGGTGCTGGAGCCCACGCTGGCCATCCTGGACGAGACGGATTCGGGCCTGGACATCGACGCGTTGAGGATCGTGGCGGCGGGCGTGAACTCGCTGCGGAGCCCGGAGCGGGCCATCCTGGTGGTGACCCACTACCAGCGGCTGCTGAACTACATCGTCCCCGACTTCGTGCACGTGCTGGTGGACGGCCGGATCGTCAAGTCGGGCGGGAAAGAGCTGGCCCTGGAGCTGGAGGCCAGGGGCTACGCCTGGGTCGAGGCGGAGGCCCGGGCTGCGGCACCGGCAACCGCATGAGGGAAGGGAGACCGACGGTGACCGCTGTGGCACACGAGGTTGACAGATACCTGGAGAGCTTCGCGCGGCTGGAGGCGGGAGCGGCCGCCAAGGGGTGGACTTGGTTCCAGCCGGTTCGCCGGGACGCCATGGCCCGCTTCGCCGACCTGGGGTTCCCCACGGTCCGGGACGAGGACTGGCGGTTCACCAATGTGGCCCCCATCGCCCAGACTGCCTTCGCTCCTGCCCCGGAGGACGGCGTCTCGCCGGCGCGGGGGCAGATGGCGCCGTTCGAATTCCCGGGCCTGACCGGCAGCCGGCTGGTCTTCGTGAACGGCCGGTACGCACCGGAGCTGTCCTCGCTCGGGCCGCTGCCGGCCGGCGTCACGGTCACTAGCCTGGCCCAGGCCATCCCGGCCCACCCGGACCTCATCCAGGCGCACCTGGCCCGGTACGCCGAGTACCATCAGGACGCCTTCACCGCCCTCAATACTGCCTTCGTGGAGGACGGGGCCTTCGTCTCCGTCCGCCGGGGGACGGTCCTGGAGGAGCCCATCCACCTGCTGTACGTCTCGACGGAGACGCCCGCGCCCGTCATCACCCACCCGCGCAACCTGATCGTGGCAGGCGAGGACAGCCAGGTGACCGTGGTGGAGGATTACGTCTCGCTGGGGGACGGGGTTGGCTTCTCCAACGCGGTGACCGAGGTGGTGGTCGGCCAGAACAGCGTGCTGAGCCACTATCTGATCGAGCGGGAGAGCCCGCAGGCCTTCAACGTCTCAACCCTGCGGGTGCACCAGGGGCGGAGCAGCAGCGTCACGTCCCACTCGGTGCTGCTGGGCGGCGCCCTGGTGCGCAACAACGTGCACCCGGTCCTGGCGGGCGAGGGCGGCGACTGCCTGATCAACGGCCTGTTCCTGGCCACCGGCCGGCAGCACATGGACAACTACATGAAGGTCGAACATGCCAGCCCGCACTGCGGCAGCCGGCAGTTCTACAACGGCATCCTGAACGGCCAGTCGCACGGCGTGTTCCACGGCCGGATCATCGTGCACAAGGACGCGCAGAAAACCGACGCCAAGCAGACCAACCGGAACCTGCTGCTGTCGGAGGACGCGCAGATCGACACCAAGCCGCAGCTGGAGATCTACGCCGACGACGTGAAGTGCACGCACGGGGCGACCATCGGCCAGATCGACGAGGACGCCATCTTCTACCTGCGGTCCCGGGGGATCCCCAAGGATTCGGCCCGGGGTCTCCTGCTTTTCGCCTTCGCCGGCGAGAGCCTCCAGCGGATGAAGGTCGAGGCCATCCGGACGCACCTGGAGGCCCTGGTCGCGCAGTGGTTGCCCCAGGGGGCACTCTTGGAGGACGTTCGATGAATCCCGCCGGTCGCCAGGTCGCTGGAGAGGTCTGCAACGACTGTCTCGTCGGGTTCGGGGTCGAGCGGATCCGGCAGGACTTCCCCGCCCTGCAGGTCAGGGTGCACGGAAAGCCGCTGGTCTACCTCGACAACGCCGCCACCAGCCAGAAACCCCAGGTGGTGATCGACCGGATCACCCGTTACTACCTCTCGGAGAACTCGAACATCCACCGGGGGGTCCACTTCCTGAGCGATCTGGCGACCCAGGCGTACGAGAGCACGCGCGACCGCGTGCGCCAGTTCCTCAACGCCGCCCACGATCGGGAGATCATCTTCACGCGCGGGACCACCGAGGGCATCAACCTGGTGGCCCACAGCTTCGGCCGGAGCCGGGTCAGGGCCGGCGACGAGATCGTCATCTCCGCCATGGAGCACCATTCGAACATCGTCCCCTGGCAGATCCTGTGTGAGGAGAAGGGCGCAACCCTGCGCGTCATCCCCGTCAACGACGCCGGCGAGCTGCTCCTGGAGGAGTACGAGCGGCTGCTCTGCGACCGGACCCGGCTGGTTGCGGTCACGTACGTCTCCAACGCGCTCGGCACCGTGAACCCGATCAAGCCGATGATCGCCACGGCGCACCGCCGCGGGATCCCGGTCCTGGTGGACGGGGCGCAAGCGGCACCCCACCTGGCGGTGGACGTCCAGGAACTGGATTGCGATTTCTACGCCTTCTCCGGCCACAAGCTCTGCGGCCCGACCGGGATCGGCATCCTGTACGGCAAGGCCGACCTGCTGGAATCCATGCCCCCGTACCAGGGCGGCGGGGACATGATCAGCGCGGTGACCTTCGAGAAGACGATTTACAACTCGCTGCCGTACAAGTTCGAGGCGGGGACGCCGCACATCGCCGGCGTCATCGGGCTGGGCGCGGCGCTCGAGTACGTGCAGCGGATCGGCCTGCCCCGCATTGCGGCCTACGAGGCCGACCTCCTGGCCTACGGGACGGAGCTGCTGTCGGCCATCCCCGGGCTGCGCATCATCGGCACCGCCAGGGAGAAGGCCAGCGTTCTGTCCTTCGTGCTGGACGGCATCCACGCGCACGACGTCGGCACGATCCTGGATCACGAGGGGATCGCGATCCGGGCAGGGCACCACTGCGCCATGCCGGTCATGAAGCGCTTCGGGGTCTCGGCCACGGCGCGGGCGTCGCTGGCGTTCTACAACACGCGGGAGGAGCTGGAGGCGCTCGCCAAGGGGCTCCACAAGGTGATCGAGGTGTTCGCCTGATGTCCGATCTGAGGGACCTCTACCAGCAGGTCATCCTCGACCACTACAAGCGACCCCGCAACTTCCGGAAGCTGGACGAGGCGAACCGGAAGGCGGAGGGACACAACCCGCTGTGCGGGGACGAGATCACCGTGTACCTCCATCTGGACGGGGACGTGATCACGGACATCAGCTTCGAAGGCGCGGGCTGCGCCATCTCGAAGGCCTCGGCCTCGATGATGACCGCCGCCCTGAAGGGCAGGACGCGGGGCGAGGCGGAAACCCTCTTCGAGATGTTCCATGAGATGGTCACCGGGCATCGGGACGGGACGGCCGACCCCGGCGGTCTCGGAAAGCTCGAAGTCTTTTGCGGTGTGTCCGAGTTCCCGGTCCGGGTCAAGTGCGCCAGCCTGGCCTGGCACACGCTGCGTGCTGCCCTGGAAGGGAGAAACGACCCGGTGTCAACGGAGTGACGTGTGGGACGGGCCGCAGAGGTTCCGGAGGTTCCATGGACACGACGCCCCTGAATTCCGCCGAGATCGAGGCCCAGGTCATCGACGTCCTGCGCAGCTGCTTCGACCCGGAGATCCCCGTCAACATCTACGAACTGGGACTCATCTACGGGATCACGGTGGACCCGTCGGGCGAGGTCGGGATCCAGATGACCCTCACCTCCCCCCATTGCCCCGTCGCGGGATCGCTGCCCGTGGAGGTGGAGAACAAGGTGCGGGTCATCCCCGGCGTGGCGGGCGCCAAGGTGGAAATCACCTGGGACCCGCCGTGGGAGCCGAGCCGGATGTCCGATGCGGCCCGGCTGGAACTCGGCATGATGTGAACGGCGGGCTCCCGGTTCGGTGCTCGCCCGGGAAGGTCTGTGGCATGGACGTGCAGGGCGCGATCCCTGTGGGAGGTCAGGAGGAGAGCCATGACGTACGTCGTCGCTGAGCCATGCATCGGCGTGAAGGATCACGCGTGCGTGGATGTCTGCCCGGTGGAGTGCTTCTACGAGGGGGAGGATATCCTCCTCATCCACCCCGAGGAATGCATCGATTGCGGGGCCTGCGTGCCGGAATGTCCGGTCAACGCCATCTTCGAAGAGAGCGATGTGCCCGAACAGTGGAAGGACTACACCGCCAAGAACGCCGACCCCTTCAAGGGGGACTCCAACCTTCCCAAGTCGCCCACCCGGGAAAAGTGGGAGGCCGAGCGGGCGCAAGAGGGCAGCGCAGCCAACCTCTACTACCAGAAATACACCCCGAAGACGTGAGGCGTCTCTCGGCGCAGTCCATCGTGAGTTTCAGGGGGGCAGAGCGGTCCCGGTTTGCCGAATGCTCCCCGCTGTGGAGGAGAGAGCATGGCTGCTTTCATCAAGGTCGCCACGACCAGTGAGCTGGCGCCCGGCCAGGCCAAGAAGGTGGAGGTCCAGGGAAAAGCGATCGCGCTCTTCAACCTGGGGGGGAGCTATCACGCCATCGATGACACGTGTACCCACCGAGGCGGTCCGCTCTCCGAAGGGCAGGTCCAGGGAGACGTCGTGACCTGCCCCTGGCACGGGGCCAAGTTCAAGGTCACGAGTGGCGAGGTGCTGGGCCCGCCGGCGCGGGCCGGGGTGGCCAGCTATCCCACCCGCATCACCGGCTCGGACATCGAGGTGGAGGTCTGAGGGCCCATGGTGTACAAGGACGTTCCCAATCTCCCGAAGAAGACGACCAAGAAGAAGCGCCCGAGGCTGATGGCCGCGGTGAACGAGTCCTGTACCGGGTGCGAGGCCTGCATAGACTTCTGCCCGGTGGACTGCATAGACCACATGCCGCCCGCGGAATACACCGGAGCGGTGATCCCGCCCGTCCGGATCCGGTGGCACGAGTGCATCGGATGCCAGATCTGCGCCAAGGTGTGCGAGCACCTGGCCTGGAACGCCATTGACATGCTGCCCATCGACGAATTCGAGCGCCAAGCCGGGATCCGCATCACCGATGAGATCCCCCGCGAGGAAGCCACGGCCGCCGTGGCCTGACCGCGGCCCGCGCGGCTCCTACCTTACCTTTCGTGACTCCCCGGGCGGAATGTTCATCGAATCCCTCCAAGGTCTCACCGCCAATCCCCCGAGAACACCAGGAGACGCCGACCCTCAGTAGTTCTGAACAGAAGCACCCTGGACTGTCCCAGATTTCCCTTCGGGCCTTCTCATTTCTTTCTGCTTGCGATTGGGAATCTCTTGGCGGTCTTGGCG
The DNA here is from genome assembly GCA_001771285.1 of candidate division NC10 bacterium RIFCSPLOWO2_12_FULL_66_18. Classification (GTDB taxonomy): domain Bacteria; phylum Methylomirabilota; class Methylomirabilia; order Methylomirabilales; family 2-02-FULL-66-22; genus 2-02-FULL-66-22. Next base: position 7,785 of record METI01000240.1, read on the forward strand.
CCTTGGCGGTTCAAGGGCCGATTCCGGGTCTACCGCATCCAGGAGAGCTGAAGGTACAGGGCCAGGGTCGCCAGCAGGAGGGTGGGGATCGCCACGACGGCTCCCGGACCAAGCCATTGCCCGAATCGAACGTGTATACCCTCATCCCGCTCCAGGATCCCCAGGGCCACGATGTTGGCCGTGCTCCCGATCATGGTCAGGTTCCCGAAGAAGGTCCCGCCGAACAACAGCCCCCACCATAACGGCCGGGTAAAGACGCCCAAGGCCTCCAGGTCCTCCAGAACCGGAATGAGCGTCGCCACGGCCAGGACGTTGTCCATGACGGCGCTCAGCACGCCACTCCCCCAGGTGAGGCCCAGCAGAAGCCAGCCTTCCCGACCTGCCGTCAGAGCCGTCACCCCCTCGGCAATCTGCCGGGTCACGCCCACGTAGCGGAGCGTCCCGGCCGAGGCGAAGAGCAGCAGGAAGAAGGTGAGCGTCCACCAATCCACCCGGCGCTCCACCAACTCCCGGGCGCCCTCGCGCTGGATGAAGAGGGCAAGGGCCGCCCCGCCGCAGGAGACGCCCAGCAACATGGTGTTCTTGGGAAGGCCGAGCCATCCCTCCAGCGGGGCATGCAGGATCAGGCCCCCGACCGTTCCCAGGAAGAGGAGCGAGCAGACAAGGAGGTCCACAGGCTTGATGCGTTCCACGTCCACGGCATGTTCCTGGGGCCGCTGGGCCTGCAAGGCGTCATCCAGGGAGCGCACCTCGGCCCGGAACCACCAGAGCGACAGCGGGACGGCGACCACCAACGCGAGGAGAGCGATGGGAGAGGCCCAGCGGAGGAAGTCGCTGAACGTCAGACCCCCCCGCAGAGCGATCATGACGCCGATAGGGTTCCCCACCACGGTGGCGCTGCTGCCGATGTTGGTGGCGAAAACGACCATGATGAGAAACGGCACCGGGTTGAGCCGGAAGCGCCGGGTGATCTGGAGGGTGACGGCGCTCATGAAGAGGATGGAGGTCACCTCGTCCACCAGGGCCGCGGAGACGGCCGCCAGAACCATGAGGGCCGTGAGGAGCAGCGCGGCGCGGCGATCCAGGTATCCCAGGGCCTTCTCCATGACCACCTCGAAGAAGCGCCGCTCTTCCATGAAGCCAATGACGATCATCATGGCGACCAGGAAAAGGATCACGTCCAGGCTGGCGAACTCGATGAGATGGGGAATGTCCAGGACACCCGTGGCCAGAAGCGCCGTGGTCCCGGCCAGGGCGAAGGCCAGGCGAAATTTCCAGAATAAGAGTGTCCCGATGATGAACCCGGCGAAGACGCTTGTGGCCAGGATCTGCGTCCCAGACCAGCCCAGCCATCTCACCGCCAGGGCCACGAATGCGACCAGGGCGGCATAGGTGAGAATCCGTATCGTCATGATGACCGTACCCCCTCGTGGGCACTGATTCCACCGACCATCAGGAAGTAGGCAAAGAACCGGCCCGCCCCGGCCGCGGCGCGGGTGGCGCGGGGCAAGTCTCCCCAGAACCGCCAGAGGGCGGCCCGCAGGATGCGGCCCCCGTCCAGGGGAAACGCCGGGATCAGGTTGAAGAGGACGATACGCCGGGTTTTCACACCCTCGCGACGGGCCACCAGCGCATGGCCCAACTGAAGTGGAGCTCCAGCGGGATGCCCGCGATCGTTCCGAGCCGGATACAGCCGCTTTTCATGGCTCGTCCCTCCATCCCTGCTGACTGGACCCGGCTCGGGCCGGCTCGCGAGCAACGTTCCCCAGGCTCCGCGGAGCGCGGCGCACCGTGCTGCCGATGACCAGCCCGGCGGCGATGAGCACCAGGTTCTTGAAGGTGTACTGCCCCTCCAGCGTGGGGAGCAGGAGGTTCCCCCCCTGAAACGCCTCCTGTGGCAGCAGGAAGAACACCTGGAAGGTGCCGGCGGCCTGCAGCCAGAGCAAGAAGAGGGTCACCCGCAAGAGCAGTGGGTGTGCGAACAGCAGCCCGATGCCGATCAATACCTCCCAACTTCCGATGAACACCAGCGCCAGGCGCGGCGGCAGCCAGAAGACCGTCTGCACCACCAGCTCAGCGGCGGGACTGGCATTGATCAGCTTAAGTCCACCAAACCAGAGGTACACGATGGCCACTGCCCAGCGCAGCAGGCGAATACCGTAAGCCGACATGAACCCCACCAGCGCATGGTCCAGGCGGTCGAGCCACGAGACACAGAGTGTGCGGAGGTTGGACGAGACCATACTCCCTCCTTCCGAGGTCAATGGCAATGTGTCGTGTCTCAAAATCCCATCCAGGTCAGCCCCACCTTGCCGACCCACACCAGCGAGGCGAGATAAACCCAGGTCAGCCCCGACATGAGATAGCCGGCCAGTATGATGGCGCCGTCATCCTCCATCATGCCTGCCGCGATCAGGACGATCGACAAGGCCGGGAGGGCGTTGGTGAGCGGAATCGGGAGGGGAAGGCTTAAGACGAAGGCGCTCAAGAGGATCGCGAGACCATTCAGGGAGCTGAACGAGGCCCAATCTTTGAGAAACTGCAACCTCGGATGAAGGAGCTTTTCGAGGCGGGTCGAGATGGCCAGGCCCGCGTTGATGATTTTGGAGAGGGTCGGATAGGGGATCTCCACTTCCAGGAGACGGCGCGGAAGCCACGGCCGTTTTCGGAAGGCGATCCGGAGTCCGAAGAACATCAGGACCAGGCCGAACGGCGTGGAGAGGCCGGGGAGCGGAATGGGCGTGCAGAACGGCAACGCCAGAACGATCACGAGGACATCGAGCCCGCGTCCTCGGAGGATTTCCACGACCCTTCCGATCGTCACCCCCTTGCCATCGGCATGTTCCAGGATATGTTGGAGGTCTTCCGAAAGTCGTGTGGGGAGATGGCCCGGCCCCGCTCTCACAGCGCCCACCGTCTCGTCATACTCGCCCTCATGATCATCTTCACCACTGGGTGATTGTTGCGAAGGAAAACAGCAGGTCACGAGCCATGCCACCCTGTCAGGGTGTCCGCCGAGCAGGGCCAGGCGTCACGCCCCGGGGCTTCCGTGTCAGGAAGGAGAGGATCACCGACGCGGCGATCACGCTACCGATGACGCCGAGGGAATACGAGATGGGGAACTTCCCCCCGTACCACTGGTTCAGCCACACCATCTTGAGCCCCACGAAGATCAGGACCACCGAGAGGCCGTACTTGAGCATGTGGAATTTATCCACGGCGCCGGCCAGCATGAAGTACATGGCCCGGAGGCCCAGGATGGCGAACACGTTGGACGTGAAGACGATCAGG
>METI01000241.1:0-2498 GCA_001771285.1 candidate division NC10 bacterium RIFCSPLOWO2_12_FULL_66_18
GGGCCAGACGCTCGAGGGGGCCCAGGAGTGGGCAGGAGAAGCGCGAGTCCCTGCAGGCCGGGCCGTCATCCACCACGCCGACGACGGCGTACCGGCAGTGGGGCTGGGTCTCGATCTCCTGGATGAGCCCGTGGGCGAGGGGGCTTGTCCCCAGGATCAGCACACGCTCGATGCGGGGGCGACTCCGGAGGGTCCCGGAGGAACAGCCCCGCAGCAGGTAGAAGGCGGCCATGCAGCACAGCGAAAGCGCGATGGCCTGGCCCAGCACGGCCGCAACCTCGATCCAGTTGCCCGGGAGCGGGCGCGCCCAGAGAAGGGCCGTCCCGCACAGCGCGGTGGAGATCGAGCTTCCCTCGACGAGCGCTAGAGCTATTCCCATCGTTCCTTACCGGTCGGGGTGGCCCGCCGCCAGCTCACACAGAATGGCCCCCAGCTTGTCAGCGGCGTGCCGGATCACGGGGCCGGCATCCAGGACATCCGCGGAGACGACCAAAGGCCGGCCGGCGGGGGGCGCGAAGTCCGCCCTGATCGGCTCCGCGCCCTGTGCTGCGTATCGGGCCTGGGCCTTCGGGGGGATCGGACTGGTGTTCACGATGACGTAATCGAGTGCCTCCAGGGGCAGCCCATGCGAGGTCAACGCCTCCAGGTGTGCCGCCACACCGTACCCGTCCGTCTCCCCCGGCTCGGTCATCAGGTTGCAGACGTAGACCCGTGCCGACCGCGCCTTCGCCACCGCCTCCGCCACGCCGGGGACGACCAGGCTGGCGAGGATGCTCGTATACAGGCTGCCGGGACCCAGGACCACCATGTCGGCCGTCCGTAGGGCGTCCAGCACGCCCGGGGTCGGAGCGGTATCGGGCGGATCGATTCGGAGGCGGGCGATGGGCGCCCCACCCCGGGGGATGGCCGACTCCCCGCGAACGCACCGTCCATCCACCAGTTCCGCGACCAAGTGGACCCGGGCGGTGGCCGCGGGGAGGACAACGTCCTCGATGTTGAGCAGGGAGGCCGCCAGGCGGATGGCCGCCACCTCGTCCGCCGCCACCATGTCCAGGGCCGTCAACAGGAGGTTGCCCACGGCGTGCGCGGGTCCACCATTCCCGTCGAAGCGGACCTGGAGCGCCGCGGACACCTCCGGCGCCACGCGGGCCAGCGCGAGGAGGCAGTTCCGGATGTCCCCCGGGGGAAGGACGCCGTACTGCTCCCGCAGGACCCCCGAGCTTCCCCCGTCGTCTGCAGCCGTCACCACCGCCGTGATCCGACACTCGGACGGGAGGTGCCGCCGCAGCCCCGTCAGTACCATCGGCAGGCCTCTCCCCCCTCCCAGGGCCACGACGCTGGTGAGCCGTCGCTCGCGCCGCAGACACTGTCCGGGGAGCAGCCGGCTCCGGTGCACGCCCTGGGCGGGATCGAACTCGACCGCGTACTGCAGCCGGCTCTGGTGGATCCGGCCGAACCGATCGCGTTCCTCCTGGAGCACCACGATGTCTGCCATCATTCCACCGTCACGCTCTTCGCGAGGTTCCGCGGCTGATCCACGTCGCAGCCCCGCAAGACCGCCAGATGATAGGCCAGGAGCTGAAGCGGCAACGCCACCAGCAGGGGCTGGATCCAGGACATGGCAGGGGGGATGGGGATCACGAGATCCGCCTTCCCCCCGATCTCGTCGTCCCCTTCCGTCGCCACCGCTAGGACGATCCCGTCCCGCGCCTTCACCTCCTCGATGTTGCTCATCATTTTTTCATAGGTCGGACCCCTGGGAGCGATGGCGACCACGGGCATGCGCTGGTCAATCAGGGCGATGGGACCGTGCTTCATCTCCCCGGCCGGGTAGCCTTCCGCATGGATGTAGGAGATCTCCTTGAGCTTGAGGGCCCCCTCCAGGGCGAGGGGGTAATGAATGCCCCGTCCCAGGTACAGGAAGTCTCGGCTCTCACTGAACCGGGCGGCGACCTCTCGGATCTCGTCGCTCCGGCGCAGGATGCCGGCCATGAGGTCGGGGGCCTCCCACAATCCCTTGATCACGTCGCGCACCGATGCCTGATCGAGAAAGCCTCTGGCCAGTCCGAGCTTGAGGGCGAGGAGGGTGACGGCGGTGAGCTGGGCCGTGAAGGCCTTGGTCGAGGCGACCCCGATCTCGATGCCGGCACGGGTATAGATGACGCCGCCGGATGCCCGGGCCATCGAACTCCCCACCGTGTTACAGATGGCGACCACCCGGGATCCCCGTTCCCTGGCCTCGCGCAGGGCCGCCAGGGTATCGGCCGTCTCCCCCGATTGGGAGATCGGGACGGTGAGGACGCGGCTGTCAACGATCGGCCGGCGGTAGCGGAACTCCGACGCGATATCCACTTCCACGGGGAGCCGGGCGAACTCCTCGACCAGATACTTTCCGACCAGGGCCGCGTGCCAGGAGGTTCCGCAGGCCACCAGACAGAGACGATTGAGCCCTACCAGATCCCGATCCTTGAGCCCCATCTCGGGGATCTCGATCCCCC
>METI01000241.1:2522-13173 GCA_001771285.1 candidate division NC10 bacterium RIFCSPLOWO2_12_FULL_66_18
TCTCGGGGATCTCGATCCCCCCCGCCTCGGCGTCCGTCCGTCCCCGCAGCGTGTTCCGGACGGTCTCGGGCTGCTCGTGGATCTCCTTGAGCATGAAGTGGGGAACCCCCGATTTCTCGGCCGCCTCGCCGTCCCAGGGGATGGTGGTCGGCGTCCGCCGCACCGGCGTGCCGTCGAGGGTGCGGAGGGCAATCTCGCCGCGGCTCAGGACAGCGGCTTCCCCCTCCTCCAGAATCAGGACCTCCCGCGTCTCCCCGAGCAGCGCCGGAATGTCCGAGGCGAGGAACACCTCCCCGTTCCCGAAGCCGATGACCAGGGGGGAACTGCCGGACCGGACGGCCACCAGCATATTCGGCGAATCCTCTGCGATGCAGGCGAGGGCATAGGCCCCCCGCAGGTCCCGGGTGGCGCGGAGCACCGCCTCCGGCAGCCCGTTGGTCCGATACTGCTCGATGAGGTGGGCGATGACCTCCGTGTCCGTTTGGGAGCGAAAGCGATGCCCCTCGGCGGCCAGAGACTGCCGAAGCTCCCGGTAGTTCTCGATGATCCCGTTGTGGACGATAGCCAGCCGCCCCCCGCAGTCCACGTGCGGGTGGGCATTTTGGACGGAGGGTTTTCCGTGGGTGGCCCAGCGCGTATGGGCGATCCCGAGGCATCCTTGCGGCGGGGCTGCAGCAATGGAGGCTTCCAGCGTGGGGATCTTCCCCACCGCCTTCCGCACCTCCAGGTGGGTCCCGTTCAACGTGGCGACCCCGGCCGAGTCGTAGCCCCGGTACTCCAGCCGGCGAAGGGCAGGGAGCAAGAACGAGATCGCCTCACGATGCCCGAGGTATCCGACGATGCCACACATGACCCGACTCCTTCGCGTGATGGTCGTCCAGGAGCTAGGGCGCCCCGCGCTGCCAGGTAGAACGCCTGCGCCCGAGGAAGGCCGCGACTGCTCTCACCGCCCGCGCCCGCCCGCCGCCCCGGGTGGCGTCGGGCGCGTAGCCATAGGCGTGGTAGTAGCCGGCGAACGGGCGATCGTCGCCGTTGAAGACGAGGCCAAGGGCCTTGGCCGGATCCAGGACCGTCAACGCCTCCGCCACCAGCGGGCGCGGCGTCTTGTGGGCGGCTACGACCACCAGGAAGCCATCAACCCATTTCGCCAGCAAGCGGCAGTCCGGGACGGGCACCACGGGGGGCGTGTCGACCAGGATGTAGTCGTAGCGTTGGCGCGCCGCTTCCAGCAGCTCCCCCAGCCGCGGCGATTTGAGGACCTCGTAGGGCGCGGCCGGGGGCCTCCCGGCCGGGAGGATTGACAGGTTGAACGGGGGGCAACCCCGGACCACGTCGTCCAGGCTCACCCCCGGGTCCAGGATCGCGTCCGCCAGACCAGGTGCCGGGGAATCCCCGAACCCCAACTGGCCTCCCACGCAGGGGCGGCGCAAATCGGCATCCACCAGCAGGACGCGCGCCTCGGGTGCCTGGCCGAGGGCCCCGGCGAGGTTGATGGCGGTGGTCGTCTTGCCGTCCCCCACGGTGGGGCTGGTGATGCCGACGATCGGGGTGAACTGGCCGGCCTTGGCCATCTGCTCCAGCCCATAGCGGAGCGTGCGGTATTGTTCGGCCTCGAAAGAAGCAGGGGCGAGCAGGCTCACCAAGTGGTCGTCCAGCGCATCCGGGCCCTCCACCGCCTGCCCTGGGACCGACGGGGGCGCCAGGCGGCGCGACCCGTCGGTCGGACCCTGTTCCTGGAAATTCCCGCTCATCTCGCCAGGCAATCGCGCACGGAGGATGCGATCAAAGAGGAACGCCGGGAGCGCGCTCGAGTTGTTCTCCGGAACGTCGGGATCCATCCCATCCCTCAGGCGCGGGTCCGCGTCAGCGTCCAGACCAGTTGGTCGTTCCCGTCGGCCAGGTAGTATGAGGCCCCCACGATGAGCAGAAGGCCCCCGAGTGCTGCGGCCACGCCCAGGCAGAATCGCCGTCGCCTCTGGCGGAGGTCGGCCGCGGTACTGATCCGCGGAATGCTCACCAGCACCGGCAGCGTGGAGAAGGCCCGGAGCTCGCCCACCGTGTGGAAGGACGCATCCAGCCGCTCGGCCAAGGCCACCGAGCCGGCCGCCAGCCCGAGCGAGAGCAGGATCCCCGTGAGGATGAGCCGCAGGCGGTTGGGCGCCGACGGCTCCCTGGCTGGGATCGCCGGGTCCAGGATCCGGAACTGCTCCCCCTTCTGGTGTTGCTCCACGCTCTCCGCCAGCTGGGCGTCTTCGTACCGCTTCAGCAGGGCCGAGTAGAGGTCCTTCATCGTCTCGGAGTCCTGCAACACCTGTTGGAACTCTTGCTCCCACTTGGGCGAATTCTCGACACGCTGCTGGTACGTGGCGATGGCTTGCCGCAGGTTCCGCTCCTCGCTCCGCAGGGCCGCCATCTCCGCCTCCACCGTCTTGAGGGCTTCCCGCAGCCGGTGGAGCGGCTGATCGTCCGGAGGGGCCGGCGTCGTTCCCGGCGTCGCGTCAGGCTTCGCCTCGGCGAGCTGGCGTTCGAGGGCGGCGATCTCCGCCTTGACCCGGACCACATCCGGGTACTTGTCGCTGAAGCGGGTCCGGAGTTCTGTCAGCTCCTGTTTCAGCCGGCCGATCCGTGTGGCCGTAGCATCCGGCCCCCCCGCGGACCCGGCCGGATCGAGATCGGCCAGGTGCTTCAGCAGCCTCTCACGTCTCTCCATGGCCCGGAGTTGGTTGTCGCTGTTCAGGCGAAGCTGGGCGTTAAGGCGTTCCAGGGTCGCCAGGTTGGCCGCCTGCTGCTGGGGCAGCTCGCCGATGTGGCGTGCCTTGAACTCGCGGACCCGCCGTTCCTGCTCGTCCAGCTTCCTCTTCGTCTCCTCAGCCTGACCCCGCAGGATCTGGGTCGTCCCGCTGGCTTGCCGCTCCCGGATCTTCAGGTTCTCGTCGACGTACGAAGACGCCAGCGTGTTGGCGACCCGGGCCACCGTCTGGGGATCCGTCCCCCGGTAGCTGAGAGAGAAGGCGATGGTCGCGCCCCGACTTCCCGTCGGCTCGGCCGCCTTGAACTCCACCTGGATGTCCCGGCGCATCCGCTCGACGACGACCTCCGGGGGGAGGCCCTTCCTCAATTCCGGATAGAGGCCGAACCGGTGGATCAGCTCCTCCAGTCGGGACCGCCTCAGAACTTCCTGGGTGATGGTGTGCAGCCTGGTCTCCGGTTCGCCGGTCACGGAGGGTTTGACGAACGTCTCGGACACCTCCTGGCGCTGGATGAGCACCGTGGCCGTGGACCGGTAGACGTTCGGCAGGAAGGTCGCAATGCTGACCGCGGCCGTCAGGGCCCCTCCGAAGATCAGGATCGCCAGCCACTTCCGCCGGCTCCACACCGTGAGCGCGAACTCCACGCCCGAGCCCTTGCGCGGATGGTCCTCCATGGCGTGCTCCGTCCTCCCGGCGCCCCGGCTACGGGACCATGACGATGTCGCCGGGCTGGAGGAAGAAGTTCTCCTGTTCCCCGCCCGGCGAAGTGACTTTGTTGTAGTTGAAGGGGATGCGCCGCACGCTCCCGCCCTCGGGACGAAACACCACGATCTTCGAGCGGGATGCAAACTCGCTCAAGCCACCCGCCTGGGCCAGGATATCCAGCACCGTGGCCTGACTTTTCAATTCAAAGCGGCCCGGAGTCTTCACTTCCCCGATGACGGAGACTTTGAAGCTGTGCACCTCCCGCACGATGACGGAGACCTCGGGGGATGGCACGTACTCTGCCAGCCTCTTCATCAGGGCCTCCCGGAGCTGGGCGGGGGTGAGGCCCGCCGCCTGCACGTCGGTCAGGAGCGGGAGGGAGATCTTGCCGTCCGGCCGCACGGGAACGGTCCTGCTGATGGACGTGTTATTCCATACCGCGATGTCGAGTACGTCCTCGGGTCCGATCTGGTACTCGCTCTGCTCCTGCGCCTTTTCCGCTTCCTTGGCCCAGGCCGGACCGATGGCAACCAGCGACAGGACCACCACCGTTGCAGCAAGCAGCCTGCGAGTCATCATGGCTCTTCCCCAACACCGCAGGTGAAATCCGCTCTCTCCGTCATGAGATCTAGTCCAGGAGCGAAGGGGAGACGGCGACCAGGCTAAGCAGGAAGACGTTCTGGAGGATGTCCTCGCTGCGTCCGGGGGCATCGAGCCTCCCTTGCTGGAGGCTGAACCGATAGGATCCGACGAGCGACACCCAGGTTGTGATCTGGTAGGCGGCATCCAGGTTTACCCCATAGACTTTCGCCACGGCGATATCGCGAGTGCTCCTCAGGAAGCTGGGCGCGGCACTGACCTGGAGGGAGCGCATGAGCTGAACCGTCGCCCTCGCGGTCCAGCTTTCCGTATGCGCGGTGCCGGCCTGGCCGATGGCCGTGGTCTGGCTCCGCGAGTACGTGAGTGAGAGATCGCCCCGTTGCAGCCGATGCCGGATGGATACCGATACCTCGGGGTCCACCGATCCCTCGGAGAAGCGCGGCCCCGCCCGAAGCGTGAGACTGGTTTGCGGCGTGAGTTCGCGCGTCCAGCCGAGTGTGAAGGCATGGGACATGGTTGTGTCCGCCCCGTCGAATTCGGACTGGCGGAGCTGATAGCCAAGGTGTCCCGTATCCCGCGCCGTCAGCCGCCGATCGAAATCCAGGGTGATGGCATGGGTGAGGGTTGCGATGCCCCCGATCACCCCGTCCTTCGTGACCGTGTACCCTCCAGTTCCATTCGTGCGTGAGTCGAACCGATAGGCGAGGGAGGGGCGGAAGGAGAGCCGGGAGGCCCGCGCGCGGCCACTCGCGAGGCCGGTCTCCAGGTTCAATTCCCGGGGGATGTGGGTCTCCGAGTAGACCACGTTGGCCGAGAGCGTCAGCGCCCGGTTCGGGAGATACCGAAAGTCGAGTGAGGCTGCCTGGCGCACCTGCGCATCGTTCATCTCCGGGTGGCGGGCATAGATCTCTGCGTCGAAGGAGTAGCGGGCCTCGAGCGTCAGCGGGGCGGTTCGGTACCCGGCCTGGATTCCCGGACTGACGCGGGAGATGAAGTCCGCCTCGCGATGGGAGGGGGTGGCGAAGAGGTTGTCGTCGTACACCTCGGCAACGGAGACGAAGGGGGTAACATACAGACCCGCCTGAGCCAGGACCACGGCCGGGGTGAAGGCTCCCGCCGGGAGCGCAAGCGCCAGCACGATCCCGCGCCATGCAGCAAGATGCATACCCCATCCCATAAAAGGCCGGGGAGGAGCCTGTCAACGAACCCATGCCCTGCCTCCCTGGCGGATCGATGCCTGAGCTCCCTACGCGGCGACCACCAGGGTGCAATCGACCTCCACCGCCACGCTCCGCTGCAGCAGGCCCACCGACAAGACCAGCAGCCCTTTGTTCGGTCTGACCTCCACCAGGATCCCCTCTAGCCCCGCCAGCGCGCCGCGGGTGATCCGAACCCGCTGGCCTTCCCGCAGGTACGGGTGGGGCAGGGCCGGCCGGCCGGCCGCCAGGACCTTCTGAACGGCCTCGATCTCCCGGTCGGGAATCACCGCCAGGCGATCCCACCGCTCCCCCAGCAGCCGCACCAAGCCCCTGGCCTTGCGCACCTCGACGTAGCTGGTCTTGTCCATGGCGTGGCGGAGAAAGAGGTAGCCAGGAAACAAGGGGACAGGGATCTGATGCCGGATCCCGCCCCGCCTGGACCAGACATCCATCTTGGGCAGAAACAGGTGAAATCCCTTTGCCGCCAACTGGTCGTGAACCAGTTGCTCGCAGTGGCTGTGGGTCCAGAGGGCGTACCAGTGAGGGCCGGCGGGCCCCGCGCTGGCGGGCCGATCGTCCGTCAGGCAGGTCAGCGGCTCCTTCATGATCGCAGCATCCGTTGGCAAGGCTTCGCCCCCTTCGGTTTATGCCCCCACCCTGAGGCACAACCACGCAGACGTATTCCGTCACGGTTCTGACTGACGACCCTCACTTGAGAGGGTCGAATTTCCTGACCCTAGCCGTGCGATCGAAGGCGTCTCAGGGTGGGTCAGGTCGTCCCCTTGGCCGCTGAGGCGATCTCGCGCAGCAGCCGGTCAAGGTTTTCCAGGTCGGTCTTGCAAATAGTTCTGAGGCCGGCGCGGCGCCCCTTCTCGATCAGCTCAGCATCGCCTGTCCAGAGGACGACGCGCTTCGGCAGCTCCCCGAGTGGGAACTCCATTTGTTTGAAACATGTGCCGCATGCTCGGGCTACCTTCCAGCACAAGGATCCTGTCCACCGAACCCGCTTCCCTGACTCTGTTGACGTTTCAGCCCGAGTCCAAGATGCATTCCGGACCTCTCGAAGCCATTGCCGGTCGGTCTGTTATTCAGCCAGGACGTGCTCGGTAGTGAAGATGTCGACGGCAAAGGTCCCCCGCTGACACGTCCGGAACTGGATGCCGTGGAGACAGCCCAAGGCGCCAGCCAGAGGGGCCTCGTCATTCCACACCACGATCCCCGGGAGCCAGAGGTACCCCCGTCGAAGGTGGAGCGTGACAGCCACGATCGTCCCGAGGGCGACCCGCCTGGGAATCGCCACACCCACCCCGTTATTGCTCAGATTGAGGGTCTGCCCTTTCAGAATCACACCCGTTCCGGTTTGGACGCTGACCCGGAGCTCCATGTCATAGCGGGGATGAACTTGGTCCCTACGTCCCGGAGCCATGGGATCCCTCGTCATCTCGATCTCGGCGTGTGGCGACAAGATATCGTTGATCGGAAGGTTCACCCGTATCATGCTCGGGAGTATAGGCGGCGGGACGGGGGAGGACAATCCATTGAATCCTCGCATTGACAGGAGGGAAATCCCTGGCCTCGACAGGGGGAAATCCTGGGATTCGAAGGGGGGAGGGGCGGCCCCGGCCGCCTCGACCGCTCCAGGGTTGAGGTGCTTGAGGGAGATGCCCGTCGGCGAGGCCACAAGGAGGGCGTGACCGCTTTCCGAGCATTTTCCCCTCCCCCTTGCCAGGATTTTCCCTCTTCGACTCCATGAATCCCCGGATTGTTCTCCCCTGCCTGGGCGCCTAGCATCATCGGAGGAAGCTGTTGGTCCCTTCCTCGTCGAGAACGGAGATGGAGGGTTTCGAGGCCTTGGAAAACGGAACCGGCGCATCGCCTATCTTTCGGAGGACACCGTTGCAGGTCCGCTGGTCGGAGACCCACGGGACTGCGGTGATTGATCCGCAGGGGGACCTGGGCATCCACACCATGGTGGAGATCAAGAACTGCATCAGGACGCTGCTGGCGGACGGCTGTCGCACCATGATCCTGGATTGCGCCGGCGTCCGGCGGGTGGAGGCCACGGTCCTGGGTGTCCTGGTGGAACGCCTGTGTCGATCGCAGGGTATGGGGGGGACGCTGGCGCTGGCGAACGTCGGTCCCGAACTCACCCAGCGGATGCGGGAACTGCGACTGGATTCTCTCTTCCAGCGCTTCGAGTCGGTGCAGGCGGCGCTGGGGACGCTGATGGGCAGCCAGAGGGATGCGGCGGCGCTCCTGCCTGCGGAGTGAGCTCGCGTGTCCGCCTGCTTCTCGCGGAGGGGCCTCCGCACGATCGAGCAGTGCGCTTGCCAATGTTGAATATGCGTCTGCTGGTAAGCCCACGGCGATTGGTCCTGTGTGCGTGGCGGCGAGACAATTGGATGTCTGAGGACAGCCAGACCTTGACCGGGAGCTGACGGAGCAGACATTCGTCCTCAACGTGCTGAAGTGTTTTCACGGCACGTTGAGCCTGCACGGGCAGACGTTGGTTCGGTCGTACCTTGGAAACCGCTCTCTCACTCCGGTCTTGCGGGATCCGATCGAGCGCCACCTGCAAGCGATCTCAAATCTCATGCGGCAAGTCGAGAAAGAGGAGGAAGACGGCCGCGAGAAGGGGGGAGAGCGCGCGGGCTTACATGTATGTCCGCGTCGGGACCGCGGTCACTGCCTTAAGCAGGTCAGGCAATGTCAGGGAGTTTGGGTTTTCGAGGGTTATAAAATCTCCCGAGGCCCTTCCTTCCCGGGAGAACCCGGCATCCACATACGCGCCCAGAATGGTGACCGGATCGGCGAAAAGGATAATCAGAACGATCGGATCGGACACGAGTGACCAGCTATCTTTCCCATTTCGGGCATCCAGGCCCAGCATCATGGCCTGGGGCTGCTCTTCGACCGTATTCAAGAGGAGCAGCACGGGAAAGTCTGGATTGCCATGGAGACTGATCACCCCTGTCGGCTGAAACTTGGTGCGGACCTCTGGGTCGAAGATATCTGGCACACCCGCGGGAAGAGCCGACTGCGCGGCCCCCGCGGGGGCGGCTGAGAGGAGGACTAGAGCCAGGACCAGAAGGAACAATCGGTCAGGCTGAAAAGCTTCAACCACCTTTGACAATGCACGGGTCTTGGACTGCGTCAGCATGGCCCCCTCTCCAGTGCCAAGTTTCCGGTGCCGGCCTTGGCGTTTCCCATTAAATGTGTTTTCGTCCTGGTTTCGTCCATTGGTCATCGTGACTTTAAAACGAAAACTGGATATTCACCTACCTCTTGACCAAGAGCATAGGCTGCGGAGCCAGAGCGGGCAATCGGCTGAATTCTCGCATTTGGGGGGAGGAAACTCTTGGACTTGCCGTGGGGAAATTCTGGCACCCGCGGGGGGGAAATTCTGGAACTCGCAGGGAGCGAGGCGTGGTCTTGGCGGGGCCGGCGGCTCCAGGGTTCAGGCGCCCGACCGAGGTGTCAGTCGGTCTCCTTGCTGCGCGCCCGTTCTCCTAAGTAGCAAAAAGGGGGAGGGGAAAGCCCCCTCCCCCCATGCTGTGCCCTCAGACCTACTTGTGGGCCTGATGGTTACCATAGGTCAGCGGATGACCGGGTTCGGGGATGTTCAGGACAACGTTACCCCCGGCATCCCTGATGATCAGCTTCTTGATCCGGTCATTCACGCCGGGTTCCCCGGCATCGGTGAAGATCCACTCCGCCGTTGCCCCGGATTGCCCGTTATAGCTGCCCGTCCCCTTCCCCTCATAGGTGTCAAAGGGGGCCGCAGGGGGATTGGGCGTGATGGTCGGATCATCGGTGCACAGGGCGAAGGTGAGGCTCTCCAGGTGGAAGCGGCTGCCTGGAACGGTATGGATATTGATCTCCAGGTTGTTCGGCTTCCGGGCCGGATCACAATGGAGCTCGAAGCCGTGCGTGACCCGTGTGCTGGGAGGAACACCACTGTCTGCAAGGCTCGTGAAGATGCTCCCGCCACCTGTCATGCGGCCCCTCGCGAACACGGCGGTAGGCGCACGTCTCACCGCGACGGCCTTGACCGTGTTCGCGGGTCCGGCGTTAAACGTTGCCAGCACGGTCCCCGTGTTGATTTCAAACTTGTAGACATTGCCGCTGCTGAAGTTCGAGGCCCAGAAGGTGCCGTCTCCGACGATATCCACGCCCCGCCAACCCTCTGGCTCCCCCAGCACGTCGTATCGCTGGATCTCATTGCCCGAGGCGTCCAGGAGCACGATCACCTCATAGTCTGCGACCAGGACGCGACCATCGGGGAGGATCCGGAGCGCCCCTGCGCCCATGCCGAGGGGGGGAGGAGACCCGGGGAGGGGCATGCTATTGAAGTTCGAGAGTTGCGCCCGGGCACAGGCATTGTAGCGCAGGACGTTGGTCCCATCCGACGTGTAGTAGATGGTGCACCCGTCGGCGGCGAGATCGATCCAGTTTGATCCCCGTAGCTCCGCCGCCACGTCGAAGGCATCCAGGGGATTCCCTGCCGAATCGAACTTCAGGACGTCCGCGCTACAATCCGCCTGGCCCACGTAGGCATTTCCACCGGCGCCGAACACGATGGAGTTGGGGTTACAGTTGTAGCCGCTGCCGAATGTTCCCAGGCGAACCCCGCTGGGGTTGAATGTCTCGACGGTATTTCCGGGCGACCGGTGGGTCACAAACAGGTTCGCCGAGGCGTCGAAGGCCATCCCTTCGGCGTGACCACCGACCAGGGTGGGCAGGACTCTATTGAAGGTTCCGTCGGAGTGAAACCACTGCACCGTGCCGTCCGACATCGAGACGAACACGTCCCCAGCCGCAAACGTACCGTGCGTCGCCTCGGCTCTCTGGCTGGGCAAAGAAACCAAGACACCTATCAGCAGGAATACCAGCGCTACTGCCCTCATTGTCCGCCATGCTCTCTTGTCCATTATGACCCCCTCCTTTTTTTCGAGCTCATGCGAGCTCTGTTGGTTTGTGGTTGCCAGCCCCTGGCGGGACAGTGTCCCGAGCGGGGCAGGGGCCAGCAGAAACGGCCGATCCTGCTCATTCGCGAGCAGGATAGGTTTCATGGCCGGGGAGGGCAAGTCGGTGAATCCCAGTGCCGACGGGAGAAAAATCCTGGAAATTGAGAGCGGAAAATCCCGGGACTCAAAGGGGCAGGGCTGGATCAGGCCGCGGAGGATAGCGGCGCGGGCAGGATGAGGTGGCCGGGGAGGGAGACCCGCGAGGGGGCACATGGCTTCGGTCCGGCCGGAGGGGCGGCCACGCGGAGGAGCCGTCCGGCTCATTCGGCGACGATCACGCGATCTCGCCCCTCGTTCTTGGCCCGATAGAGGGCCCGGTCGGCCGCCCGAAGCAGGGCCTCGCCCGTCTCCCCGTGCCTGGGGAAGGCGG
>METI01000241.1:13212-16986 GCA_001771285.1 candidate division NC10 bacterium RIFCSPLOWO2_12_FULL_66_18
CGCGATGCGACACCGGGAGGCGCTTGACCGCCTGCCGGAGCTGCTCGGCGCGGCGCCGGGTATCGTCCAGGGAGGCTTCCGGCAAGAGGAAGACGAACTCCTCGCCCCCGTAGCGGCAGGCCACGTCCCCGCCCCGCAGGTTGGCCTGGAGGAAGGCGCCCAGCTCGCGCAGCGCCGCATCCCCGGCCTCGTGGCCGCAGGTGTCATTCAGCCGCTTGAAGTGGTCGATATCGAACATGATCACCCCCAGGGGGCGCTGGCTCCGCTCGGCCCGGTGCACCTCCCGCGCCAGGAACTCCTCCATGTACCGGCGGTTGAACAGCCCGGTCAGGGGATCGTGGATGGCCTGGCTCCTGAGCGTCTCCTGCAGCCGCAGGTTCGCCAGCGCCAGCGCGATGCGTTCGGCCACGCTCACTGCGAAGCCCTGGTGCGCCCCCTGCGGGGGCTGCGGAGAACCCGGAGGCTGGTCCGCCCCGAAGGGCCCACCCTGCAGGTGCAGCAGCCCCAGCGGCTCGCCCTGCGCCATCATGGGGACGCACAGGGAGCCCGTCGCCAGCGTGGGATCCACATGCGGGCACAGCAGCCCGGAGTGCGGGGTCTCCACGCGATGCAGCCGGCCGCGCCGGAGGGCCCAGCACCTCTCCGGGGCGAACAGGCGCTCGCCCACCGGGTCCTCCCCCCAGACGGCCACGACCTCCACCAGGCGCTTGGAGACGTCGAGCACGCCCAGCATGCCCGCTCCGGCTGGGAAGAGCTTCTGGCCACACTGGCTGATGACGGTGTAGCCCTCCGCCGGGGTGAGGCAGCTCTGGAGCAGATCGCCCATTTCGCTGAGCAGGGTGGTCTGGCGGGTGCGCTGTTCCAGCTCGGTCACCCAGCCGGTGAGCTTCGCGTGAGCCTGTTCGAGGGCTGCTGTGGCCTGCTTGCGCTCGGTGATATCGCGCAGCACGGCGGTGAACGTAGGCTGTCCCGCCTGATTCAACCTGGAGATCGCGGCCTCGGCGGGGAACTCCGTCCCATCTTTGCGGCGACCGAACACCTCCCGCCGCTCGCCCATGCGCCGGGCGGCCACGGCACCGGCCGAGAAGTCGCGGATGTGCTGACGATGGGCGTCGATGAAGCGCGCAGGGAGGAGCAGGTCCAGGGGCCGGCCCAGCACCTCGTGAGCGGTATAGCCGAAGATCTTTTCCGCGCTCTGGTCGAACAGGATGATGCGCTGGGTTTCATCCACGGCGATGACGGCGGCCTCGGCGACATCCAGCGCCCCGGCCAGACGACGCTCCGATGTCCGCAGCGCCTCCTCCGCACGCCTCCGCTCCAGGATGGCGGCGGCCACGACCAGCCCCGTCACGGTCACAATGCCCAGGAAGGCTTGCAGCAACATGAGCGATTCATTGCGCGTGTCTCTGCGAAATGGACCGAACCCATGCAGCGTCCCCCAGATCGACATCCCCGACACGATAAGGATCGAGAGCACCACGCCGGGTTGCCCAAAGCGAAACGCCATCCAGATGAGGAAGGGAATGAGCACGAACTCGAGCGGAGCATGGGCGACCCCCACCTGAAACTGTTCGCCGAAGACGATCTGGCTACTGATCAACAGCAACGCCAGCACGAGGCCCGCTTCGGCAAGCCGCCGGGGTTCCCAGCGGGCCCACGGCCGCTGGCTGAAGGTGAGCAGCAGCGGGGTCACGATGAGCACCCCGGTGAAGTCCCCCAGCCACCACGTCCACCAGGTGTAGGCATACGCATTCCATGGGGCGAAGCCACCCAGCGACAGGCTGGTCACGCCGAAGGTGGCGGCCACCATGCAGCTACAGAGCTCGATGCCCGCGAATGTGAACACGTCCTGCGGGCGGTCAAGCGGGCTTCCCGATCCGATGAGCCGCCGAATCAGACTGGCACCCAGCAGCGCTTGCAGGGTGGACCCCATCCCGATGCTGCAGGAGATCGCCAGGGCAACCACGGAAAAGGGATCGGTGATCCCGGAAAAGAACCACGTGTTGACCAAGAATGACCCGAACCAGATGCCCAACCACGCGCGGTTGCCCAGCCACAGCACCGCCGCCAAGGCGAGACCTGAGGGCGGCCACACGATCGTGACGTTCCCCGGAGGAATGGCCAGCAAAAATCCGAGTTTCCCCGTGGCGACATAGAGGGCCACAACCCCCGCCACCTCTGCCACCCACCTCGCTGATGGTGGCATCGCGCTCCGCCTCAGTCTCATCGCCAGCCTCGGTAAATCCCGAGCAGTCACCTCGGTGTCCAACGCCCTGACCTGAAGAGGAGGAAATTCTAACACCGAAACAATGATGAGAAGAAGGCGAGAAATTATGAAAGGGACCTATCCCCTTGGAGGGTACGCATGCTGGCCCCTAACCGAGGCCTTAAGGGGGCATCCTCTTCCACGAGCCTCGAATTTCCGAAATGACCACTTCGCCGATCTCTTCCTTCGACCTTCGCCGATCGGCCCCACGGCGCTCTACCGCAACAGGCTGCTGGCTCGTCCGACGCCTGGTAGAGCGCCTGTCCATGATGACCCTGATGTTCTCTTGTCCCTCAAAAGCCCTTCGAAATCCCTCCTCGAGAAAATCAAAAGGCTGCCGGATGATGATATACATGATGCCACGCCCCTCTTGGCGCCGTGGGACTGCTTCGAAGAACTTCAAGAGAAATATTGGCAGGATGTCCATCGGTACACCTCCCATCCCCTTTTGGATGGTTCCTGTTGGGAGAAAGACCTAGCCCTGACGGATCACGTAGCGAATGGCCTGAAGCTGTCGCGGGACATTGAGTCTCCTGAAGAAGAGCTCCTCGGCATTCAAAATCGTCGAGGCCATTTCCTTAAGGCTCTTTCCCATGCTCCGGCGCTGTCGCTGCATGCGTCGGAAGGCCTCCGCCTCGGACAGCTTCAGCCGTTTCATCAGGACCCCTTTGGCCTGCTCCACCAGCCTCCTGGTCTCCCACGCCTCCTTCAGATCGCTCGCCTCTCGGCGGATGGCCTGAAGCTCCTCGAAGCGGGCCAGGGCCAGCTCGATCGTCGAATGGAGCTGCCATCTGTCCACGGGGCTAGGGAGATAGGCCATGACCCCGGCCTCCCGGGCCTGCCGGACAAGATCCGCGGAGACATAGGGGGTGTGGACTACAATAGGGATGGCCTTGTGGGCCAGGATCGTTCGGGCCACCCCGATCCCATCGACGACGGGAGTCCGGATGCGCATGATGATGAGGTCCGGCTCAATCGTTAAGGCGGACTGTACCGCCTCCCTCCCGTCCTTGGCCGATCCCACAAAGTCGTGGCCGAGCCTTTCCAACTGGGCCTTCAGGCCGGCCGCCACAAGCCTTTTCTCCTCTACAATGAGGACCCGCAGCTTCCGCATGGGTCGCTCCTTTACCACCAGGACCAGAACTCCACCCGGATATAGCGGGCGAGCCTCCGTGTCATGCGGTCGAGGATCCGGCGCTTACCGATGATGCACGCGAGGGGACTCGTCACCCTCACGCGCTGGAGCTGGTCCTCCAGGTAGTGGCGCTGGGCCTCCAAGCGGGCGATCTCCGCCCCGGCGGCTTCGATCTCCTCCGGCCGGCTGCCTGTGCGACATCGGTGCATACCTCGCCCATAAAAAGAGAGGCCACTGGATCTCCAGTGGCCTCCCCGACCGGCATCCTTTCACCTCCTTCCTAACGCGCAGGGAGGTCAGGTTCGGGATTGGGCTGGGGGGGGTCGCACCCGTCGGAACCTCGTTCCCCTCCAGACCAGAGTGAAGGGTGTTG
>METI01000242.1:0-6527 GCA_001771285.1 candidate division NC10 bacterium RIFCSPLOWO2_12_FULL_66_18
TTGAGATGCGCATTGTACTTCAACATGGCTCCGCAGCCCCTAGCGTTGAGATGCGCATTGTACTTCAACATGGCTCCGCAGCCCCTAGCGAAATCCCCCCTCCCCCCCTTTTTCAAAGGGGGGCTTAAGTTAGCGCATATGCCCTCGATGGGAGAGGGCACCCAGGGGGTACCCGGTGAGGGTGTCTGGGGGCATTCGTGAATACTCCGAATTACTAATGGGAGCGCTTTATTGATGACATTTCGGGCTGCCCATTCGCGGCTTTCCGCTCGGCAAGTCACGGCTGTCGAATGTCACCTATAAAGTGCTCCTGGTAATAAGGCTAGCCCTGCCGGTACATCTCGTCGCGTCGCTTGAGAAACTCCTTGAGGCCCCCCGGGGCGACCCGCATCTCCTCGGCGAAGGACCGGGTCTCGTCGGTGGTGTGGGCGAAGTGATGGAGCATGAAATGGTACTCCCACGACGCCCGCTGCCCCATGAGGTCCCAGGTATGATTGACGCTGCGCTTGGTCAGGGCCACCGCGACCGGCGGCGCGAGGGCGATCCGCCGGGCCAGGCGCATGGCTTCTTCGGCCAGTCGCTCAGTCGGAACGACCCGGTTCACCAGCCCCAGGCGCCAGGCCTCCTGCGCGTCTATCGCGTCCCCGGTCCAGAGGAGTTCCTTGGCCTTGCGGATCCCCAGCTCCCACGGCTCCACCAGGAGCTCGATGGAGCCGTTGGCCATCCGGCAGACCGGATTCTGGAAGGTCGCGTCCTCGGAGGCCACGATGAGGTCGCACATGCAGGCCAGCATGAGCCCCGCCGCCACGCAGGGGCCCTGGACCTGGGCAATGGTCGGCTTGGTCGCGTTCCGGATCGCCAGCGACTTGTCGAAGTACAGGAACTGCTCCCGCTTCAGGCGCCGCTCCGGATCCTTCCAGGTCGTCTGGGCCTCGCGGGAGCGGGCCTTGCGGCCGCCCGCCTCCATGTTGGGCGCCGGCCCGCTGATGTCGTGCCCGGCGGAGAAGGACTTGCCGGCCCCCGCGATGATGATGACCCGGATGGCCTCATCCAGGTCGGCCTGTTTCACCGCCTCGTCCAGCTCCTCGATGAGGACGTCGTCCAGGGCGTTCCGCCGCTCCGGCCGGTTCAGGGTGACCCGAACCACCGGGCCGTCGATCTCGTAGAGCACCGTCTCCCATCCCATGGGGACACCTCCTTAGCCCGCATTGTTCACGAACGGACCCGTGAATTCTCCGGATCAAATGACCAATGACCAATTTCCAATGACCAATGATGGTGGGCGCGCACAGCGCGCCGTCAAGGGGTTTCACGGAATTCCCATCCGCAATTGGTCATTCCGCCCGCGGCGGATTGGGATTTGGTCATTCCCCGCGATTATTCGCAAACAGGTTCGCGAATAATCCGGGCTAGGCAACCTGGGGTCGTTGGACAAATTCAAGGGTGATGCCATCCGGGTCGCTGAAATAGACGACGTACCCTCCCTGCAGGGGGCCGGAGGGGATCTCCACCGGCTCCGAGCGGAACTGAACGCCGCGTGCCGAGAGTTCGCGGCACAGCTTCGGCAGGTCCTCCACGTCGAAGGCGATATGGGCATTGCCCACGTTGCAGGTCCGGAGCGCGGGCCGCTCCCCCGCCGGCTCCCGGTACTGGATCAGCTCCAGCATCAGCCCGGCGACGCGCAGGTTCGCGACCCGCATGCGGGTGCCGGGAAAGCCGGTGATCCGGCTGATGTGCGGCGCCTGGAGCTCCCGGTCCGCCTCCAGGGTCATCCCCAGGAGATCGCGGTAGAACAGGAGCGAGCGATCCATGTCGCTCACCGTGAAGCTCGCATGGTTGAAACCGCTGACGATGGCCATGGCGCATCCAGTCTCCTCGTGAGGCGTTACCCTCCCAGCAGGATCCGCCGGGGGTCGATGACCTCGCGGATGAGGCGCACCTGTTCCGGGGTGGGCGGCGGGGTCTCCGGCACCGGGTCGGGGACGTCCTCCACCGCTAAGACACCCTGCTTCTTGAAGACGGCTGCCCGCATGAGCGATCCTTTCTCTCGCCTCTCTCGCCAAAAGCAACCTTGTCCCAAGGTCTCCTAGCCAAGAATCTTCCAGCGCAAGTTGACCACCGCATCTCCATACGCGGCGGCGACGTTCCTGCGGGCTTCGCTGATCGAGTGCACGAATCTCATTCGCGGGCAGATCCCACGGATCCTCACCACGGGCGGGGAGCGAGTCCGTGGGGGCCACTACTCCACGAGGGCGCTCGCCCGTCCCACCGTGACTAACTCGCCCCGCTGGTTCTTGCACCAGACGTCCAGCCAGAGGCGGTTCCGGTCGCCATCCTTCTCAAACCGCTTGACGAATCCTGAGGCGGTAATGGTGTCCCGAACGATCACCGGCCGGATGAACGCGGTGGACAGTCGCCCTGTCGTCAGCCAGGACGGCCCGAAGAAGTTCGCACACATCTCCGAGATGTAGGCCGCCGAGCAGAGCCCCTGCACGACCGCATCCGAGTGGCCGTGCATCTTGGCGTCCTCGGGATCGGTGTGCTGGTTGTACCACATTGCCCGGGCGCCGCCCTCCACCCACCCAAAGGGATAACCCGAGTAGGCCACGCTCTGTTCCAACGTGGTGGGCTTGCTCACGGAGGGCAGCACCGCCCCCACGGGGACCCATTTGCTGGCCTGGTACACGGTGGGCGCACCCGGCGGCACCTCACCGGTGATCGCATCCGGGGGAGGCGTGCTCATGCCACGCCCTACCGGGGTGCTGGGGTTCAGCCCTACGGTTTCGGTCGCCCGCATGCGGAGGAAAGGCTGCCCCGCCTCATCCAGGACCTGCCCCTCCAGGATTCGGTAGCTTTGCGCGCGCTTCTGGTACTTCTCGGTGTGCTTCCCTTTGAGGGTGACCTGCTGGCCGACGAAGATGGGTCGGAGGAATTCGAGTTCGTTGCGCGCGTGGAGACCGGCTTCGCAAGGTGGCGTCATGTCATAACCGAGCGTGAAAAGCATCAAAATATCGGTGGCCAAGAGCGTGGGATGCCCGATACGGTTGCCGAAGGGCGAACCCTGGAAGTACCAGGCGCCGTAATCGTCAACGGCAAAGGCGTGAGTCTTGAGCTTCAACTCCGAGAGGACGCCTTCCACGGGACCGAATTCCTCACCTCCCTGGATGTTATCGTAGGTGTACGGCTTGAGAGTGCTCGCTCGTTTGATCGCCATTGTCACTCCTCCTTACGTGTCTGCTGAAATCTCGTCCGGGATTGTGCTCCAGCTCGATCCCGCGCGGGCCACCTCGATGATCTCCTGGTTGATCCAGCCCTCGTGCACGGTCGCCATACTCCCGGCGATGCCGACCAAGACAGCACGGGTGCTACTTCACTGCGCCCGCGATCATTCCTCGCAACAGATACTTGTGGACGAGAGAAAAGAAAATCAGCAGGGGGAGAATGGTGGCAGTGGAAACCGCACACAGTTCGTTCCACTGAATTTCCCGCTGGCCGATCAATTGAGCGGCGGCCACCGGCAACGTCTTTGCCTTCCCGCCACCGGCCAGGACGAGGGCAAAGAGGAACTCATTCCATGACAGGAGAAGGATGAAGATTGTCGCGGCAGCCAGACCCGGCGCGGTCAGTGGCAGAATCACCCGGCAAAACGCTCCGAAACGCGAGCAGCCATCAACCATCGCCGCCTCATCGATCTCCCTCGGAACGGCCGCAAAGAATCCGGACATGATCCAGACAGCGTAGGGAAGGCTGAACGTCGTGTACGCGATGATCAACCCGAGATGCGTGTCCAGGAGATTGAGATCGCGGAACAGGAGAAACAGCGGGATCGCGTAGACGATGGGGAAGATCATGCGAGTGGACAGCAATGAATAGGCGATCAGGTCGCTGAATCGAAACCGATACCGGTCCATCACATACGCGGCCATGGAGCCCACCGCAAGGGAGATCGCCGTAGTGGAGGCGGCGATCACCGCCGTGTTGAAGAAGTACCGGCCATAATTCTCGAACACGAACACGCGCAGGTAGGCATTGATCGTTGGGCGAAACACCCAGACGGGCGGCATGGCCAGTGTGTCCACCCGGGTCTTGATCGAAGAGATGACAATCCAGTAGATCGGGAAGAGCGATATGAGGAGGTAAGCCCCCAGGAACGCGAAGCCCAAGATCGCAGACGGCCGCAGCCACCCCAATCTCCCGATCCATGGGGCGCTTCCTGCTCCAGGGAAGCCATCGCGTGGCTGCTCTTCGGCTCTGCTCATGACACGCTCACCCTCACGCGCAGCAATCGGATGTATAATACAGTCAAGACGAGGGCCAAGACGAGCATCACCCAGCCCATGGCCGATGCCTTTCCCATGTCGAAGTACTGGAGGCCGTATCTGTACGCCAGAAGATTGACGACCTCCGTGGCGCGGCCCGGCCCTCCTTCCGTGATCACCAGGATCGTATCGAAGGCGCGCAAGCCGCCGATGGTCCGGATCAACAACGTCACCCCCAGGACCGGCTTCAGCATCGGCACAAAGATATACCGAGTTCTCTGCCACGCGGTGGCCCCATCCACCCTTGAAGCGTCGCGGATCTCGGTTGGGATCGACTCCAGGCCAGCACCGAAGAGAAGGATCACCATCGGTGTGTAATACCAGATATCCACGACGATCACCCAGAACATGGCGCCGATCGGCTTGGTGAGCCACGCGCCCCCGATTGGCAACCCGATGGCCTCGAGAAGCCATGTCAGTGCCCCAAACTGCGCGTTGAGCAGGAAACGCCACTGGATACCCACGACGACCGGCGTCACGACCATCGGCACCAAGTAGAGCGCCTTCAGCCAAGGCCAGTGGCTGCAATAGTGGTCAAGGAGCAATGCGACCAGCATTCCGACCGCGATGGAGAGGGCGACCGTGAACACGAGAAAGACGATACTCCGGCTGAACGCATCCCAGAACCGGGGCTCTTTCCACAGCCACTGGTAATTCCCAAGACCGTAAAATCGATTAAGATCGGGCTGAGACAGGACCTTGTACTGGAAACTCGTCCAGAGCGACACCAGCAAGGGATAGACGAAAACCAGCGCGACGATCACGACGGTCGGACTGACCATCGCCATGGCGGCTCGTCGGTCCTTCATGTCACCGACCTCGCTAGCGGAGCGAAGCCATCCACCCCAATCACCACCATTGGATGCCCCCTTACACTCTCAAGAGAGATCCCGGGTCTGGAAGAAATTCGCGGTCAAGAGCCCTCCTGAGGGTTTCATGTGCTCGAGGGCTGTTGAATCAGCTCAAACACGATGCCCCCAATTTTGTCCGTGTCAAGATAGGCGAAGGCGCCGCCGCCGAGCATCCTGCCGCTTGAAACCACCCGAAACCCTTTTCCCACGAGCTTCGCCGCCTCCCCGTCAAGATCATCGACGAGAAAGGCGAGGTGGTTGACACCCTCGCCGTGTTTCTCCAGGAATTCCATCTGGAGAGATTTCCCGGAGATGGGTTGAACGAGTTCGAGTTGGACTGCACCCATCTGCGTCGTACTGATCCGGTTCTTCACGTCAGGCGCAGGTTTCCCATACACCTGCCTATCGAATATCGGCGCTGGGCCTTTCGGCGACTCAAATGGACCGATGCCCAAACTTTCGTAAAACTTCACCGCCTCATCCATATCTCTGACGATTACGCCTATCTGACAGAAATTTGCAAATGGCGATTTCCCTTTCCCACCCATATTCATCTCATCTTCCTCTTTGGCCGTTCGCCGCCAAGCTGGACAAGAAGACATACACCAGTTGATGCCGTCCTGTGGCCGATATGCCCCAAATCCTTCCGCGACCAAACGTCCCGGGCCTCCGCATGAACACGTGGCGTGAGGGAGCAAAGGGCCATGCCACCCTTTGCTCCCTCTCGTACGCCTCGAACATTCAACCTCCCCTCATCCCTCCCAGGGCAGTTTGGGCCCCTTCCAGGTGCCCACGGGGTACTTCCGTTCCTTCAACAGTTGCGTAACCAATTCGTTGGATCGCTCCAGCGCCTTGGCCATGGGGTACTGCCCTGACCAGCCCGCATGGATCTCTGCCCCCACCTTCTCCAGGATCTCCGACCATTCGGGGATGATCGGGAAATCATACGCGTTCTCCAGTTGTACCTTCATGACCGGGAGCCAGATAAACTTCTGGTGCAGGTCTGGTCTGTCGAAGACCGACCTGCGCGTCGGCGGCACCTGAAACTCACTGGTGAACCTCGCCTGCTTGTCCTTGGTAACGCACCACACCGCAAAATCGAAGGCCTCCTTTTGGTGCTTGCTGGCCTTCGGGATCCCGATACACCAGCCATCGTTTGCCGCCATCCCGACCTTTCGGCCCGGAACCCACCCGGCAAAGGGCAGCGTCGTCCAGCGAATCTTCCCGGCCACCTTTGACTTCTCCTTGTCCTCGACCATCGGGATACGCGATGCCCACTGCATCGTCTGCGTGACTGCCTGGCCGCTCATCATCGCCTCATTGGTCTCCACGTTGGTGAAACGCAGGACGTCCTTCG
>METI01000242.1:6547-18471 GCA_001771285.1 candidate division NC10 bacterium RIFCSPLOWO2_12_FULL_66_18
CTGCCAGCAGGCCCTCCTTCGAGTTGAGTGTCGGGTTGAGCTTCTCGTCGAACCACCGACCGCCGGCCGACATCATCACGTTCGACCAGTTTTCTGACGGCACCTGCATCGCCTGCGTGTTGATCGAGGTGCCCTTCTGCCCATTCTTCGTCAGTCGCTTGACGATATTCACCCACTCGCTCTGGGTGAAGGACGTTCCCAACGGCGGTACCTTGATCCCCTCCTGGTCGAATATGTCTTTTCGGTAGGCGCACATCAAGATGTTGGAGGAGAGGGGGATGCCAATGGCTTTCCCTTTGTAGGTGAACATCTGCTTCTGCTTGGGTATGAAGTCCTGCCAGTCGAGCGCCGCCCCCGCCTTTGCGATCAAGTCATCAAGCTGCAAGAGCTGCCCTGTCCCTGCCTCCGGACCGACAAACTTGTTGCCGATGGTGAAGATGTCATAGCGATCGGTCTTGGCAATCAGCTCCGCCATCTGCTTGGAGAGGGCCTCGGCATAGGGGGCCTCATCCCATTCCACCTTGACCCCGGTCTGCTTCTCGTAGTCCGGCAGCATGTCGCGGATCGCCTTGGTCACCGGGTAGGGGTAGGCCAGGGCCCGCAGGGTCACCCCCCGTGTCTGGGCCGGGGCCTTGGAGGCGGTGGCCGGCAGTGCCCCCACGCTCCCGGCGGCCACCACGCCTCGAATGAAATCCCGTCTCGTCATCCGTGCCATGGGAATCTCCTTTCAATTGGGTGCACACTTGCCGCGATGTCTGGCCAGCCGCCTCGGGGAGAACATCTCACTCCCAAGGCAGCTTGGCGCCCGTCCAGGTGCCCACAGGATACCTGCGCTCCTTCAAGAGGTCAGTCACCAGTTGATTCGCCCGGTCCAACGCCTTCGCCAGCGGGTACTGCCCCGCCCAGCCGCCGTGGATCTCCGCGCCCACTTTCTCCAGGATCTCCGCCCACTCGGGGATGATCGGGAAGTCGAAAGTGTTCCCGAGTTGCTCCTTCATCACCGGCAGCCAGACAAACTTCTGGTGCAGCTCCGGCTTGTCGAACACCGATGTGCGCGTCGGCGGCACCAGCGTCTCGGTGACGAACTTCGTCTGTTTGTCCTTCGTCACGCACCACGCAGCGAAGTCAAAGGCCTCGCGCTGGTGCCTGCTGGCCTTCGGAATCGTGATCGCCCAACCATCGTTCAGCGCGAGACCCACTTTGCGACCCGGAACCCAGCCGGCGTACGGGAGCGTCGTCCAGCGCACCTTTCCAGCCACCTTCGACTTCTCCTTGTCCTCGACCATCGGGATGCGCGACGCCCACTGCGGCGCCTGCGTCACCACCTCGCCGCGCATCATCGCCTCGTTCGCTTCGGTGTTGCCGTAGCGCAGCATGTCTTCGGGCGCATAGTTCATCAGCTCCCGCACGTATTCCGCAGCCAGCAAACCCTGCTTGGAGTTGAAGGTTGGATTCAGCTTTTCGTCGAAGAACCGGCCCCCCGCTGACATCAGTACGTTCGACCACACTTGCGTCGCGGCCGCCATCGGATTGACCAGGAAGGTGGTGCTTTTCTGCTTCCCCTTGGCCAGGCGCTTGACGATGCCCAGCCACTGGTCATGGGTGTAGGACGTGCCCAAGGGCGGCACCTTGATCCCCTCCTGGTCGAAGACGTCCTTGCGGTACGCGGTCATCATGATGTTGGACGACAGGGGGATTCCGTACGCCTTCCCCCTGAACGCGAACATCTGCCGCTGCTTGGGCATGAAGTCCTGCCAGTCAAAGGCCGACCCAGCCTTGGCGATTGGATCGTCCAACGCCAGGAGTTGCCCGGTCCCAGCCTCCGCCCCCAACCACATGTTCGAGACAGTGAAGAAATCATAGCGGTCGGTGTTTGCCACCAATTCCGCCATCTGCTTGGAGAGCGCCTCGGAGAACGGCGCCTCCTCCCATTCCACCTTGACCCCGGTCTGCTTCTCGTACTCCGGCAGCATGTCGCGGATCGCCTTGGTCACCGGATAGGGGTAGACCAGGGCCCGCAAGGTCACCCCCCGTGTCTGGGCCGGGGCCTTGGAGGTGGTCGCGGCCAACGCCCCGACACTCCCGGCGGCCACCACGCCTCGAATGAAATCCCGCCTCGTCATCCGTGCCATGGGACTCTCCTTTCTCAACCGATCTAATACCACGCGCTGATGGACATGGCTTGATTTCGCCCGCAGGGACGAAGATCCCGACCGGAGGCACCTCCCCAGGCCTCCCTTCGATGCCGGTCAATCACCCCTTCCATGGACGGCTGTCCTCTCCCACGGCAGGCAAGACTTCCTGGACAAGCCAGCCTTCACCGCTACGCAACAAGCAGTATTCGGTTCGGATCGATCTCCTGCCGAATCAGTCGAACCTGCTCCTGCGTCGGAGGCTCCGTCTGCCCAATGTGTTGGGGCAGCGCGGGCCGGAAGCTCATGGACTCCAGCACGTCCTCCAGAGTCACACCGGGGTGCAGCGACTCCAGTTGCATCTCCTTGGTCTCGGCATGAAAGCCGAAGACGGCCTTGTCCGTGATCACCTTCCACGGTCCCCCCGGCGCCAGACCGGCCTTGATTCGGCTGTCCTTCCCGTCAAGGTAGCCCACGCTGGTGATGAAATCCACCCGCTCGACGAAGGTCCGCTTTCGCAGATCGGTGAGCACGATGGGGCGGCTGACGAAAGCCAAATGGTCCGTCTGGGCGAGACAGCCGATCAGGCGCGCCTTGGGGCGCCGGTACTCGCCGATCGCCGTGATGTTCAGGTTTCCAAACCTGTCAATCTGCGGCGCGGAATCAAAGCAGACGTCGAATTGGCGCCGCGCCAACATGTCGCACTTGTCCCCCGTGTTCGATAGCTGCGCCGCGGCAGGCCAAGTCGTAATGTGATGCTGCGTCAGCTTTGGCGGAATGCGTTGAAGGTCGGGACTGAGCAGGTTGCCCCAATAGATCGTAAAGTTTGGGGCATGGGTCATCTGTGCCAGCCGCGCCGCAGCGATTGGAATCCCTACTGCCAGGGTAAAGGCGCGGCCTGCCGTGCCCACTCCGACAAACCCCAGCTCTCCATCGCGGAGCTCTCTGGCGGCCGTGGCAACCAGGAGCTCATTTGGGCTGTAGTCCTCTGCATACGCCATCGAACGGACCTCCTATCTTACCGAGAGCTGACTGAGCCGCTTCACTGTGACGGCCTTCTGGAGGTAGTCCCAGTGATCTGTGACGCCGTAGATGTACGTGGCCGCGTACTCCTTGAAACGAGCGGGATCTTTTGCGCACTCCTGGTAGTACTGCATGTGCTCCTCATCCTCGTCGTAGTAGCCATCACAGCTGCCGGGGTGCGCGCCGTACGGCACCTCGACAATGGCCTCCACCCACTGGTGGGGAACATAGGTCAAGGTTGGCTGACGCGCGATCTCCGCATGCGGGACGATCCGCTCCACAGTGACGATGAGCCTTTGGGCTGCTTTCGCCTGGATGAAGTCGATGTCGTCGCTGTCCCGTTGCACCGGCCACTGGACGTTGCCGAACTCGTCGCCCACGTAGCCGTGCAGCACGGTGAAATCGGAGGTCGCGGCCTGAACCGCGTGGTACTTCTCGCCGGTGAAAGGGCAGGTGATCTCGCGGATCTGTTCCGGGTTATGCTTGGCCATGCCGGTGCCCAGGAGCACCTTGGTCGGCATGAATGAGATGCCTTGGGAAGCCGCCCTGAATCGCGCGATCATCGCTGTCTCAGGAAAGTCCCGCACCTCGATTTCGCCCGCCTCGACCCCGCGACGGAAGTTGTGGGCCATCCCAAACTGGAAGAGACCTTCGTACACAGCCTCCACACGCCTAAGGGCTCCTACCCCGGCCAGCATGTCGGTGGTGATGCCAGCCGGAAATCCCAATACGTGAAGATCCGTCACGCCCTGACGGATCAGCTCCCGGACAAACGCCACCGGGGTTCGCCTGATGATGCTGCCGCCGATCGTAATACAGCTCCCGGACGGAACCAGCCTGGCTGCATCCGACAATTGCATCAGCTTGCGTTGCATTGCAGTTCGCCTCCCGACGATGAGTATTCCCAAGTACCGCTATGAGACCACACAGGCAATGTCGGCGTCCGCCCTTTCAGATCCCGGGCCCTCCATCCCGTCCTTTGGCCAGCGCCGCCGGACACGAGGTTGCCTGTCGGAGACCCCATGGAATATCTCTCGTCACCACCTCCTCACGCCCTCGTTGTGACCATTCTCGGATAGGCCTCTGTTCCCTCAACTCCCTGGCGGATCAGAGGATTCCACTCTCCCGCCACCTCTGCAGGTCGGCCGGGGAGTGCCCGAGCAAGTCGCCGTACACGTAGGCGTTGTCTTGGCCGAGGGCCGGCGGGGAGTGCCGCACCTGGACGGGGGCGCTCGCCAACTTGACCGGGTTCCCCATCACCGGCACGGTGCCGCCGCCGGGCGCCTGGACGTCGAGCACGAGTCCCTGCTGGCGGAGCTCGGGGTCCGTGGCCACCTCCTGGATCCGCCGCACCGGCCCGCAGGCCACCCCCGCCTTCGCCAGGATCGTCGCCGCCTCCTGGCTCGTGTGCCGGGCGGTCCACGCGGCGATGAGGGCGTCGATCTCGTCCTTCCGCGCGGCCCGCGCCTGCATCGTCGCGTAGTCCGGGTGGGTCCGCAGCTCCTCCCGGCCCAGCACCTCGGCCAGCTTGCCCCACATGGGGTCGACCGGGGCGACGATGTGGATGTAGCCGTCCTTCGTCGGGTACGTGTTGATGGCGGCGTGGAGGGGATGGCGGTTGCCGTTGCGGGTGATCGCCGTCCCGGTCAGCAGGAACCAGGGGATGCTGGTGAGTAGCACGGAAATCCCACAGGGGACCAAGGCCACATCCACCTCCTGGCCCCGGCCGGTCCGCCAGCGCTGCTCCAGCGCCGCCAGCGTTCCGTAGGCCGAGTATATGCCGGTCAAATGGTCAACGATGGCTGTGCCCACGAGGGTTGGTTGGCCATCCGGCGGCCCGGTGAGGTCCATCAAGCCGCTCATCGCCTGGGCGATCTCGTCATACGCCGGCCAGGTGGCCAAGGCACTCGTCCGGCCGAAGCCCGAAATGTTCACCATCACCAGCCGGGGGTTGAGCTTCGCCAGCTCGGGGTAGGCCATGCCCATCTCCTCCATGACCCCGACCCGGTAGTTCTGTACCAGCACGTCCGAGCAGGCGACGAGCTCGCGGAGGAGGGCCTTCCCCTGGTCGGTCCGCAAGTTCAGCGTGGCGCCCCGCTTGTTGCGGTTGAAGTTGGCAAAGTACAGGCTGAAGCCCTCATGCAGCGGGAAAGCCAGGCGCCCCTCTTCCCCCCGGGGGGCCTCCACCTTGATCACCTCGGCCCCCAGGTCCCCGAGGAGTTGGGCACACAGGGGGCCCGCGATGTAGCGGGAGAGATCGATCACGCGGATGCCGTCGAGGGGAACCGTCATACGCAAACCTCCAGATGGTCGGAGTTCCGACAAGGATCACCTGCCTCGATCATCAGCCCACTGGCAGCCGTGCAAGGAAATCCTTCCTGACCCCGTATCGGGGAGAAGGCACCGGCGCACCTACTCCCCGATGTTGCTCAGGTACTGGGCAAGGCGTGATGCCGTGCTCCAGCCCCCCGGGCACCCCGGATGCCAGCCGCCAGCCGCTTAGGGGACAACTGCACTCGCGGTTCCCACCGTCGCCATCTCACCCTTCTGATTGCGGGACCAGACGTCAAGGACGAGGCGGATCCCATCCGCTTCCTTCACCCGTTCGCGGACGAGTCCACGGGCGGTGATGACGTCGTTGATCTCAACCGTCTTGACAAAGGCGTGAGAAGTCCGACCAGTCAGAAACCAGTGCTTCCCAAAGAAGTTGACCAACATCTTGGAAAGATAGCCAGTGGACATCAGTCCCTGGGCGATGGGCGCAGGCAGGCCGGCTGCGACCGCCGCCTCTCGATCGGTGTGGATGTTGCGCGTCCCAAAGGAGAATATGGTCATCTGTTCAAAAGTGACCACTTCCGAGAGGGCAGGGAGAGCCGCCCCAACAGGGGTATCGCGTGAGGCGCTCTCAGCTACTGGCGCCCCCGGAGGAACCTCGCCGGTTACTGCGGGACCCTCTGGCGAAGCCGTCCGCTGGCCGGGCACGAGCCCCTGAGGGATACGGAATACCTCTATCCCTTTGTTGCGGACCAGCACGTTTCCATTCGTATCCCGTGCCTCCGCAGTGAGCACGGTGTAGCCTTTGCCGCGCCGAACGAACTTCTCAGTAAATGCTCCCTCGAGGAGGACGCGCTGCCCGAGCTTGATGGGCCCGAACAGCTCCAATTCTTCGCGAGCGTGCAGTCCAGCAACGTTATCCCGGTTGTAACCCAACACGTAGATTGCCAGGAGCGGGTTGGTCAGGAGTGTGGCGTGGCCGATCCGCTCGCCGAAGGGAGAGTCCGCGAAATACCACGGGTGATAGTCATTGATGGCATAGGCGTAACTCTTGATCCGGTGTTCGTCGATTACAATTTCGATCGGACCGAACCGCTCACCAACCTCCACGTTTTCCCAGGTGGGTTCCTTGAGGGCAACGCCCTTTGGCGATTCCCAAACCATCTTGTTTCTCCTCGCTTCGGACGAAGCAGTCCAGAAATCGATTGCGAATCTTACATCGGCCGGATTCATGCAGACAGGGCATGGGGAGGGGCGCGGCCTGGCCTATAGGACCTTGCATCGCTCCACAGCGCGTCCCCCGAGAGCGTCCGTCATCCGGCCGATGCACCGACCACGCTGCGCACCGCCGTGACGATGTCGCTCTCCTTTGGAAGATAGGCCTCTTCCAAGGTCGGGCTGAACGGGATCGGCGTCCAGGGCGCTCCCACCCGCTGAATGGGGGCATCCAGGTAGCCGAACGCCTTGTTGGCGACGACGGCCGCGACCTCCCCACCGAAGCCCCCCCGCACCGGGGCCTCGTGGACGATCACCAGGTGGCCGGTCTTCTCGACGGAGCCGAGGATGGTCTCCTCGTCCAAGGGCTGGATCGAGCGGAGGTCGATGACCTCCGCGCTGATGCCCTCCCGGGCCAGGCTCCGCGCGGCGCCCAGCGCCCGGTCCACCATCAGGCCGGTGGCGACAATGGTCACCCCGTCCCCCGGCCGCTTGATGTCCGCCTGGCCGATCGGCACGAGGTACTCCCCCTCCCGAACCTCCCCCTTCGTGTTGTAGAGCAGCTTGTGCTCGAGGAAGATGACGGGGTTCGGGGTGCGGATGGCCGCCTTCAGCAAGCCCTTGGCGTCGGCGGGGGTGGCGGGCATCACAATGGTGAGGCCGGGGACGTTCGCGAGCCAGGATTCCACGCTCTGGCTGTGGTGGGCCGCAAAACGCATTCCACCACCGTAGGCCAGGCGCACCACCAGCGGGGCCGACACCTCGCCGCCATACATGTAGTGCATCTTGGCGGCGTGATTGACGATGGCATCCATGGCGATCGTAGTGAAGTCGGCGAACATCACCTCCGCCACGGGGCGCATCCCCATCAGGGCGGCCCCCACCGCCGCCCCGACGATGGCCGATTCGCTGAGCGGGGTGTCGAAGATCCGCTCCGGACCGAGTTCCGCCAGCAGGCCCTGCGTCACATTGAAAGCCCCGCCGGCCACGGCCACATCCTCGCCCATGATGAACACGCGATCATCGCGCTGAATCTCCTCACGCAGGGCCTCCCGAATAGCTTCGCGATAGGTAAGCTCTCTCATGACCTCCTCCCGACCACCAGCTCCGGACTCTCAGGCGCGTAGACATCTTTATAGAGCTCCTCGGGAGCGGGGAATGGACTCTCCTCCGCATACTGGATGGCATCGTCGATCTCCGCCTCCACCTCGGCAGTGATCTTGCTCACGAGTGCGTCAGTCAGGATCCCGCGCTGCATCAGTTGAGCCCGCATCCGGGCGATCGGATCCTTGGCCTGCCACTGCTCGATCTCGGCGGGATCTCGGAAGGCTTCCGGGGGCTGGACTTCACAATGGTTCCGGTAGCGATAGGTCATGCACTCCAGCAGCGTCGGCCCCTCGCCCGCCCTGGCGCGGGCGGCAGCGGCCTGCACCGCCTCATAGACGGCGAAGATATCGTTGCCGTCCAGGCGCATTCCGGGGAAGCCATACCCCTGGGCCCGGCAGGCAAAGTCGGAGCCAGCAAAGTGTTTGGACAGCGGGGTATATTCGGAGTATCCGTTGTTCTCGAGCACGAAGATGATGGGCAACTTGAAGACCCCGGCGAAGTTGAGTCCCTCGTGGAAGTCGCCTCGCTGGGCTGCGCCGTCCCCAAAGAAGTCGACCACGACATTGTCCCTTCTCTGGAGTTTGAACGCGAGCGCAGCGCCAACCGCCACGGTGATCGAGGCTCCCACGATTCCGCTGCCCAGCAGCACGCCGCGCTCGGCGTCGCCCATGTGATGCGCAGTGGCTTTCCCCCTGGCCGGCCCTGTGACTTTGGCGTATACCCCCGCCATCTGCACCCGGGCCGAGATCCCTTTAACCAGAAAGGCGCCGCGGGTCCGCAAGGAGGGCATCACGTGGTCCTGCTGCCGCAATCCGTAGCAGGCGCCGACGGCGATGGCCTCCTGCCCCTGGCTCCCATGCGGCAACTCCACCACACCACCCTTCCCCCAGAGCCCGCAGATGCGGTCCTCGAACACCCGGGTGAGGACCATCCAGCGGTACATCTGGATCAGGTCCTTTTCAGTCAGTTGATCAGAGTAGCCCATAACCCCTCTCCTCCTTCCAGTGGTACCGTGAGGTGCAATTCCATCCACGTCACACCGCCTTGGAGGGGCAGCCACCGCCCACCCAACAGCCGCCGGGGTCCTACGGAGGAAGGATCCCGGGCTGTTCCAGGCGGCGCTTCACCGCCTGGAGGAACTGCACCGCAGGCGCGCCGTCCACCACCCGATGATCGTAGGAAAGGCACAAGTACATCACCTTGCGGACGACGATCGCTCCGTCCCGGACCACCGGCGTGTCGGCCACCTTGCCCATGCCCAAGATGGCAACCTCCGGCTGGTTGATGATCGGGGTGAAGAGCAGGGAGCCAAACGCGCCCGAGTTCGTCACCGTAAAGGTGCTGCCGGTCAGGTCATCCGGGGTGAGTTGGCCATCACGAGCGCGGGCGGCCATCTCGTCGATCTCCCGCGAAATCCCTTCCACGTCCTTCCGATCCGCAAAGCGAATCACCGGGACCACCAGGCCTTGGTCGAGCGCGACGGCCACCCCGATGTGAATGTCTCTCTTAATCAGAATCCGTTCCGCCACCAACGAGGCGTTGAGAATTGGGAATTCACGTAACGCCTGCGCTGCCGCCCAGACAACGTAGGCCGTGTACGAGGACCCCGATTCTTTCCGGAGGGCAGCCACTTCGCTCACATCCACATCGACTACCGTCGTGACGTCTGCCGCTGTCCGCCGACTCAACGAGACTCGTTCGGCAATGCGACGGCGAAGGCCGGTGAGCGGGATCACCTGGGCGTCCTCAGGAGCCTCGACCACTGGCGCGGCCATGCCTTGAGAGGCAAACGCCCGAACATCCTTTTCCGTCACAAGCCCACCCGCCCCAGTACCCGCCACCTGCGAGATCTCCACGCCCAATTCCCGAGCTACCCGACGCGCGACTGGCGAAATCGCCTGGCGCCTACCGGGCGCAGCGGGCACACCGGGAACGGCGGGCTCCCTCGGTGTGGGCGGAGCTGTCACACCAGCGGCCTGCGGCCGCCCTGTCAGCAGTTCCTCGATGTTCTCCTCGGCCCCCGCCAGGATGGCCAGCGGCGTGTCCACGTTGGCTTCCTCTCCGGCCGGCACGAGCACCCGTCTGAGGATCCCGGATTGTGGGGCCTCGACCTCCATCTCCGCTTTGTCACTTTCGATTGAAACGAGTGGCTCCCCCTTCTTGACGGCGTCACCCTCTCTTTTCAGCCACTCGACCACTCGACCTTGTGTCATTGTCTGTGAAAGCCGGGGCATGCAGACTTGCTGGGCCATCAGATGACCCCTTCGGACTTCAGGTGGGCCACCTCCTTCACGGAGAGCCCCAGCCAGCGGCCATAGATTTCCTCGTTGTGCTGACCCAACAGCGGTGGAGGACGACGGATCTGCTTCGGGGTGTGGGAGAAGTGGATGTTCAGCCCTTGCATTGGCACCCGCCCGGCGGTCGGATGCTCGATCTCGGCGATCATCCCCCGGTGCCGGATCTGCGGATTCGCCACCACTTCGTCGATCGAGGCGACCTTCGCACACGGTAAACCGGCTTCCCGTACGAGATGAACGACCTCATCGGCCGTCTTATTCTCCACCCACTTTGCCAGGAGCGCCTCCCCTTCTTCAATATGCGCCATACGCGCGTCCAGGGTGGCAAAGCGCGGGTCCTGCAATACCTCCTCCTGACCCATCACCTTCACCAATTGCGGGAACAGTGAGTCGTTCCCCGCCGCGAGGTACACCCACCCTCCGTCCTTCGCCCGGAAGAGGTTCACGGGGGCAGCATATCGGTCCCGGTTGCCCCGGCGGGTCATCTTTCGCCCGAGAAGCAGATACTCAGGAATCGCAGTGATCAAGTAGGAGACGGCCGTATCCAGGAGGGCGACGTCTACTCGCTGCCCGATACCCGTATGCTCACGCGCCCGCAACGCCGCGAGGGTGCCGATGACGGCATACAGGGCCGTACTGTAGTCGACGACAAACGATCCGGCCATCGTCGGGGGCCCGTCGGGCGGGCCGGTCATTTCCATGAGGCCGCTCATGGCCTGCGCAATGACGTCGTAGCAGGCGAGGTTGGAATAGGGGCCATCCTGTCCGAACCCCGAAATACTCACCATGATCAGGCGGGGATTGATCGCCTTCAACACGTCATAGCCGCAGCCCATTTTCTCCATCGTGCCGGCGCGAAAGTTCTCGACGAGCACATCCGCGTGTCGGACGAGATCCCGGAGCAGGGCTGGACCGCGCGGGTGGCGAAAGTTGATGGTGACGCCCAGCTTGTTTCGATTCATGACGAGAAAGTACAGACTCTCGCCCCCGACCTGCGGCGCAACATCCCGGACGTCGTCCCCCCTGCCGCTCCGCTCGACTTTCACCACCTCCGCGCCCATGTCGCCCATGAGCATGCAGGAGAAAGGACCGGCGAGAACCCGCGTGAGGTCAAGAACCTTAATCCCTTCAAGCGGACCCTGCATAATGGCAGATACCTCCTCCTGGACCGACCGTTGCACGCCGACAGGGTCAGGGTCAGGGACTCAGCCTTCGACCAGTGCGCTGGCCCAGCCGGCCGCGGTCATCTTGCCGTCCTGGTTCTCGACCCAGATCTCCAGCTCCAGGCGGGTCCCCTCGGCATCCCGGCTCTCGCCGGTCACGGCCCCGCGCGCGGTGATGGTCTCCCCGGAATAGACGGGGCGGATGAACTTCATCTTCTCCCATCCGGTCGTGACCCAGGCGGGCCCGAAGAAGCTGGTGAGCATCTCCGTCAGGTAGACGCACTCCATCATCCCCTGGATCATGGTGGTGGGCAGGCCGCCCTTGCGGGCGATCCCGATGTCGGTGTGGATGTTCCGCAGGTGCTTCCCCACGCCCGAGAAGACGGCGACCTGCTCCTGGGTCACATGCTTGACCAGCAGAGGGAGCGGCGTGCCGGGGGTGAGACCCGGGCGGGCACGTGCGACCGGCTCCACGTCTTTGCGGTATGCACCGCTGACGCGCTTCTCCACCGCCTCGGCGGTGCTCTTGCCCACCACGGGGCCCGGCTCGATGTGCAGGATCTCGACCCCGCGATGGCGCAGCAACACCCGGCCATCCTCGCCTCTCGCGTCCGCCTCCATCACCACGTAGCCCTTGCCGCGCCGCTCGTACCTCTCGACGTACTTCCCATGCAGGCGCACGCGCTCGCCCACAAAGACCGGGTTCACGAACC
>METI01000243.1:0-1643 GCA_001771285.1 candidate division NC10 bacterium RIFCSPLOWO2_12_FULL_66_18
TTTGGTCTAGGAAGAGGGGCTGGGCATAGGGCGAGCCCCGGTAGTCGTTGACGATCATCCCTGCCCGGCGCTGCGCGACGGCCCCGGAGAGCCCCTCGCCGAGGCGGAGGCGAATCGCCTTGATCCAGTCCCCGAGGCCGTGCCAGACCTGCG
Source organism: candidate division NC10 bacterium RIFCSPLOWO2_12_FULL_66_18 (assembly GCA_001771285.1). GTDB lineage: Bacteria > Methylomirabilota > Methylomirabilia > Methylomirabilales > 2-02-FULL-66-22 > 2-02-FULL-66-22. The sequence goes on from METI01000243.1 coordinate 154, forward strand.
GGACGAGGACCTGGGCCGCCTCGTCCCAGAGATAGACTGCCCCCGATTTCGCTCCCGCCAGTTCCACCGCCCGCCGGATGATGAGGCTCAGGACCGCGGGGAGGTCCAGCTCCCGGGTGATCTCCGCCGTGACGGCCCGGACGGCTTCAAGCTGCCGGGTCCGGCGGACAAGCGCCTCTTCCGTCCGCTTGCGCTCGGTGATGTCCATTCCATACAGATTGACATAGCCGGCATCCAGTATCGGCGCGAGAAGAAACATATACGTGCGGTCCCCGCACTCCATGTCATGGGCTTTCTTTGCCTGGCTTGTAGCTGCGTCCGAAAGGAGATCGCTCCAACGCTTGGGGGCGTGGCCGCCAACGTCACAGTTCCACTCCCGCAACAGCGCCTGGCTCGCCTCGTTCGCGTAGAGCACCAAGCCGTCGGGATTCAGACGTAAGACCGGCTGTGGATTTTCCGCGGGGAACTTCGCAAGATTTGAGATTTCCTGCTCCGCCCGCTTGCGCTCGGTGACGTCCCGGATAATGCCCGTGTAAAAGGTGTGCTCATCTGCTTGCCAAGTCGCAACGGAAAGCTCCAGCGGGAACTCACTGCCGTCTTTCCGGAGCCCGTGTAACTCGATCGTTTTCCCAATAATGTCTGACTTTTCCGCAGACCGGATGCGCTCCAGTCCTCTCTGATAAGCGTCTCGGTAGCGTTCCGGAATCAGCGGGGTGAGCGGCTGGCCTACCACCTCATCTGCCCCATAACCGAAGAGGCGTTCCGCGGCCGGATTCACCGACGTCACCAACTCCTGCTCGTTGATGGTGATGATCCCATCCAGGGCCCGCGAGATGATCGTCGCCGCGCGTATGTGTTCCGCCACGGCGAGGCTGCGCAGCGGGCGGACGATGAGCCACCACAGGAACGGCGCGCTGAGGACAGTCAGCATGGCAGCGTCCGCGATGGCCCCTACGGTGCCGTGCATATACTGCAGCACCAGCGGCAGGAAGAGCGTCACGGCCGCTTCGGCCAGGAAAACGATCGCCAGCACCGTGAGGAAGAAACGCAGAGGCGAGGGGAGGTACGGAGGGGTCGAGTCACGTGGCTTCATGGGACCAATTCCTTGGGACCTGGCGAGTTCCGGTTCGGAACTCTTGAACCTGATGGACCATGCCGGGGCGGGTGCCCATCAGCTTCTCTCTCTCGTCGCTGCGCCACCGAGATGGTCCCGAAAGGCGCGGAGGAGGTCCGTCTCCGTGATGATCCCGACCAGGGTTCCCTCCCGGAGGACCGGGAGCGCCCCAATGGCGTGGCGAAGGCAGAGGTCCACTGCCTCGGCCAACGGACTGTCGGGCGTGGTCGTGTAGGGGTCGCGGGCCATGACCTGGTGGACCTTCAAATCCTCCAGCCGGAGGTACAGCTCCCCCAGATCCGGGCTGAAGGCGAGCGACGGCAGGGCGAGGCGGATGTCCCGGTCCGTGATTATCCCCTGGAGACGGCCCGTCTCA
>METI01000243.1:1913-2944 GCA_001771285.1 candidate division NC10 bacterium RIFCSPLOWO2_12_FULL_66_18
TCTGCCTTCTGCTTTCTGCCTCCCGTTCTTCAGCTCCCCTGCCCCCCTTCACGTTTCACGTCTTCACGCTTCACAATCCTGCCGCTCTGTTACTGTCCTTGTCAGGAAGTCCACCGCCTGCTATGATCCGACCCAGCCCCGCAGCCCGTCCCTGAACGGATTCACGATTATGCGTGCACTCGCATTCTGGAAAACAGTGACCGTGGACCGGACAGATTTCCTCGACCGGCTCATCGCGCTCCTGACCGACCACAGCATCCGCTACTGCGTGGTCGGCGGGCAGGCCGTGAACGCGTATGGAGAGCCGGTGGTGAGCCTGGACCTGGATCTGGCCATCGCCGTGGATCAGCTTGCGCAGGTCGAGACGCTTCTGCGCCAGGTATTCCGTGTCGAGCGCTTTCCCCATAGCCTGAACGTCTCCGCTTCGGGTTCCGACCTGCGCGTCCAGATTCAGACCGACCCTCGCTATGCCGCGTTCGTGGACCACGCCACGCTCCGCGACCTGCTGGGTCTCCGCCTGCCGGTGGCCCGCCTCGAGGATGTCCTCAAGGGAAAGGTCTGGGCGGTCATGGATGCGTCCCGGCGCCCCAGCAAGCGCCAGAAGGACCTCGCCGACATCGCGCGCCTCGTAGAAGTCTCCCCCTCCTTGCGCCAGCAACTCCCCGACGAGGTGCTGACCAAGTTGGTGTAACGCGGCCGCTGCTCCCCTGCCCCCCCCTTCTCAATTTGCGATTGCAGATTGCGGATTGACGATTGGCGTTCCAATCACAAATCGGCAATCACAAATCGCAAATCAGGTCATGGGTCCGTCGAACGGCAGCACGACCGTGAACGTGCTGCCCCGGCCCTCTCCCTCCGAGTTGGCCCGGATCCGGCCCCCGTGAAGCTCCACCAGCCGCCGGGTCAGGGCCAGGCCCAGCCCCGTGCCCTCGTGCTTCTGGTCCTGGGTGGTCTCGAGCTGGACGAACTCTTGGAACAGCCTGGGCAGATCCTCCGCGCGAATCCCCACCCCGGTATCCTTCACCTCAATG
>METI01000243.1:2992-6071 GCA_001771285.1 candidate division NC10 bacterium RIFCSPLOWO2_12_FULL_66_18
ATGGTCTCGCTGCCTTCTGCTTTCTGCCTAGTGCCTTCTGGTCTTTGCTTGCCGCTTTCTGCCTTCTGCCTTGTGCCTTCTGCCTTCTGGTAGGCGCGCACCGTAATGGTGCCGCCGTTCGGCGTGAACTTCACCGCGTTGGAGAGCAGGTTGAAGAGGATCTGCTTGAACCGGACGGGGTCGGCCAGCAGGGGAGGAAGGTTGGGTTCGACCTCGGTCTCGATCACCTGTCCCTTCTTGTTGGCCAGGCCGCGGGCGATGACCAGGATGTCCTCCAGGGTCTGCACCACCGGCAGGGGTTCGGGCTGGAGGACGAACTTCCCCGCCTCGACCTTGCTGAGATCCAGGATGTCGCTGATGAGCTGGAGGAGGTGCTTGCCGCTGTTGTGGATGTGCCCGAGGTAGCGGACCTGCTTCTCCGTGAGGGGGCCCACGCCTTGGCCCTGCAGAAGCTCGGCAAACCCGATGACGGCGTTCAGCGGGGTCCGGAGTTCGTGGGACATGTTGGCCAGGAACTCCGACTTGTGGCGGGTGGCCTCCTGGAGCTCCTGGTTCGCGGCCTCCAGCGCGCGGGTCCTTTCCAGAACCCGTACCTCCAGTTCGGCGGCGTGCTGGCGGATCGTTTCGTACAACCGGGCGTTCTCGATGGCGATGGAGGCCTGGTCGGCGAAAAGAGCAAGTAGATCGCGGTCCTGGGGGGTGAAGCGGTGGCCCGGCTTCTGCTGATCCACCGTGACCACGCCGAGGAGGCGGTCGTGGTACAAGAGCGGTGCGGCCAGGACGGCGGTAATGGATGTCCGGGCGAGGGTGCGGGGATGGGCCAGGGGAGAGGTCCGGTAGTCGTTCACGATCAGCCCCTCCCGGCGCTGGGCGGCGGTCCCCGCCCCGCCTTCGCCCAGCCGGCGCCGCTCGGTTCCCCGCTCCGCGGCGAAACCATGCCAGGAGCTGGGGATGAGGACCCCCTCCGCCTCGTCCCACAGCCAGACAGTCCCCGAAACGGCCCCCACCAGTTCCGCGGCACGCCGGGTGATGAGGTCGAGAACCTTCTTGAGGTCCAGCTCCCTGGTCAGCTCGGCCGCGACGGTCCGGACCGCCTCAAGCTGGAGGCGCCGCTGCTGTTCCTCACGATACAACCGCGCGTTCTCGATGGCGATGGCCGCCTGATCGGCGAAGGAGGCCAGATAGGTCACCTCCTCCTGAGTGTAGCGCCGGGGCTGTGTGGTATTGAAGGTCAGCACACCGAGCACTTCCTCTCGGACCTTGATCGGGAGCCCGAGGTAGGTGACGAGCCCCAACTCCCGGTCATGGTCGGCGAACACATTCCGGGGATCGTCCTGACAGTCCTCGGCGAACAGTGGTTCCCCGGTATCAGCCACACTGCCCGAGTAGCCGGTCCCCAGGGGCAGCCGGAAGCCTTCCAGCATCGCATCGGAACGTCCCTCCACCGCCCCCAGGCGGAGCGCCCCGGTGTCCCGGTCCACCAGCAGGACCTTGACGTGCGGGGTTCCGGCGATGTGAGAGGCCTCCGCCACGATCCGGTCCAGGGTCCCTCGGAGATCCAGCCCGGACATAACCGACCGGCTGGCGCGCAGGAGCGCCCCCAGCTCCTCGCCCCGGCGCACCGCGGCAGCATGCAGGCGCGCCTGCTGGATGGCCACCGCCAGTTGGTCAGCCACCTCGGACGCGATGTCCACGGATTCGGCCGGGAAGGCACCGGGCCGGCCGGCCCCCAGGTACAGCGCGCCGATCAGTGTCCCCTGGACCACGAGAGGCACAGACACGAAGGCGCGTATGCCTTCCGACTGGAGCGCCTGGACCACCGGTGGGGGGGAGGGGAGGCTCCGGGTATCTTCCACCACGTCCACCTTGCCCTGCCGGAGCGCTGGCGCGATCAGGAGGTCGTCCAAGGGGAGGCGAGTCCCCGCCCCCACGCTGGTGTCGCCATCGGCATTGGCGGCCAGCACCGTCCCCTCCTTGGCCGCAAAGTCGAACAGGGAAACGGCGGCTCGCTGGCAGGGTACCAGGCGCCGGATGCGCTGCAAGGCGGCCTCGGCGATCGCCTGCGGGGAGTGCGCCCCAAGAATGGCCTGGTCAATCTCCCGCAGGCCCTTCAGACGCTCGACGTGGCGCCGCAACTCTTCTTCGGCCCGCTTCCGATGCGTGATATCGCGGGCAATGGTGGAGAGATACTCGACGGTTCCATCCGGCGCTTTGTGGGCAAGGATCACCTGGGACACGGGGATTTCCCGGCCATCGCGGCTCAGCAGCGCGGTTTCGCCGCCCCACACCCCGTCCCGGATGGCCGCTGGGAGGCCTTCATCCAGGACGGTCCTCTTGGCCCACTCGGGATACATATCCGGGATGCGAAGGCTCGAGACGTCCTCGTCCTCGCCGATACCGAGCATTCGCCGGCCTGCCCGGTTGCAGTAGAGGACGCGTCCATCGGCATTGGCGGTGCCGACAAGGTCCGTTGTTGCCTCCAGGATGGCGGCAAGCCTCACCCGGGCCTCCTCTGCCCGCTTGCGGTCGGTGATGTCCTCGCTGATGCCCTCGTAGAACCGCAGGGCGCCGCCGGCATCCCGCACGGCACGGACATGCTCGGACACCCACACCGTGCCGCCGTCTTTCCGGTAGAGCTGGGCCTCGAACCCGCGCAGCACGCTTTGCGCTTTGAGCAGCCGCCCGAACTCCCTGCGGCGGTCCGGGTTCACGTACAATTGCCGGCCGATGTCCGTCACGGCCGCCATCAGCTCCTCGGGAGAGTCGTAGCCCAGCATTCGCGCCATCGCAGGGTTCGCCGCCACATAGCGTCCCTCCGGGGTGGTCCGGAAGATGCCTTCGGCGGCGTTTTCGAAGAGGGACCGGTATTTCTCCTCCGCCTCCCGCACCTGGCCGTAGAGCTGCGCGTTCATCAACGCCGAGGCGGCGATGGTGGCGAGGATGTTCAACGCCTTCACCTGGCCCAGGCGGAAGGCGCGGCCGTGCTTGGAGTTGACGTTCAGTACCCCGACCAGTTCGCCGCCCATCACCATGGGCATCGAGACGGCGGCGCGGATCTCCGGGCGGGGGATGAGGGGGG
>METI01000244.1:0-1691 GCA_001771285.1 candidate division NC10 bacterium RIFCSPLOWO2_12_FULL_66_18
GAGATCCCAAGGGCGCGCACGGCGGCGAGGCCCCGGCGCTGGACGCGACGCTCTGGTCGCGGCGCGACATCTTCTCCCTGGCCGGGTGGGCCGGCTTCTTCGGCGTCCTGGGGGCCAGCGCCCTGGCCTTCACCCGGTTCATGTTCCCGCGGGTGCTGTTCGAGCCTTCCCCGACCTTCCGGGCCGGAACCCCCGACGAATACCCGGCTGGCGCCGTCTCGGAGCGATGGAAGAAGGACGAACGCGTCTGGGTCGTCCGCCAGGATGACGGAACCTTCTACGCCCTCCTGGCCATCTGCACGCACCTCGGTTGCACCCCCAACTGGTTCCAGGCGGAAGACAAGTTCAAGTGCCCGTGCCATGGCAGCGGGTTCAAACGGTCCGGGATCAATTTCGAAGGGCCGGCCCCGCGCCCGCTGGAGCGGGTGAAGATCACGCTCTCCGACGACGGCCAACTCGTGGTGGATAAGAGCGCGAAGTTCCGGTACGAGCTGGGCGAGTGGGACAAGCCCGGCGCCAGACTCAAGGTCTAGCCCGGACCATTCGCGAACATGTTCGCGAATGGTCGCCGGGAATGACCAAATCCCAATCCGCCGCGGGCGGAATGACCAATTGCGGATGGCATTTCCGTGAAGCCCATTGACGGCGCGCTGCGGGACCCATCGCACCGCCCGGGGCGGGCGAGGTGCGATGGGTGCCCCACCATCATTGGTCATTAGAAATTGGTCATTGGTCATTTGATCCGGAGAACTCACGGGTCCGCTCGTGAATAATGCGGGCTAAGATCTCACCGGGACGCCCCGATCCCTTTCCCCGGAGGCTGCATGCTGACGCGCAAGCTCAAGGCGCTCAAGCGCCAGATCGTCGAATCCCAGGTCTGGACATCCATGTTCCGCCACGACTACGATGACACGCCGCGGAACCGGTTCCTCCAGATCATGGCGAACGTGTGGCTCCACCTGCACCCGCCCAAGATCCGGCGCCACGCCATCCGGGTCCGGTTCACCTGGTGCATGGGCGGGATCACGTTCCTGCTGTTCCTGGTCCTGACCATCACCGGGGTGGTCTTGATGTTCTACTACCGCCCGGTGGGGGAGTACGCCTACGCGGACATGAAGTATCTCGAGTTCGATGTCCCCTTCGGGATGCTCATGCGCAACATGCACCGCTGGGCGGCCCACGGCATGGTGATCACGGTCTGGTTGCACATGTTCCGGGTCTTCATGACCGGCTCCTACAAGTCCCCGCGGGAGTTCAACTGGGTGGTGGGGGTCATCCTCCTGACTCTCACGCTGCTCCTGAGCTTTACCGGGTACCTGCTGCCGTGGGACCAGCTCTCCATCTGGGCCGTCACGGTGGGGACGAACATGGCACGGGCCACGCCGCTTCTGGGGCACGAGGGGCCCTTCGCCGACGTGGTGGGGGTCACCCCCCGCTACGACGCGCGGGCCTTCCTGCTGGGAGGGAGCGTCGTCGGGCCACCCACGCTGCTCCGGTTCTATGTGCTGCACTGCATCTTCCTCCCCATCCTGGCCAGCCTGTTCATGATCGTGCACTTCTGGCGCATTCGGAAGGACGGGGGCATCTCGGGACCCCTCTAACTAAATTTCGAATTTCGAATGTCGAATTTCGGATTTCACGACGCGTCGGAAAATTCGAAATCCGCAATCCGAAATCCGAAATTGAGCGCG
>METI01000244.1:1699-12704 GCA_001771285.1 candidate division NC10 bacterium RIFCSPLOWO2_12_FULL_66_18
AAGATGGCAGAGGTGAGAGCGACAGCGGCCGCGCCGGCGGCCAAGACCAAACCGGCCCCGACCAGCGCGGTGAAGAAAGCCCAGCTTGAGGACCGGGTCCATGTCTGGCCCTTCCTGGTGCGGAACGAATTCATCTGCACGCTCATCGTCATGGTGCTCTTCACCGTGTGGTCTATCGTAATCAACGCCCCGCTGGAGGAGCCGGCGAACCCCGCCAACACGCCCAACCCCTCCAAGGCGCCGTGGTACTTCCTGGGGCTGCAGGAGATGCTGGTCTACTTCGACCCCTGGATGGCCGGCGTGGTCCTGCCCAGCCTGGTCATCGTCGGGCTGATGGTGATTCCCTACGTGGACATCAACCCCAAGGGGAGCGGCTATTACACCTTCCGGGAACGTCCCTTCGCCATCACCACGTTCCTCTTCGGCTTCCTGATCCTGTGGGTGACCCTGATCCTCCTGGGGGTCTTCTTCCGGGGGCCGGGTTGGAACCTCTTCTGGCCGTGGGACCGCTGGGATCCGCACAAGGTGGTGGCGCTCACCAACGTGGACCTGGCCTCCTTGGACATCGGCGGCACGGGCCTGCCGTTCAAGTGGCTGGGCAACCCGAAGATCTTCGGCGTGGAACTGATCGGGCTCACTCTGTCGGTGCTCTACCTGGGGGTCCTGCCGGTGGTCTACTATCTGTGGAAGAAACCCACCAGCCCGACCCTGCAGACCCTGGGCCCCGTGCGGTATGCCATCGTGGTCCAGCTCTTCCTGATCATGATGTCCCTGCCCTTGAAGATGTTCCTCCGCATCGCTTTCAACATCAAATACGTGTGGATCACCCCGTGGTTCAACATCTGATACATGGCCGTCCGCGGCACCGCACCAAGGGGCCGATGGACGGCAGCGGCTTGCCGAGGCCCTGATGTTCGGACGAGAACGCACGCGTATCCCGGATGAGAAACGCCCCCTGCGGATGGCGTTCTTCGCCTCCAGCATGGCCCTGGTCTTGGCGACCGGCTGGGCCCTGTGGGACGAGGGGAAGACCCGACGGCCCTGGGTCGAATACCAGCACCAGTTCAACCGTCTGGAACAGCAGATGGTGGAGCAGGCGCTGGCTGCGGGCGAGGCGAAGTATCAAAGCCCCGAGACCCAGGCCAAGGTGCGTGGGCTGGAAGCTGCCCTGGCCAAGGCCGAGGAAGCCATCCAGGGCTCGGAGTATGCCCGGCTGAAAGCGGAGCTGGCCGCCCTGGAACGCCAGCAGGCGGACAAGGCCCAGCAGATCCAGTTCATCAAGAGCGAGCTGGACGAACAGCGCTACCGGGTGGAGCACGCCCAGTTCGTCTGCCAGGAACAGGAGGAGCACAAGGCACGGCAGGCCGGGAAGGATCCCGGGGCCCCCGAGGTGCGCAAGGCCGTGGAGGCCTGTCGCGACGCCACGGTGAAGAGCGCCGAGTACCAGGCACTGGTGGCCCGGGAAAAGGCGCTGGAGCAGCGGATCCAGGCCCAGGAGCCGGAGCTGGCCAGGCTGGAGAAGGCGGTGGAGGAGAAGCAGGCCGCCCTCAAGCGCCTCTCCGAGGCGGCCACCAAGCTCCGCGACCAGTTGGCGGAGCTGCGGGCCCCCATCACCCTGCTGCAGCGCCGGCTGGAAGGCATCCGGGCCCGGGCCCCCGAGATCCAGCAGGTGGTCATCGGGGGCCTGGCGGTCAACGAGTTCAGGCAACCCATCCTGACCGTGGACCGGTGCACGACCTGCCACCTGGGGATCGACCGGGTTGGATTCGAGAACGCCCCCCAGCCGTTCCGCACCCACCCGCACCGCGAGGCCTTCTTCGGCAAGCACCCGGTGAGTCGCTTCGGGTGCACCGCGTGCCACCAGGGGCAGGGGTCGGCTCTCACGGTTCTCGAGGGGCATTCGTCCCACGAGCTGGGAGAGAAACTTCAGGCCGACGTCCGCGAGGGCCTGCGGAAGCGCATCCACTGGGAGCGGCCCATGTTCCACGGCGAGATGGTGCAGGCCTCCTGCCAGGTGTGCCACGCCGCCCAGTCGTTCGTGCCCATGGCGCCGGTCCTGAGCGAGGGCAAGCAGCTCGTGGCGCAGCTCGGCTGCTTCGGCTGCCATAACCTGCGCGGGTTCGAGAAGGCGGAGAAGGTCGGCCCGAGCCTCCTCAGGATCCGCAGCAAGGCGGACCCCGCCTGGATGGTGCGATGGATCCAGAATCCCCGGGGATACCTGCCCATCACCAAGATGCCCAACTTCCACCTCTCGGAGGACGAGGCGATCGCCGTCGCGGCCTACCTCCTGAAGAACTCCGAGCCGGAGGAGCCGTATCCGACGGCCTATCAGCCGGGCTCGGCGGAGCGGGGACGGGAGCTGGTGAGCCGCGTGGGGTGTCTCGGCTGCCACCAGATCAGGGAGATGGAGTCCCTGAAGAAGGGGACCACGGTCCTGCCAACCGCTCCGACGGAGTCGGGGAGGCCGGGTGATGACAAGGAGAAGGACAAGGCGGCGGACCAGGCTGCCGAGGCGAAACCGGCGGCCGCGGAGGGGCAGGAACCCAAGCCGGCGAAGCGGGGTGAGGTGAAAGAAGAGGCGCCCCCGGCCTACCCCGGAGCCGGTGAGGTGTATGTGGGCGGGCCGACCTTCGGCCCGGATCTGAGCCAGATGGCGAGTAAGGGCAACGCCGAGTGGTTGTACCGGTGGCTGAAGGATCCCAAGCGCTACCGCCCCAAGACCAACATGCCGAACCTGCGGCTCGGGGATCAGGAGGCGCGGGACATCGCCACCTACCTCATGACCCTGGGGCGGCGCCAGGAGCCGCCCGGCCTCGCCGCCGAGCTCCAGCAGGAGGCGCGGGTGAAGGCGGGGGAGGCCCTGATCCGAAAGCGGGGCTGCTTCGGCTGCCACGAGATCAAGGGGTTCGAGACGGCCGAGAAGATCGCGCCCGATCTCACCGACTTCGGAGTGAAGCGGGTGGACCGCCTGTTCTTCGGCGAGGCGGTAGAGGTGCGGCAGACCTGGGAGGATTTCGTCTTCTGGAAGCTGAAGAACCCCCAGATCTACCAGACGGCCCTGGCGCCCCAGATCATGCCCAACTTCGGCTTGACGGAAGAGCAGATCAAGGCCATCCGGGTCTTCCTGAAGAGCCAGGTGGATGTGCCGGTGCCCCGGGCCTTCGAGCGGCGGCTCACCGACATGGAGGTCGCAGTGCAGGAGGGCCGGCGGATCCTGCAGAAGTACAACTGCACCGGTTGCCACGTCATCGAGGCCAAGGGCGGGGACGTCGCCACCTTCTACGAGGCCCCGCAGGTGGCCCCTCCCCCGCTGGTCGCCGGGCACCTCCAGGAGGGGGAGAAGGTCCAGGCCACCTGGCTGTACGAGTGGCTGGCCCGGCCAACCAGCCTGCGCCCCTGGTTGAAGGTGCGGATGCCGACCTTCCCCGTCACCATCGACGAGGCCACCACCCTGAGCAAGTATTTCTCCGCGCTGGCAGGGAAGGGCTTCCCCTACGAGTTCGTCCGGGTGGAGGAGTATTCGCCGGAGCTGGTGGAGGCGGGGCGGAAGCTGGCGTCCAAGGACTACTTCGATTGCTTTTCCTGCCACGTCCAGGGCAGCAAGCTGCCCGAGGGGCCTCCGGAGGGCTGGGCGCCGGACCTCTCCCTGGCGCGGCGGCGCTTGCGGCCGGAGTGGATCGTGAAATGGCTGAGGGACCCCCAGAAGATCCAGCCAGGGGCGAAGATGCCGAGCTTCTTCCCCGGCGGTCCCGACGACATCCTGGGGGGAAACGAGGAGCAGCAGCTCATCGCCCTCCGGGACTACATCATGTCCCTGGGGGAGCGGTGACCGGGCTCCTCCGCATCTGACGATCGGCGGTCAGGCACATCAGGAAGGAGGATGGGGAAGCATGAAAGTGGTATGGACGATCAGTGCCATCATGGGTCTGATCCTGGGGAGCATGTCGCTGGCCCTGGCACAGGACACGGGAAGTCTCAGCGGGCGGATTACCTTCGCGGGCGACCCACCGGCCAAGAAGAAGCTCGACATCACGAAGGACAAGGAGGTCTGCGGCACGGTCGAGCACTTCGACGAGTCTCTGGTGGTGGGCTCCGACAAGGGCGTCGCGAATGTGGTGGTCACTGTGCTGGGGGCCAAGGGCGGCAAGTTCGCCTCGCAGAAGGTGGAGCTGGATCAGAAGGGCTGCCGGTACACCCCGCATGTCGTCGTGGTGCCCACGACGGGGCAGCTGGACATTCTGAACAGCGACGGGATCCTGCACAACATCCACACCTACAGCACGGCCAACCCGTCCATCAACAAGGCCCAGCCCAAGTTCAAGAAGGTCCTGACCGAGAAGTTCGGCAAGCCCGAGATCATCAAGACCTCCTGCGACGCCCACGCCTGGATGACCGCCTGGATCGTGGCCACGGATCATCCCTTCGTGGGCGTGACGGACGAGAAGGGGAACTTCACCATCAAGGATGTCCCGCCGGGAACCTACAAGGTCGAGATCTGGCACGAGACCCTGGGCAAGCAGGTGAAAGACGTCAGCGTGAAGGCCAAGGAAGGGGCGAAACTCACGGTAGAACTGGCCAAGAAATAGCGGCAGCGCCTCGAGTCCGGCGCCGCGTCGAGCGGGAGGCCCCTCCCCAGAAGGTCGTCGGGGAAGGGCCTCTTTTTTTGTGGGAGGAAAACGGGACTGAGACGATCCGGTGGATCGCGTGGATGTATTGGCGATCGTCGAAAGGCAGAGATTTCCGCTTCTCACCCGGAAATTCCCCCTTGACACGTCCGGCGTTAAGGGAATAAAAGACAGCAACGGTGCTTACAGTCCGCAATGCCACAAGCGTTTCGCTTGTGCTCCTGCCAGAAACCAGAGCACTCAAGAGGACGGGTAGCGCGCCATGCTGAGCTGGCTCCCGGAAAATGTGTCCACGTATGGCGGGGAAGTGGATTTCCTCTTCTACCTGATCTACTACATCACCGGCGCGACGTTCATCCTGGTGACGGTCACCATGCTGGCCTTCCTCTTTCTGTATCGTCGGCGGGAGGGCCGCCGGGCGATCTACAGTCACGGGAACACCACCTTGGAGATCATCTGGACCATCGTCCCGGCCATCATCCTGGTCGTGCTGTCCTTCATGAGCCAGGCCTCCTGGGCCAGGATCAAGAGCCACGCGCCCCCCGGTGACGTGGAGGTCCAGGTGACGTCGAAGCAGTTCAACTGGGAGATGACCTATCCCGGGCCGGACGGGAAGTTCGGGACGGCGGACGACCTGACGCTGGAGAATCAACTGCACGTCCCGGTCGGCAAGGTGGTGCGGGTCCACCTCAGGTCGAAGGACGTGATCCATAGTTTCTTCCTGCCGAACCTGCGGCTGAAGCAGGACACCGTGCCGGGGCGGGAGATCCTGGCCTGGTTCCAGGCGACCAAGGCCGGCACGTACGAGATCCCCTGCGCGGAACTGTGCGGCTTCGGCCACTCGGGCATGAAGGGCTGGCTGTACGTGCACCCGGCCGACGAGTACGAGACGTGGGTGAAGGAACGTTGGCCATCCTCGTCACAAGGCGAGGGTTCGAAAGGATCGTAGGCGAACTCAATTTCGAATGTCGAATTTCGAATGTCGAATTTCGAACACACTTGAGCCGTTTCGCTCAAAATCCGCAATCCGAAATTCGAAATCCGAAATCGTAAGAGGGAGAAGAGATGGCTGAGTCGGCCGTCGCGGTTGGGACAGGGCAGGCTGTCCACGTCCATCACGAGGAACTGGGGTTCTGGCGCACGTACGTCTTCTCCACCGATCACAAGATGATCGGGAGGCAGTTCCTCTTCCTGGGCCTGTTCATGATGATCCTGGGGGGCCTCCTGGCCCTCATGATCCGCTGGCAACTGGCCTGGCCCGAGACGCAGATCCCGGGATTGCGCTGGGTCCCGGAGCCCTTCATGTATGATGGCGCCATGGGGCCGGAATTCTATAACGCGGTCTTCACCATGCACGCCACCATCATGATCTTCTTCGTGGTCATGCCGATCCTGGTGGGCTGCTTTGGGAACTTCCTGATCCCGCTGATGATCGGCGCCCGGGACATGGCCTTCCCGGTCCTGAACATGCTCTCCTTCTGGGTGGGGGCCGTGTCGGGCGTGATCATGCTGGCAGGGTTCTTTGTCCCTGGCGGGCATGCGGCCGGCGGTTGGACCGCGTACGCGCCCCTGACCGCCGTGACCCAGTACACCGGCGTGAACTGGGGTCAGAACATCTGGTGCATCAGCCTCATCCTCCTGGGTATCTCGTCGCTGATGGGCTCCATCAACTACATCACGACGATCATCAACATGCGGGCGCCCGGGATGACGTTCTTCCGCCTGCCGCTCGTCATCTGGTCCCTCTTCATCGTGGCGATCCTCCTGCTGCTGGCGCTGCCGGTGTTGACCTCGGCGCTGGCGATGCTCTTGTTCGACCGGATGCTGGGGACCAGCTTCTTCCTGCCGGCCGGGGGAGGGGAGCCGCTCCTCTGGCAGCATCTCTTCTGGTTCTTCGGCCATCCGGAGGTCTACGTCCTGATCCTTCCGGCCATGGGGGTGGCCTCGGAAGTCCTCTCCGTCTTCGCTCGCAAGCCGATCTTCGGCTACCGTGCCATGGCATACTCCATGATCGCTATCGCCTTTCTCTCGTGGATCGTGTGGGGCCACCACATGTTCCAGAGCGGCATGAACCCGGCGCTGGCCACCAGCTTCATGGTCTCGACCATGGTCATCGCGGTTCCGTCAGCGATCAAGACGTTCAACTGGCTGGGTACCCTGTGGGGGGGATCCATCCGGTTCACCACGCCCATGCTCCACGGCCTGGCCTTTGTCTCCATGTTTGTCATCGGGGGCCTGAGCGGCATCTTCATGGCCTCGACGCCGGTGGACATCTTCATCCACGATACCTACTTCATCGTCGCGCACATCCACTATGTGGTTTTCGGCGGCAGCGTGTTTGGCATCTTCGCCGCCATCGCCTACTGGTTCCCGAAGCTGTTCGGGCGCATGATGAACGAGACGCTGGGGAAGATCCACTTCTGGCTCACGTTCCTGGCCTTCAACGGCACCTTCTTTCCGATGCACATTCTTGGCGTGGGCGGACACATGCGGCGGATTTACAACCCGATGCAGTATGAGTTCCTGCAGCCGCTGCAGCCGGTCAACGTGTTCATCACCGTGAGCGCCCTCGTCCTCGGCATCGTTCAGATCCCCTTCGTGATCAATTTCTTCTGGAGCCTGTTTGCCGGGAAAAAGGCCGAGCGGAACCCGTGGCAGGCGAATACGCTGGAGTGGACTGCGCCATCACCGCCGCCGCACGGCAACTGGGGCGATACGCTCCCGGTCGTCTACGGGGGTCCCTACGAGTACAGCCCGCCCGGGGTTTCTGAGGACTACCTGCCCCAGACCCAATCACGCGTGCCGCACCTGGCGGCCGCCCACTAGGGAGCCGATCCGTGTCGGAATCACTGTCCCTGCGATGCGACCGCGGTGGCGTCGAGAATCCCTGGCCTCACCGGTTGGCTGTCATCACGGCCGGGGCGACCTTCCTGCTGATCCTGGCGGGCGGGCTGGTCACGAATACGGGAGCGGGCCTGGCGGTGCCGGATTGGCCGACCACCTTCGGGTACAACATGTTCCTGTACCCGTGGTCGAAGATGGTCGGGGGGATTTTTTACGAGCATAGCCACCGCCTGATCGGATCGGTCGTCGGCCTGCTGACCCTGACCCTGACGCTGGTCTTGTGGGCGGTGGAGACGCGGCGGTGGCTGCGCTGGCTCGGGGGCGCGGCGCTTCTCGCCGTGATCATCCAGGGGGTCCTGGGCGGTCTGCGCGTCATCCTGCTCCAGGAGACGCTGGCGATCGTCCACGGGGCCCTGGCCCAGGCGTTCTTCGGGCTCACGGCGGCCCTGGCGCTCTTCACCTCCCGGGAATGGAAAGAGGAGCCGCACCCGCTTCCGGGCGAGAGAGCCGGTCACCTGTTCTGGCTGGCCGCCCTCACGACGGGTGCGATCTACCTGCAGCTTGTGGTCGGCGCGCTCCTGACGCACGTGGGGGCCAGGCTCGACGCCCATCTGCTTTTGGCGACGTTGATTGCCATCCTGGTGCCCAACCTGGCCGTCCGGATCCTCGCGCGGCACGCCGACCGGCCCGGTCTCGTCCGGCCTGCCGTCATCCTCTGCGGCCTGCTGGTGCTGCAGCTCCTGCTGGGCCTGGGATCCTACGTGCACCGGTTTACGAGCCTGGAACTGCCCCTGGTGTCCTCCCTCGGGTTGGCGCTGCCGGTCGGCCACCGGCTCACGGGGGGATTGATGCTGGTCAGCAGCCTCGTGGTGACCCTCCGGGTGCACCGCCTGCTGGGTTTGCCGACGCCGGCCGGGTACCGCGGCCGGGTTCCGGGGAGGATGCCGGCATGAGCCTCTCGGCAGTGGCCGTGAACGCCCCGCGGGTGCGCGCGCAGGGGCGAGCCGCGGACTTCCTGATGCTGACCAAGCCGCGGGTGGTCCTGATGGTTCTGGTCACCACCGCTGTCGGGTATTACCTGGGCTCGTCGGGTGTGCTGAACGGCGTGCGGCTGCTTCACACGCTCCTGGGCACCGCGCTGGCCGCGGGGGGCACCATCGCCCTGAACCAGTACCTCGAGCGGGACCGGGACGCCCTGATGGAACGCACGCGACTCCGACCGTTGCCCGACGGACGGCTCGAGCCCATGGAGGCCCTGACCTTTGGGGTGGCCATCACGATCGCCGGGATCCTCTACCTCGCACTATCCGTGGATCTGCTGACGGCCCTGGTGACCGCGCTGACGGCGGGGAGCTATCTGTTCCTCTACACGCCGCTCAAGGGGAAGACGACCCTCTGTACCATCCCGGGAGCGATCTCGGGCGCCCTGCCGCCGGTGGCCGGGTGGGTGGCGGCCCGGGGCGACTTCGGTCCCGGGGCGTGGGTGCTCTTCGCGATCCTCTTCCTCTGGCAGATTCCGCATTCCCTGGGCATCGCCTGGGTGTACCGCGACGACTATGCCCGGGCCGGCATCCGGCTGCTGCCCGTGGTCGAGCCGGAGGGGCGCAGCACCGGGCGCCAGATCGTGAGCAACTGTCTGGCGCTCCTGGCCGTCGGCCTGATGCCGACGCTTATCGGCCTGACGGGGTCGGTCTATTTCCTGGGGGCATTGGTCCTGGGGATGGGCTTCCTCGGCTGCGGGGTCATCCTGGCGATTTCCCGCTCGGTCGTGGATGCGCGGCGCCTCGTCTTCGCGTCGCTGGTGTATCTGCCGGCGCTCTTGGTGCTCATGACCCTCAACAAGGTCCCGTTCTGACCGGGTGCGGGGGGGTGAGACCCCCCGGAGTGTCGTGATATGGCAGGCGGAACCGTTGCAGACCCCGTCCTGGATGAGTCAGGGCTCCACCTCACCGAGGTGCCCCCGGTCGTGCCGCCGAGTCCGCATGAGGCGGACCTCCCGCCGCCGTCGCCCCCGCCACGCAAGGAGCCCTTCGTCAGCAATGCCCGCCTGGGCATGCTGATGTTCCTGGCCTTCGAGGCGATGTTCTTTGGCGGACTGCTCGGCGCGTTCCTGGTCTTCCGGTTGGCGGCCGTGCACTGGCCTCCGCCCGGCCAGCCGTATCTCCCCGGCGTGGTAACCTGGATCAATACCGGGATCCTACTCTCCAGCGGGGTCACGATGCGGCGAGCCCTGCGGGCGATTCGCGACGGGAACCAGTCGGGCCTCATGAATGGCCTGGGCGTCACGGCGCTCCTCGGGGCGATCTTCCTGGCCGTGCAGGGGGGCGAGTGGGTCCGCCTCGTACGCTACGGCCTGACCCTGACCAGCGGGACCTACGGGTCCACCTTCTACACCCTGATCGGGTGCCACGGCGTCCACGTGCTGGGCGCGGTCGTCTGGCTGCTGGTCATCCTGCTGCAGTCGGCGCGATACCGGTTCACGGCGCGCGACCACGTGGGAGTCCAGCTCTGCGGCATGTACTGGACCTTCGTGGTCGGTCTGTGGCCCGTCCTCTTCGGCCTGGTCTACCTGTATTGAGGAGCCACGCGGGGATCCGCATGAGGCGCACAAGGATCGGGCGGCTGGTCTCGGGCATGGGCCTGGTGGGCCTGGCATGGCTCGTTCCGGCGGTGGCCCGGGCGTGCGCCGTCTGCGGCACGGGGCCCGGCGTCGATGGCGACCCGACGGCCCGGGGCTTTTACTGGGGTGTCCTGTTCCTGATGGCGCTGCCGTTCGCCGTCACGGGATCCATCGGAGGATGGCTGGTCTATCGGTACTGGCGGGCGCACGGAATTCACTGGCGGGACCTGTGGATCGGGCGCCTCGCCTGGACACACAAGGAGAACACACCGTGAGTCAGGTGGCTGCACTCCACGCGGATGTTCTGGAGCCCGCGGAGTCTCCCCTCACCCCCGAGAGCTGGGGCAAGCTGGGGATGTGGATCTTCCTCGCCGCGGACGCCATGTCCTTCGGGGCGCTCCTCGCGGGGTACGGCGCCCTCCGGTACGGAAGCGCCGATTGGCCGATCCCCTCGCATGTCCTCGGGATCGGTCTGACGGCCTTCATGACCTTCCTCCTGATCTGCAGCAGCGTGACCATGGTCCTGGCCCTGGCGTCCATCCAGCGGGAAGACATGGCGGGGGTCAGGAAGTTCTTGGCGCTGACCATCCTGGGGGGCCTGATGTTCCTGGGGATGCAGGCCTATGAGTGGAGCCACCTCATCCACGAGGGGCTCGGGTTGACCGGCAACCCGTGGGGGGCGTCCCTCTTCGGGACCACCTTCTTCATCATCACCGGGTTCCACGGTGCCCACGTGACGGGTGGCGTGATCTACCTCTCGTGTTACCTGATCCGGAGCCTCCTGGGCCGCCTGCAGCCGCGCCACGTCAACCAGATCGAGATCGTCGCCCTGTACTGGCACTTCGTGGACCTCGTCTGGATCCTGGTGTTCACCTTCGTATATTTGCTGTAGCACTGCCGGGGTGCCTCTGGTACC
>METI01000244.1:12712-15809 GCA_001771285.1 candidate division NC10 bacterium RIFCSPLOWO2_12_FULL_66_18
AGGCTCGTCAACAAGGTTCACGCTGAGGTGGGGGAGAGGGATGGCGAATACAGCTCATAAGCAGCCCAACTACATCGGCGTGTTCTGGTGGCTCCTGGCGTTGACGATCGCCGAGGTGGGCGTGATCTTCATGCCGATGGCACGGGTCCTCATCGCGATCCTGCTGGTGGGCATGGCCCTGACCAAGGCGTCGCTGGTCGCGATGTACTTCATGCACCTGAAATTCGAGCGCACAACATTGGGACTGATTGCCGTGACCCCGCTCCTGCTCTGCGTGCTCCTGGTATTTGCCCTCCTCCCCGACCATTCCGCCACCCCTCACCAGACCGGAGCGGCCCCCGCGCCGACCGCGCCCCCTCCTTCTCGATAACAGGGGTCGGGGGTCGGGGGTCAGGGGCAGGTCCCATTCCCTTCAGTTTCCCACCCCCCAGTTCCGGTTTGCAATAGCGACTCGTAGATCTGCGTTCGCTCCGGGGAAAGCGTCCGGACCCCGTGGACCTTCGCTCGTGGAGGCGGCGGGGCGAGGTGTCGCACTACCGGATGCGGCCTTCCTGTGGTAGATTGAAGGCGCTATTCAAGGGCGAATGGGGATGAGAGACGAAAGCCGGCTCGTACCTTCTGGTCCTGAATTCGCCTCCAGCCTTGAGTGGACTTGGCGCGCCTTTGCGGTCTTGGCAACCTTGGCGGTGAAATATTCGGGTTGACCGTGCGCAGATTCCATCGAGGGAGCAGGCTATCGTGAGCGGAACTCCATCAGCCGTCCGGACTCCTGCCGTGGAGGTGGAAGGTCTGCATCACCACTACGGATCCCGGGAGGCGCTGGCGGGGATCAGTCTGGAGATCTCCCGCGGGGAGATCTTTGGCCTCCTGGGGCCGAACGGCGGGGGCAAGACGACCCTCTTCAAGATCCTCTCCACCCTCATGTCGGCCACCGGCGGGATCGTGCGCGTCTTCGGCCATGACCTGGTGCGCGAGCCGGACGCCATCCGCCGGCACCTGGGCGTGGTGTTCCAGCACCCCAGCCTGGATTCCAAGCTCACGGTCATGGAGAACCTCCAGCACCACGGGCACCTCTACGGGTTGCGGGGCACCGCACTTCACACCCGGGCGGAAGCGCTGCTCGAACGGCTGGATCTGGACGAGCGCGCGCACGATCGGGTGGAAACCTTGTCCGGGGGCCTGCGGCGGAGAGTCGAGCTGGCGAAGGCGCTGGTACACCAGCCGGATCTCTTGCTGTTGGACGAACCGAGCAGCGGCCTGGATCCCGGCGCTCGGCGGGATTTCACCAACCACCTCGGCCAGCTCCGGGAGCAGGATGGGGTCACCGTGGTGCTCACGACCCACATCCTGGACGAGGCCGAGCGATGCGACCGGGTGGGGATCCTCCACCGGGGAAAGCTGGTGGCACTGGGGACTCCCGATGACCTGAAGGCCCGCCTTGGGGGGGACGTCGTCGTTGTCCAGGCCATGAACCCCCACGGGTTGCAGGTGAAATTACGCGAGCGGTTCGGGTGTGAGCCCGCCCTGGTGGACGGGAGCCTGCGAGTGGAGCGGCCGCGCGGCCACGAGTTCGTCCGCGAGATCGTGGATGCCTTTCCGGGCGAGGTCCAGTCCGTGACCTTCGGGAAGCCCACGCTGGAAGACGTCTTCATCCACCTGACGGGCCGACGCCTGTGGGGGGAAGAGATGAACGGGGGAGGGGCCGCATGAGGGGGGTGGTCCTTCCGGTGATGACGCTCTGCTGGCGGGAGATCGTGCGCTTCCGCCGGCAGCGCAGCCGCCTGGTGGGTGCCTTCGTCCAACCCCTGGTCTTCTGGTTGCTGCTCGGCGGCGGGCTGCGGGCATCCTTCCAACCGCCCGGGACGCCGCCGGGCACCAGTTACGTGGAGTATGTCTACCCCGGCATCATCGCGATGGTGCTGCTCTTCACCGCCATCTTCTCCACCATCTCCGTGGTCGAGGATCGCCGGGAAGGGTTCCTGCAAGGCGTCCTCGTGGCGCCCGTCGCGCGGTCCAGTATCGTGCTGGGTCAGGTGCTGGGCGGCACGACTCTGGCCGTGGTCCAGGGGATTCTCTTCCTCGTGCTGGCGCCGGCTGCCGGCCTGTCCTTGACCGTGGCCTCGGTCCTCTCGGTGGTGCCCGTCATGTTCCTGGTCTCGTTTGGATTGACCAGCCTCGGTCTGGTCATCGCGTGGCGCCTGGATTCCACCCAGGGATTTCACGCCATCATGAACCTGATCCTCCTGCCCATGTGGGTGCTCTCCGGCGCTTTCTTTCCCATCACCGGCGTCCCGGCCTGGCTCGGGTGGGCGATGCGGCTGAACCCCCTGACCTACGGCATGGCCGCCTTGCGCCGGTCCCTGTATCTGGGAAACCCCTTGGCGGCCGGTGCGGTGCCAGGGTTGGCATCAGCACTTGGCATCACCCTGGTGTTCTGTCTCCTGGCCTTCATCGCGGCCGCGGATGCGGCGCGGCGCAGCGCGGCGTAGGCGAACCCGAATCACGACTCGTCACCATTGGGGGCAACGTGATCAGCGCAGCGACGTGGATCGTGTGGTTGCATCTGCTGGCGGTCGCCGCCTGGCTGGGCGGAGGGGCGGCGACACTCCTGGCGATCCTGCCAGGCATGGGGGAGGGGACGCAGGCTGCGGCCAGGCGGGCGCACTTCCTCACCTCCCGGGCCATGGAGGTCGTGATCATCACGGGGTTCCTGAACGTGGTGGCCCGGGGGATGGAGAGCGGCATGATATTCAGCCGGGGCTTCGTGGCCATGCTCTCCGTCAAGATCGTCCTGCTCGTCGTGATGGCCGGGCTCCAGGTCTGGATGGGGATCGCCTGGAAGCGTGAGGGGATTGCGGCGCCCGTGGCAGCCCGGAGGGCCCGCGGGGCCATCGCCGTCCAGCTCGTCCTGGGCGCCGTGGCCGTCCTCTTGGGACTCGGCATCCGCGCGACGTAGGGGCGAGGCCGGCGCATGAGTTCTGCACCCAAAAATTTCACCGCCAAGACCGCAAAGATCGCAAAGAGTCGCCAATCCCGCCCAGGCGGGATCAGAGGAGCTGCCGGACCGAAATCTCCCGAACCGCATCTCCGAGTCTTC
>METI01000244.1:15839-16325 GCA_001771285.1 candidate division NC10 bacterium RIFCSPLOWO2_12_FULL_66_18
TGCGGACTTCGCGTGCTTTGCGGTTAAACTGCACTGTTCGGGCTGAAACAGGGCGGGGACGGCTTGCGGGTTGGCCTCGTCCTGGCGGGCGTCCTGGCCGCGAGCAGCACCGCGCTGGCGGCCTCCTATTGGGAAAAAGGTAGGTAGAAGAATGGCTCGCATGGCGGCTCGTGCCACGCAAGAAGCGCTCTCGGACCTGCTGAAGCACGTGGTCGAAACGGGCGAAACCGTCTTGGTCCGCCGTGGCCGCCGGGACGTCGCCGCTGTCATCCCGATGGCGGATCTGCGGCGCTATCGCCGCCTCCTGCGGGCGTGGGAAGATCGCTACTGGTCCCACGCAGGCAGGGTCGCCCTGGCGCGTTTCGAGGCCTCCGGCGAGCAGCCTATCCCCTGGGAGATCACTCAGCGCAAGCGCCGGCGCTGAATTGTGGTGTACCGTATTGCCCACACGCCAGCGGCAGGCGTATCGGCATCTTCCGAAGCTGT
>METI01000245.1:0-646 GCA_001771285.1 candidate division NC10 bacterium RIFCSPLOWO2_12_FULL_66_18
CCGTCCACTTCGCCATAATCGCGGTCATCTCGCTGGCCTTCGGCCTGGTGACCCCGCCCTATGGCCTGTGCCTCCTGATCGACTGCAGCATCGCCAAGATCAAGGTTGGTGACGCCCTGAAGGATGTGGGCATCATACTCATTCCCATGCTCCTCATGCTCCTGTTCGTGATCCTCTTTCCGAACGTGATCCTGTTCCTACCACGTCTGATCCTGCCCAAGTTCATGTAGGGATCACCAGGGGGCGACCCCTCGGCACCTGCCGATGCTGGCCCCATGATCTAATCCGGAACGATCTGCCATTCGCGGCCGAGATCACCCAGCCCCTCGCACCCCGTCTCCGTCACCGCCACGGCGTCCTCGATCTTCACGTGGCCGACCTCCGGGTGGATGAACTCCGTTTCGATGGACAGAACCATGCCCGCCTCCAGGGGGCGCGGATTGCTCGCCGCGATGTGTGGCTGCTCGTGCGACACCATGCCGATCCCGTGGGCCACGAAGCGCCCGTAGGCGGCGAACGGGTTCTCGCGAACCGCGCGCTCGCCTTCGCGCAGCAGCTCGGCACACGGCAGGCCTGCCCGCACGCGGTGCCGCACGCGCCCCTGGATTTCGAGGCAGGCCGTGTGCAGCTCCCGGGCGAGGGGCGA
>METI01000245.1:690-5759 GCA_001771285.1 candidate division NC10 bacterium RIFCSPLOWO2_12_FULL_66_18
CCCGGTCCTCCCCGCCGGCGTCAATGTGCAGCACTCGTCCCGGCTCCCACCGCGCACTTGATGGTGCCCGCAGCGTGCCCGGTCCCGCGCAGGTGAACGCCCAGAGGAACGTGAGGCCCCGGCGCGCCATCTCCTGCCGGACCTGGTCGGCGATGGCCGCGGTCGTGATCCCGGGCGTCGCCGAGGCGAACGTCGTCCGTATTGCGTCGGCTGTTCGGTCGTACACCGTCCGCAGCAGGGCCAGCTCTCTCGGGGTCTTCACGGCACGCAAGCCGTCGAGCACAGGCGTCGTATCCACGAAGTGCGCTCGGGGGAGCGCCCGCTGGAGCGCCAGAAAGGCATCCGCCGGAAGGAAGGGCAACTCCACGCCGATGGTGGCCTCGGCCAGGCCCAGCCCCTGTACCGATTGGACCGCCGCCTCGGCCGCGCTCACGGTGCCGCGCGAAGCAGTGGGGCGGCGGGAGATCCAGAGGCCCTCCGCCTCGATCTGCCCGTGCTCGTCGGGTCGCCCGATGTAGAACGCCTCTTCCAGCCGCTGATGGGGCAGGCCGACGAAGGGCAGGTACTGGCTCCGTCCGATCCGCGTGGCCTGGGCGTGG
Organism: candidate division NC10 bacterium RIFCSPLOWO2_12_FULL_66_18; assembly: GCA_001771285.1. Taxonomy (GTDB): domain Bacteria; phylum Methylomirabilota; class Methylomirabilia; order Methylomirabilales; family 2-02-FULL-66-22; genus 2-02-FULL-66-22. The sequence continues at coordinate 1,290 of METI01000245.1, forward strand.
AAGTGGAAGTAATACCCGCCGGTGAGGTAGCGGACATTGTGGCGGGTGCTGGCAAGGAGGAGGGCAAGGCCTGCCTCCTCCATCAGGGCGTCAAGCTTCTTCGCGTCGAAGGGAACAATCATGGCCACTCCTCCTCCCATCCCAGGCCACGGGTGAATGCCCACCCTGTATATATCCTCGCCGTCCGATGGTCAAGGTCGTGGTAGCAGCAAGTTGTTCACCTCGGCCTGCCGGGCGCCGCGTCCCAAGTCAGTCGAAAGAGCTTTGCCGGAACCTCTCCTTGTTTACCTCAGCTATTCCGCTAAATCCCTTCCAGCACGGGATTTTTCCTCGTTTTTTTGTATGGACACGTTGGTTTTTTGTGTGGTAGGTTCGCGAACCACAACCATCGGTTGAAAGTGAAGGTTCATCGCGGATGGACCTGGTCCAGAAGATCCTCCAGGGCGATGCGCGGTCGGCAGCCCGTCTCATGACGATGATCGAGAACGGGAGCCCGGAGGCCGTCTCCGCCCTCAAATCCCTCTATCCCCACACAGGCAGGGCGTATGTCGTCGGGGTGACCGGTCCCCCGGGATCCGGCAAGAGCACTCTCACGGACCGGATCACGGAGGAACTGCGTCGCCGCGACAAAACGGTCGGCATCGTCGCCGTGGACCCCACCAGCCCGTTCACCGGCGGCGCCATCCTGGCCGACCGGATTCGCATGCAGCGACACAGCCTCGACCCGGGCGTGTTCATCCGGAGCATGGCGACCCGGGGCCATCTCGGAGGCCTGGCACGCGCCACCAATGACGTGGTGGACGTCCTGGATGCCGCCGGCAAGGACTACATCCTCATCGAGACCGTGGGGGTGGGCCAGGACGAGGTGGAGGTGGTGCGGGCGGCCCACACCAGCGTTGTGGTGGCGGTCCCCGGGATGGGCGACGAGATCCAGGCCATCAAGGCCGGCGTCATGGAGATCGGGGATCTCTTCGTCGTGAACAAGGCCGATCGCGAGAGCGCCGACAAGACGGTCATGGAGATCGAGATGATGCTGCACCTCGGGAAGGCGACCGAGGGCTGGCAGCCCAGGGTGCTCAAAACCGTGGCGGTGAGGAGCGAAGGGGTCGGCGAGCTGACCGAGGCGATCCTGGAGCACCAAGCATTCTTACAGAAGGACGAGGGACGCCGGCAGAAATGGAAGGAGCGGAGTCACTGGGTCTTCCTGGAACTCCTCCAGGAGCGCGTCACGGCCCGGGTCATCGAAAAGGTCGCAGTCAACGGGACCCTGGATCGCCTGATCGAGCGGATCGCCGCGCGGGAGACCGATCCCTATTCGGCCGTCGAAGAAGTCCTGAAGAAGGCGGGCCTTTGATTGCTCAAGCGTGAAACGTGAAACGTGTGGCGTGAAACGTGAGACGGGAAGCGGGATTCGGGGCATCCGTCCTTTCACGTTTTACGTTTCACGGTTCACGATGCGTCCGTGTCGGGAGGGGGAATGGCAGATTCGTATTCTGCTTGGGCCAATAAGACCTTCGACCTCCGCCAGGTCTTCGACAAGCCGGAGGCGCTCGGAGGCATCCGCGTCATCGAGTTGTGCACGCTGATCCTGGGACCGTCCACCCCGGATTTCCTGGGCGAGTTCGGGGCCGAGGTCATCAAGGTGGAGCTTCCCGGACCGGGCGATACCATGCGCTACGTGCCACCCAACGGCTGGTACTGGCGGAATCTGTGCTTCGGCTTTACCCCCCAGAACCACGGGAAGTACCAGGTGGCCATTGACGTCCACCACACCGAGGGCAAGGAGCTGTTCCGCAAGCTCGCGGCCAAGGCGGACGTGGTGGTGGAGAATGTTCGCCCCGGCACCATGGATCGCTGGGGGCTGGGCTACCGCCACCTTTCCCAGATCAACCCGCGCATCATTTATCTGGCGGCCACGGGCTTTGGACAGTGGGGGCCCTTCTCGGTCGGCCGGGCATCCTATGACCTGCTGGCGCAGGCCGCCAGCGGCCTGGCGGGCATCACCGGCTTCCCGGGGCGCTCGCCCATGAAGAGCGGGATCTACCTGGGCGACTACTTCGGCGGCCTGATGAACTGCATCGCCATCCTGGCAGCCCTGCACCACCGGGCCCGGACGGGCCAGGGCCAGTTCCTCGAGTATTCCCAGGCCGAGGGACTGATCCGCACGATGGACTGGACCTGGATCTACCAGGGCCTCACCGGGAAGGAGCGGCAGCGCTCCGGGAACAGGGACGTAGCCATCAGCCCGTCGGACATCTTCCCGTCCCGGGATGGATTGGTGGCAATCGCGGCGGGCCGGGATGAGGAATTTACGGGGCTGTGCAGGGCCATGAAGCGGCCGGGGCTGGCCAAGGACAGGCGGTTTGCCACGCTGGCGGCGCGACTGGTAGAGGAGCACAATCTTTCCCTGAACAGGATCATCGCGGCCTGGGCCGGCACTCGGACGCTGAAGGAGCTGGTGGGCCTTGGGCAGAAATTCGGGTTTGCCGCCGCTCCCGTCCAGAACGCGAAGGACCATCGGGGGGACCCCCATCTGAGGGCGCGCGGGGCCGTGTGGGAGTACGAGGACCCGGTGTACGGCGACATGGTGGAGTACGGTCCCGCGCCGAAACTGTCCAGGACCCCGGGCCGGATCAAGTGGGCGGCCCGGCCCGTCGGGTTTCACAACGAGTACGTATTCCGAAAGCTGCTGGGGTTGACGTCCAAGCAGATCCGCGCGCTGGAGGAAAAGAAGGTCATTGGGAAGTGGGGCGATCGGGTCGGGGCCAAGCCGCCGGATGATTGGAGGCCGGGACAGGGGGAGGTCTTCTGACGGGATTGCCTCCGGAAGAGCGTTCGGGCGTTCGAGTGTTCGGTAGTTCGGGTGTTCCTGATCTGGCGAACCACCGAACGCCCGAACCCCCGAACCACCGAACGCTTTTGGCCGTGTGTGGTGAGGCCATGGCAAATCAGAACGTGCAGTTGAATAGTGAGGAACTCCAGGTGCCGGGTGGGGAGTGGGGGGAGTGGATCCGGCCCCAGACCGAGCCGGCGAGCACGTTTGAGAAGCCGGAGGCGCTGGCTGACCTCCTGGTCCTGGACGTGAGCAGCGGGAGCATGGCCGGCCCCTTCTGCTCCTCCATCCTGGCTGAATGGGGGGCCGAGGTAGTCCGGATCGAACCGCCGGGCGGCGATGTCCTGCGGCGTTTCTCCCCCTTCGGCCTGGAGCATAAGGGGGCAGGTCTCGGCTATCTTGTGGAGGGTCGCAACAAGCTCCACATCACCTGCAACCTGGAGAACGCGGAGGGACGCCGGCAGTTCCGCCGACTGGCCGCCAAGGCGGACGTCGTGATCGAGACGTACCCGCCGGGACGGATGGACCGGGGGAGGATCGGCTATCGTCAACTTTCCGAGGTGAACCCGCGCCTGATCTATGCCGCCATCACCACCTACGGCCAGTTCGGCCCCAAGGCGGCCGCCCGCTCCAACCAGCCGGACTATGACGTGACCGACCAGGCCCTCTCCGGGCTCGTCTACATCACCGGGGAGCCCGTGGCGAATCCCAAGCATCCGCAGCCGTATGAGACGCCGACCAGGGCGGGGAACTGGATGGCCTGGTATGCGGGGGGCGCCTGGGCCGCCTTCGGGATCCTCACGGCGGTTCAGCATCGCCATCGCACGGGCGAGGGACAGCTCGTGGACGTGAGCCCCCCCGAGGCCCTTATGCGCTTCCTGGAGGACATGGTCCTCTACTACGACAAGGCCGGCGTCATCCGTGAGCGCGTGGGCGTGGTGGATACGGCCGTATCGGTCTACAACTTCGTCCGCTGCAAGGACGGGTACCAGATGATCGCCGGCTTCTCCGACGTGAACTTCACCGGCCTCACCAACATCATGGGACGACCCGAGCTGCGGCAGGATCCCCGCTTCGACACATCCGTCAAGCGCGCCCACAACCGCCTGGCCCTGCACGGCGAGGTGGAGGCCTGGAGCCGCCAGTACACCTCCCAGGAGATCCTGGAGAAGGTGCAGGACTACATGCTGAATCGCCGGGGCCCCGGGACGGTGGCCACCGGCCGGGTGAACTCGCCCGCGGAGACGTTCCAGGAGAGCCACTGGTGGGAGCGGGGCTCCCTGACCACGGTGGACGACCCGATCTACGGGGAGCTGCCCATGCAGGGGCAACCGTGGAAGGCCACGGGGACGCCTCCCCGCATGAAGTGGGCGTGTCGGCCGGCCGGCCAGGACAACGCGTACGTCTACCTGAAGTATCTCGGCGTCGGCCCGGCGAAGTTGGCGGGATACCAGAAGCGCGGCGCCATCTGAAGATTGCGAATTTCGAATTGCGGATTTCGGATGTTCGGGAAAATTCGAAATCCGGGTACCCACTGGGTGTCCGAAATCCGAATTGAAAGAAAGCGTGGCTGTGGAGACCTTGTTGCAGGGCACGGCGGAGATCCGGTTCACCCACCCCGATGATTTCCGGGAATG
>METI01000245.1:5771-20360 GCA_001771285.1 candidate division NC10 bacterium RIFCSPLOWO2_12_FULL_66_18
GGGTCCGCCAGCACAAGCGGCGGGAGATGGTGGAGAAGCTCATGACGGAGCGGGAGGCGATCTCCCGCTATGTTGCCGACGGGGATTACATCGCCTATGATTTCTCCTCGCTGACCCGCGGCCCCCAGACCCTGGTGCGGGAGATCATCCGCCAGAGGCGGAAGGATCTCTGGGTCTGTGCCGAGTTCACGCTGCACGAGACGGCTCTTCTGGTCGGGGGCGGATGCGCCAGCCGGATTGACGTGGGATTCCTGGGCTACGGCAGCTACATCGGCCGGGCGGTCAGCGAGGGTCGCGTGCGGGTTTTCGACTGGACCAACGGGGCCCTGGCGTCCCGGATGCTGGCGGGGGCGCGGGGCATTCCCTTCATGCCCCTGAGGAATCTGCTGGGGACGGACACCCTGCGCCATTCCGGGGCCCGGGTGGTGCACGATCCCTTCACGGGGGATCCCGTCTGCCTGGTGCCCGCCCTGAACCCGGACGTCTTCCTGGTGCACGTCCACCAGGCCGACGCATTCGGGAACGCGCGGATCTTCGGCACGAACCTCTTCGCCCTGGAGGCCGCCATGGCCGCCCGCAAGGTGATTCTCTCGGCCGAGGAGATCGTGGACCCGCTGGAGTTCCGTAAGGACCCCTCGAGGACGACCATCCCGTATTTCCTGGTGGATGCCGTGGTTCACCTGCCCTTCGGAGCCTACCCGGCGGGGGTCCAGGCGCGCTACGAGCTGGACCTGGAGCATATTGACAAGCTCAACGCCATCCAGACCGAGGAGCAGATGCAGGGCTACCTGGCCGAATACGTCTATGGGATCCAGGACCACGCCGACTTCCTGGATCGCAAGGTGGGCTGGCGGAAGCTTCAGGAGCTGGTTCGGCGCGCCACGATCCGCGAGGGATACTCTTAACCGATTTGCGATTGGTGATTGCCGATTTTCGATTGCTCTGGGCAATCGGCAATCTGCAATCGAAAATCGAAAATCGAAGGTGAGGGGGATTTGCGATTGGTGATTGCCGATTTTCGATTACTCTGGGCAATCGGCAATCTGCAATCGAGAATCGGAAATCGAAGGTGAGGGGGATTTGCGATTGGTGATTGCCGACCTTCGATTGCTCTGAGCAATCGGCAATCTGCAATCGAGAATCGAAAATGAGCGAGAGCGTCGAGTTCACCGACACCGAATGCATGATCTGCACGGCCGCCCGGTTGCTGGAGGACCGGAAGACGGTCTTCGTGGGGTGGGGCATGCCCCAACTGGTGGCCATGCTGGCCGAGCGGCTCTACACACCCAATCTCGTCCAGGTCTTCGAGTTCGGTGCCATCGGGCCGCAGGGCCTGCTCCCCTTCGTGCGGGGCACCATGGGTGGGCCGACCAACGTCTACCGGTCGCTCTCGTGGAGCAACATGAACTGGGCGTTTGCCTACGCGGCAACCGGGTACGTGGATTACGGCATGATCGGGGCTGCCCAGATCGACGCCTACGGGAACGTCAACTCCACGATGCTCGGAGGGACATACGAGCGACCGGCGCGACGCTTCCCGGGAAGTGGCGGGGGAAACGAGGTGGCGTCCCTGTGCTGGCGGACCATCCTGGTGATGAAGCACGAGCCGCGCCGCTTCGTCGAACGGCTGGACTTCATGACCTCCCCAGGCTACCTGAACGGGCCCGGCGGCCGGGAGAAGGCGGGGCTGCCGCGGGCCACGGGGCCCTGGCGCGTGGTGACCTCCAAGGCGCTCTTCGGCTTTGACGAGGAGACGAAGCGCCTGACGCTGCTGGGAGTCCTGAAGGGGCTCTCGCCGGCGGCGGTCCTGGAGGGGATGATGTTTCGGCCGTGCGTGACGGATTCGCTGGAAGAAATCAGCCCGCCGCGAGAGGAAGAACTCCGAGTCCTCCGGGAACAGATTGATCCCTCGGGGATCGTCATCCGGGGCGAGAAGATGCAGGCGGAGCGCTAGCCCCGTGGAGGCAGGGTCGAGCATGAGCCAACCGGCGCTGGATGAGATCCACCTGAAGGTGGACGACCTTCGCATCTCGTTCGGCGGGGTGCAGGCGCTGGCCGGGGTGAGCCTGGACGTCCGGCGGGGCGAGATCTTCTCGCTCATCGGCCCGAATGGGGCGGGAAAAACGGTCCTGTTGAACTGCATCAACGGCCTGTACCCGCCAAAGGCGGGTCGCATCCTGTTCGAGGGGCGGGACATGACCTCGTTGCGACCGCACCAGCGGGCGGCCCTGGGGATCGCCCGGACGTTCCAGAAGATCGAGCTCTTCTCCGGGATGACGGTCCTGGACAACATCCGGCTGGGACGCCACCTGCACATGCGGGCGGGGATTCTCTCGGGTGCCTGCTACGTCGGGAAGGCGGCCCGGGAGGAGCTGGTCCATCGGGAATTCATCGAGCGGGAGATCATCGACCTGCTGGAGATCGCCCACATCCGGGACAAAATCGTCGGCATGCTTCCCTACGGCCTGCAGAAACGGGTGGAGCTGGCGCGGGCCCTGGCACTGCAGCCGCGGATCCTGCTCCTGGACGAGCCCATGGCCGGGCTGAACCTGGAGGAGGTGGAGGACATGGCGCGCTTCATCCTGGACCTGAACGAGGGGGAGCGCTGGCGGGCGACCTGCGTCCTGGTGGAGCACGACATGGGTGTCGTCATGGACATCTCCAACCGGGTGGCGGTGCTGAATTTCGGCGAGAAGATCGCCGAGGGGCCTCCGGCCGAGGTCCAGGCAAACCCCGAGGTGGTCCGCGCCTACCTGGGCGAGGTGGAGGACCTGTATGTCTCGCGCCGCTAGGCCACCCGAGCTGGAGGTCACGCCGGAGCTGACCATCCCGAAGCTCTTCGTGCGGAAGGCGCAGGAGTACGGGCAGCGGGTGGCCATCCGCGAGAAGGAATTCGGCATCTGGCGCCCCATCACCTGGGCGGCCTACCTGGAGAATGTGCGGCTGTTCGCGTTGGGCCTCACCGCCATCGGCCTTCAGCCGGAGGACAAGGTGGCCATGATCGGCGACAACCGCCCCGAGGGTCTCTTCGCCGAAATGGCCACCCTGTGCGCGGGCGGCGTGGCCGTCTGGCTGTTCCAGGATGCCTTGCTGGAAGAGGTCCAGTACATCGTGGACCACTGTGACGCCCGCTTCCTGGTGGCCGAGGGCCAGGAAGAGGTGGACAAGGCCCTGGCCATCAAGGCGCGCTGTCCGAAGCTTTCGCGAATCATCTGGGACGATCCCAAGGGGATGCGGGGCTACCAGGATCCAGCCCTGATCCGATTTAGCGAGGTCCAGCGGCTGGGCCGGGAACTGGCCGATCGGGAGCCAGGCCGCTTCGAGGCCCTGGTGGAGCAGGGCCGGGGGGACGACGTCTGCCTGCTCTTTTACACCTCCGGAACCACCGCCAAGCCCAAGGGGGCCCTCCTCACCCACACCAACATGCTCAAGATGGGCCAGAACCTCTTGCGCGTGGACCCCTGCCAGGGTACCGATGACTTTGTCTCCTTCCTGCCCCTGGCCTGGATCGGGGAGCAGATGATGTCCATCTCCTGCGGGTTGATGGCCGGCTTCACCCTGAATTTCCCCGAAGAACCGGAGACCGTCCTGGCCAACCTCCGCGAGATCGGCCCCCATACCATCTTTTCCTCTGCCCGGTTCTACGAGCAGATGGTGCGGACGGTGCAGGTGAAGTATCTGGACGCCAGCCAGCCCAAGCGCAAGGCCTACGAGCTGGCCCTGGGCATCGGCCACCGGCTGGCGGACTTCAAGCTGGCCAAGCGGCCCGCCCCCTGGATCTGGCGCGTCCTGGGGCTTGTGGCCGACCAGGCCGTCCACAGGAAGCTCCGGGACCATCTGGGCCTCTCCCACATCCGAAACGCCTACAGCGGCGGCTCCGCCCTGGGGCCCGATTATTTTCGGTTCTTCCACGCCATCGGCGTGAACCTCAAGCAGATCTATGGCCAGACGGAGATCGCGGGTATCTCCGTGGTCCACCGGAGCGACGACATCAAGTTCGACACCGTGGGCAAACCGATTCCCGAGACGGAGGTGCGAATCACCCCCGAGGGGGAGATCGTCTCCCGGAGCCCCTCAACCTTCAAGGGATACTACAAGGATCCGATGGAGACCGCCAAGGCCTTGCGGGACGGCTGGCTGTATTCCGGGGATACCGGCTTCCTCGATCCGGACGGGCACCTGGTCTTCTTCGACCGGACCAAGGATGTCTTCAGCCTGAGCGATGGGAGCCGCTTCTCCCCCATGTTCCTGGAGAGCCGGTTGAAGTTCAGTCCCTACGTGAAGGACGCCTGGGTCCTGGGTCACCTGCGCCCGTTCGCCGCGGCCGTGATCTGCATCGACGGCAGCGTGGTGGGGAAATGGGCCGAGGACAATCACATAGCGTACACCAGCTACTCGGAGCTGTCGCAGGACCCCCGGGTGTGCACATTGATCCAGGCCGAGATCCAACGGGTCAACGCGCGGTTGCCGGCCGCGGCCCGGGTGCGGCGCTTTCTCAACTTGCACAAGGAATTCGATGCGGACGACGAGGAGTTGACCCGGACGCGGAAGCTCCGTCGCGCCTTCTTGGAGGAGCGCTACCACGATCCGGTGCAGGCGATCTACAATGGCGCCGAACGGGTGGGGATGGGAACCACCGTCACCTACGAGGACGGCCGGGTGGCGCAGGTGAAGGCGGACCTCCGCATCGTCGAGGTCCCCGACGCCGGGGAGCGGTGAGGCCATGGACCTGTTTCTCCAGCTCCTCATCACGGGCGTCATGGTGGGGAGCATCTACGCCCTGGTGGCGCTGGGCTGGACCCTCATCTACAAGTGCTCGGGGGTCCTGAACCTGGCCATGGGAGAGCTGACGCTGATGGGGGCGTATGTCTGCCTGTCTTTCTACACCTGGGGCATCCCGTTTCCCCTGGCGGTGGTGGGCATGCTGATCATCGGCTTCATCCTCGGATTGCTGACAGAACGGCTGTTCCTCCGGCGCATGGTCGGGGAGTCCATCCTGGCGGTCATCATGGTGACGGTGGGCCTGTCCTTCTTCTTCCGGGGGATCGTCGCGTTCACGTGGGGGACAGACACCCGGGTGTTTGACCCGCCGGTGTTTCCGGCCGAGCCCATTCGATGGGGCCGGATCGTCGTGGGCCAGGTCTATGTGTGGAGCTTTGTTGCCGCCCTCGTCATGCTGGTGGTGTTCGTGGCCTTCTTCAAGTACACCCGCTGGGGACTCTCCATGCAGGCCACGGCGGATGACGAGATGGCCGCCCTGTCCCTGGGCGTGAGCGCCCACCGGGTGTACGCGCTCGCATGGGCCATTGCCTTCATGGCCGCTGGGGTCGGTGGAACACTGCTGGGGAATATTAATGGCCTCAACATCTCGGTAGGCTACCTGGGCCTCCTGGTCCTCCCGGCCGTGGTCCTGGGGGGGCTGAACTCCGTCCCTGGGGCCATCGTGGGAGGGATCGCCATCGGGGTCCTGCAGAATTTGTCCGCTGGCTATCTGAGCCGGTTCACCCCTGGCGGCATCAAAGAGATTGCCCCCTTCGCCTTCATGGTGATCATCCTGCTCTTCCGCCCGTACGGGCTCTGGGGCTGGGTGAAAATCGAACGCGTCTAGAGACGTTGCCCCCTCACCCTGGTCCCTGTCCCCCCCGGGTGGGGAGAGGAGAGGTGAGGGGGGCGGTTTTGCATTGAGGTAGTCAGCGTGTACTTGCCGTCTGGCGTCTATCACGAGCATTACGCCCAGGATCAGGCCTGGTGGCGGACGACCTTCATCCGGGCCAAGATGGTGGTCCTGTTCCTGTTCCTGCTGGTGATCTTTCCGCTCGGCGCCAACCTCTATTTGGTCTCCGTGGCCAACATCATTGGCTACACCATCCTCTCCGCCATGGGGGTGCAACTGCTCATCGGCTACTGCGGGCAGATCACGCTGGGCCATGCCGCCTTCATCGCGGTGGGCGCCTACGTCAGCGCCATCGCCATGCTCCAGTACCAACTGCCCTATCCTGTCGGCCTGGTCCTGGGTGCCATCGCGGCGGGCCTCTGGAGTGTTCTGTTCGGTCTGCCCTCGGCCCGGGTGAAGGGCTTCTACCTGATCATGACTACCATGGCTGCCCAGTTCATTACCGTGGACTTTTTCATCACCCAGTACGTTAGCCAGGTCGGTGGTCGGGGCACCTTCTTTTCGCTCCCGCCGGGGACTATCCGGATCGGCCCATGGACCATTGACTCGGAACTGAAGGTCTATTACGTGATGATTGTCCTGGTTATCCTGTGCACCACTGGCATGGCCAACCTCCTCCGGACTCGGGTCGGGCGGGCCTGGATCGCCATCCGGGACAACGACATCGCCGCCGAGGCCATGGGGGTGAACATTTTCAAGTACAAACTCCTGGCGTATTTCGTGGCGGGCGTCCTGGGGGGGATCGCGGGGGCCTTCTGGATCTCCTCCATCCTCGCTGTGAGCCCGGAGCATTTCCAGTTTAGCTGGTCCCTCTGGATCGTCGGGGTGATCCTCATCGGTGGCGCGGGGAGCCTGCACGGGACGATCTTCGGCGCCATGTTCATCACCCTGATCCTGGAGGGCCTGAAGTTTGCCATCATTCCCCTGAGCGATAGCTTTCCCGCGCTCCAGGAGCGATTCCTGTACGTCAAGGAGGCCGCCTTCGGCCTGGCCATCGTCCTGTTCCTCTTGTATGAGCCGAAGGGGCTGGCCTACCGCTGGCAGCAGATCAAGAACTACTTCAACCTCTGGCCCTTCTCCTACTAGGCCGCTTCTTAAGGAAAGGTTGGAGAGGACGGGTGCGATGTGAACCTTCCGGTGAACGCAGGTTGGTGTGAAAGATGCCTCCTGCGTTCCGGCTTCCCCAGTCGGAATCATCTGCGTTTATCTGCGTTCATCTGCGGTTGCGTTGGTTTTGGGTTCAGGCTCTTTGGCTCAGCTTTGCAAAGGAGGGGGAATGATGCGGAAGAGAATCTGGTCGGTCGTCTGGCTGCTTCTGCTTCTGGCGATGGGGTCCGAGGCCGTCGCCCAGAGCGTGGTCAAGATGGGCTCCCTCAACGACATGACAGGGCCGACCTCGGATGTGGGAAAGGACATTGCCCTGGGGATGCGCGAGGCGGTGCAGTACGTGAACGACACGGGCGGGATCAATGGCAAGCCCATCAAGCTGTTCCTCTACGACTACGGCTACCGGGTGCCGGAGGCCATAACCACCTACAAGCGGTTCCGGGACTTCGACAAGGTGGTGGCGGTTTGGGGGTGGGGGACGGGCGACACCGAGGCCCTCTCGCCCACGGTAAACGCCGACAAGATGCCATATCTCTCCCACTCCTTCTCGTCTCACCTGACCGACCCCAAGAAGACGCCGTACAATTTCGTCTACGGGACCGACTATTCCAGCAACGCCCGGGCCGCCATCACCGCCTGGTATGACGAAATTTGGCTCAAGGACCCCAAGTTCAAGGCGGATCGCGAGAAGGGGATGAAGCCCCGGTTCGTCGCCTTTTACGGCTGGCCCGTCCCGTATGCCAGCGCCCCCATCAAGGCGATCAAGGACCAGGCCACGCTCCTGGGCTTCGAGATCGGCTCGGATCAGGACGTCCCCCTAACCGCCCTGGACACCAAGAGCCAGGTCCTGGCCGCCAAGAACTTCGGGCCACATCTAGTGTGGCATGGCAACACCACGATGTCGGTGGCCACGGCGATCAAGGATGCGTCCGCGCTGGGGCTGGGCGCTGACCACATCGTCAACAACTGGGGCTATGACGAGAACCTGATCAAGCTGGCGGGGCCGGCCTCCGAACGGGTCATGGGCGCAGCCGTCAACGCCTTCTTCGGCGAGAAGGTCCCGTTGATGGACAAGGTGATGGAGTACGCCAAGCGCATGAACCCCGGCGTCCCTCTGGAGAACCGCCTGATCCGGACGGTGCAATCCTGGGTGGACGTCCTGATGATGCGAGAGGCGCTGGTCCGCGCCGACAAGGCCGGGAAGCTGTTTGATAAGGATGGAAAGGACCTGCCGCGGGAAGTGCGTAGCCCCGGGGTGAAGGAGGCCTTCGAGACCCTGCGGGAGTGGACGCCCGGCCTGGGTCGGCCACCCGTCACCATCACGCCCACAGACCATCGGCCCGGCCCGCTGGTCCGGATCTACATAATCAAGGACAAGAAGTTCGCCCTGTTGAAGGAGGTTGACCTCAAGAAGCGCTGGCCCGATAAGTGGGAGAAGGAATGGCTGGGCTGGTAGGCCTCCGATCCGTCCCCAGCGCGAGGATGGCCATAGCCTGCCGCCAGTGCCAGGAGGGGTGCGGCTTCTGCGCGGGGATCTTGGCGAAGGACGGATCGGGATAGGAGTTGTCCGCGGTGGACGAGCGGCGAAGCGCCCTGCAGATCAACAACATCGAGGTCATGTACCACGAGGTGATCCTGGCCCTCAAGGGGGTCTCGCTGGAGGTCCCTCAGGGGGGGATCGTGGGTCTGCTGGGCGCCAACGGGGCCGGAAAGAGCACGACCCTGAAGGCCATTTCCGGCTTGCTGAAGCACGAAGACGGCGAGGTGACCGAGGGCAGCATTGAATTCCTGGGCCAGCGGATCGACAAGAAGTCGGCCGAGGAGATCGCCGGCCTGGGCATCGTTCAGGTCATCGAGGGCCGCCGGGTCTTCGAGCACCTCACGGTGGAGGAAAACCTCCGGGTGGGCGCTCACCTGCGGGGGAACGGCGCTCACCTGCGGCGGGGCCTGGACGCCGTGTATCATTACTTCCCCCGCTTGAAGGATCGCCGGGACGTCCAGGCCGGATATCTGAGCGGGGGCGAGCAGCAGATGACCGTCATCGGGCGCGCCCTGATGGCGCGGCCGCAGATCATGCTGCTGGACGAGCCGTCCATGGGTCTGGCCCCCATGCTCATCAAGGAGATCTTTGAGATCATCACCCGCCTCAATCGAGAGGAAGGGATCTCGATCCTCTTGGTCGAGCAGAACGTGAAGCTGGCGCTGGCCACCGCCCCGTATGCCTACGTCCTGGAGAATGGGCGGGTGGTGATGGACGAGCCGGCCGAGAAGCTGCGCGAGAACCCGGACATCCGGGATTTCTATCTGGGGCTCACCGATCTGGGGGCCCGGAAGAGTTTTCGGGCGGTGAAGCATTATAAGCGACGAAAACGATGGCTGACCTAGTTCGATGATCAACGGAAGGGGGGACCAGACATGCGGACTCGTGACACCAAGCTTGTGGTCTTCCTGCTGATTGTCCTGCTGGCCGCGGCCGGGTGCGCCACCATGCCGATGGCCGGCGGGCCGGCGCAACCGCCGCAGGTGAAGCTGGAACGGGTGGAGGTAGCGAGCTACTTCGCCTATGCGGCTCCCCCGGCGCGGGTGCCCTTGGTGTTGGCGTTCGTCTACAACGTGAGCAATCCCAACGACTTCCCAGTAGCCCTGGAGGAGATGAAGTTCACCGTCTCGTTCGAGGCCAAACCGGGCGAGTACTTTGCCCTCAACACCCCCGTGGTGTACGAGACGATGCACATCCCGGGCAAGACCACCAACCAGCTCCGGGTCACGGCCGTCCTCGACTCGCTGATCGTCCCGGGCAACCTGGCCGTGACCTCGGGAACGCGAGTGATCGCCCTGGGCTTGAAGCCGGGAGATGTGGTGAAAGAGTGGTGGGAGAAGATCGGGGATTTCAGCTTCGGTGTCAAGGTGACCGAGGGGGTGGCCATCTTCAACGGCGCGAGCATGGTGGTTTCCTTCGAGGGTAGCTTCCCCAAAAAGTGAGCGGGGAGCCGAGAGCCTAGCACCGAGAGCCAAGAGGCAAGGCCATGGTCCGTGGGGTGACGGACCGGAGTCCCGGCTATTACGATCCGGCCCTGGAGACCATGACGCCGGAGAGCCGGCGGCAGTTCCTGCGGGCCCGGCTGAAGGAGACCCTTCAGCATGCGGCGGAGCGCGCGCCGCATCTGACGACCCGGCTTCAGGCCGCGGGCCTGACGATCGACCAGCTTGCCGAGCCGGACGACCTCTTTCGGCTGCCGCCGCTGCGGAAGCGCGAGCTGCCGTCCCTGCAGAAGCAGGTGCCGCCCTTCGGCGATCTGGTCGCGGTACCCCCCAGTGCCCTGCAGCGCATTTTCATCTCGCCGGGTCCGATCTACGATCCAGAGGGAGCCGGGCCGAATTACTGGCGCATGGCGCGGGCCATGTTCGCGGCAGGCTTCCGCCGGGGCGACATCGTCCTGAATACCTTCGCGTATCATCTCACCCCGGCCGGGAGCATGTGTGACGAGGGGCTGGCCGCCCTCGGCTGCGTGGTCATCCCCATGGGTGGCGGCAACACCGAAACGCAGGTGCAGGTGCTGCGGGACGTCCAGGCGACCGGGTACGTGGGCACGCCGAGTTTTCTCCACACGATCCTCCAGCGGGCAGAGGAGGCAGGCATCACCCCCCTGCGGGACCTCACGCTGGAGCTGGCCTTCGTCTCGGGCGGCATGTTGCCGGAATCGCTCCGAACCGTGATGCATCAGGGGTATGGGGTCAGTGTCACCCAGGCCTATGCCACTGCCGATCTTGGACTGATCGCCTATGAGTGTCCCCTCCGCTCGGGCATGCATGTCGCCGAGGACCTGATCCTCCAGATCGCCGATCCGGAGACGGGGCAGCCCGTGCCGGACGGGATGGCCGGTGAGGTTGTGGTCACCACCTTCAACAGGGTGTACCCGCTCATCCGATTCGGGACGGGCGACCTTTCGGTGCTGGATCCGGCGCCGTGCGGCTGTGGACGGTCCACGCCCCGCCTCACGCGGATCCTGGGACGAGCGGACGACGTCACCAAGATCCGCGGGATGTTCGTGCACCCGAGCCAGCTCGATGCCGTGATGGTGGAGGTGCCCGATGTCACCCGCTACCAGCTCGTCGTTCGCCGGGCGGGCTTCGAGGATGATCTGGTGCTGCGGATCGAGACGGCCGGGTCGCCGGGTGACGTGGTCGCGCGGCTGGAGTCGCGGGTTCGAGAGGCGATCAAGCTTCGGACGCGGGTCGAGGTCGTTCCCCAGGGGACGCTGCCCCAGGACGCAAAGAAGATCCTGGATGAACGCACCTGGGATTGAACTGGAAACTGGAAAACGGAAACTGGAGGGTGGAAACTGGAAGACGGAAACTGGAAACTGGCGGAACACGGTTTCCGGCTTTGCTTTCCCAGCTTCCAGTTTCCAATTTCCGGTTTCCTACCTTCAGCGTGTTGTGAGGTTGGAAGGTTAGTGGGATGGAGGCTCCTCGAATCCAACGGAGTGATGAGGGCTTCGATTACCCGGCCATGGCACGGGCCCTGATCCTGGGGCAACACATCGTGGTCGGTGAGATGACCAAACAGGCCCTGGCAGAGGGCCTCGACCCGAAGGCAATCATCTTCAAGGGGCTGATTCCAGGGATGGATGTGGTCGGGGAGAAGTTCCGCCGAAACGAGTATTACGTGCCCCAGGTGCTGCTCTCGGCGCGGGCCATGTACGCGGGGCTGGATCTGCTGAAGCCGCTGCTGACCCAGGCTGCTGCGGATGAATACCCGGGAACGGTGGTGATCGGCACCGCCCAGGGGGACCTGCACGACATCGGGAAGAACCTGGTGGCCATGATGCTGGAGGGGGCGGGGTTCAAGGTGTACAACCTCGGACGGGATGTCGCGCCGGAAAAGTTCGTGGAGGCGGTGAAGGAGAAAGAAGCCAACATCGTCGGAATCTCCGCGCTGATGACCACGACAATGCCGGGCATGAAGCGGACCATTGACGCCCTCGCCCGAGCCGGCCTGCGCGACCGGGTAAAAGTAATGGTCGGGGGGGCTCCGGTCAACCAGGCATTCTGCGATGACATTGGCGGCGACGGTTACGCCAAGGACTCGACCGCCGCGGTCGTGCGGGCCAAACAACTGATGGGGAAGCTTGACTAGAATCGAAACTGGAAAACGGAAACTGGAAACTGGGTGCCCAGCGCTGATATTTCCAGCTTCCAGTTTCCAACTTCCAGTTTCCAATTTTCGGAGGAGCAGAGCGAGTTGGTGGAACCCCGAGGGAAAGAATTTCTCGCACGGTTGCAATCGGAGATCCTCGTCTTCGACGGGGCCATGGGGACCATGCTGTTCGAGGCGGGGCTCACGGATGGGGCCTGCCCGGAACTGTGGAACGAGACGCACGGGGATGTGGTCCGGAACATCCACACGGCCTACTTCGATGCAGGCAGCGATTTCGTCGAGACCAACACCTTCGGCGGCACCCGGCTGAAGCTCCAGGCGTACGGCCTGGCCGACCGGACGCGGGAGTTGAATGTCCTGGGGGCCAGGCTGGCCCGCAGCGTGTGCCCTCCCGGCAAGTACGTGGCGGGCTCTCTCGGCCCGACGGGGCACCTGCCCGACACCTTCGAGCCGCTGGGCGACGTGAGCGAAGAGGAGTTCTACGCGAACTTCCGGGAGCAGGCGCTCGCCCTGGCGGAGGGGGGCGTGGACCTCTTCGCCGTCGAGACCATGATGTATCCCGAGGAAGCCGTGGTCGCGATCCGCGCCGCCAAGGAGAGCACGGACCTCCCGGTGATGTGCACCATGTTCTTCCAGTGGGAGAAGGACCATAAGCGCGATCGGACCATGTGGGGCACCAGCCCGGAGGAAGCGGTCCAGATCCTCTTCGAGGCGGGTGCCGATGTGGTGGGCTGCAACTGCGGCGACGGCGGACCGGAGCGGGCTGCGGCCATCATCCAGGCAATGCGCCGGGTAAGCGACGGACTGCTGATCACCTATCCCAACGCGGGTCTGCCGCGCATCCAGGGCGGTCGCACGATCTACGAGCTAGCTCCCGACGAGATGGCCGCAGGCTACCCGCCCATCCTGGATGCAGGCGCAAACATCGTTGGCGCCTGCTGTGGCAGCACCCCGACCCACATCGCCCGCCTCGCCGAGGTCGTGCGGAAACGGCGGACGAAATAGCTCATGGCTCTTGGCTCATAGCTCAGACCATGATCCACCGACCATGAGCCATCAGCGAGCATGTCTGAGCTGCGTTTCGAGATAGACCCGCAAGAGGTCCTGCGCCTTCAGGGATACCGTCGTCCGTCGGATGTCCCCACGCCCGAGGTCCTGGAGATCCTGCAGACCGGCCTGGCAGAGGCCCGGGAGGCCTTCCGGCCACGCTGGCTTTACCAGGAGTTCGAGGTCGAAGGGGTGGATGCTGCCGGCTGCCGGCTGCGGGGCGGATCCGAGTTGCTGATCCGGGAGATCCCCGGGCGATGGGGGCCGATCACCAGGCTGGGGCTCGCGGTGTGCACCGTCGGGGACACCATCGAGGAGCGGATCGAGACCCTCTTTGCGGAGCGGGAGTTCCCGCTGGCCTACATGCTGGATAGCCTTGGATCTGTCACCGTGGAGGCGCTGGCGGAGGGGTTCCATCGCCAGCTGTGCGCAGAACGCCTGGCGCAGGACCTCAAGGTGACGCCCCGCGAGAGCCCGGGATATCCGCGCTGGGCCATCGAGGAGCAGCAGAAGATCTTCGCGCTTCTCCCTACACAGAGAATTGGAGTCCGGATCAACGAGTACTGCATCATGACCCCACGCAAGTCCATCTCGTTCGCCGTGGGGATCGGGCCCGAGGCCCGGATGGGCACCAGCGTTTCTCCCTGCCGGTCTTGCGACATGCAGGGCTGCGCCTACCGTCGTGCCCCCCGGCGCCAGGCCCTCGCGCCCGCCTGGACCTCCGCGGTCGGCTCCCTGGTCCTTGTGTCGCTGGGAGAACATACCCGCTGACGCATGGGGCATTTCCCATGCGGAACCCGCGCGTCACTCTCCGAGCTGCGGGCTCACCATCCGCTCCGGACGGACGTACCGATCGAACTCCTCCTCCGTCAGGTAGCCCAGCGCCACCGCGGCTTCCTTGAGCGTGAGCCCCTCCCGGAGGGCCTTCTTGGCGATCTCGGCGGCCCGGTCGTAGCCCAGGCGCGGCGCCAGGGCGGTGACCAGCATCAGGGAGCGTTCGAGGTGCTGGCGGATCCGGTCCCGGTCCGCCTCGATGCCGCGGGCGCAATGCTCCTCGAAGGATTCGCAGGCGTCGGCCAACAGCCGCACCGAGTGCAGCACGTTGTGGATGATCAGCGGCTTGAAGACATTCAGCTCGAAGTTCCCCGAGGCCCCGCCCACGTTCACCGCCACGTCGTTGCCGAAGACCTGGGCGCACACCATGCTGAGGGCCTCGGATTGCGTGGGGTTCACCTTGCCGGGCATGATGGAGCTGCCCGGTTCGTTCTCCGGGATGGCGATCTCGCCGATCCCGCAGCGGGGTCCCGAGGCAAGCCAGCGGACATCGTTGGCGATCTTCATGAAGCCGGCAGCCAGCGTCTTGAGGGCCCCGTGGGCTGCCACCAGGGCGTCGTGGGCCGCCAGGGCCTCGAACTTGTTCGCGGCCGAGACGAAGGGGTGCCCCGTCAGATCTGCGAGCTTCCTGGCGGCACGCTCGGCGAACTCCGGGTGAGAGTTCAGCCCGGTCCCCACCGCCGTTCCCCCGATGGCCAGCTCCTGAAGGTGGGGCATCGCGGCCTCGAGGTGCTGGAGCGCGTGGTCGAGCTGGCTCACCCAGCCA
>METI01000246.1:0-10719 GCA_001771285.1 candidate division NC10 bacterium RIFCSPLOWO2_12_FULL_66_18
TGCTGCATGCGCTTCTCCGCCTCGGCGAGGCCACGGGTCAGGGTCGCCGCGACGCCCCGCGCACCCTCCGCCCCCGTCGCTGCCGTCTTGCGCTGGTCCAGCAGATCCCGAATCGTGGCCAGCGGGACGTCCAGGCTGCGCATGTCCCGGATGAGCTGGATGCGGTCACAGGCCTCGGCTCGGTACAGGTGCAGCCCCCCGCGGGTGCGGTGTGCCGGCTCGATCAGGCCCAGACTCTGGTAGTACCGGATCGTCCGGAGCGTCACACCCGTCCGCCGGGCCACCTCGCCGATCTTGAAAAGCTGGTCGGAATGTTTTTCCTTCGCCGTCACTGGCATCGAGTGTCAAGCTATCAGAACGTGACGTTACTGTCAAGTACGATGCCAGCTAATGTTGTCAACAGGTTGCGCGTTGGTTCACCCCTCGAATTTCGACCGGCTCTGAAGGGATTCCGACCGGCTCACCCGACGAGGCGACGCCCAAAGGCTGCCATCGCCTCATCCAGCAGGTCGCCTGGGCAGTCCCGATACTTCGGCGAAAAATGGAACACGACCAGGCGTCGCGCCTGGGCCTCTGCGGCCAGACGACCCGCCTGGCCGGCCGTCAGGTGGAAGCGAGAGGTCGCGCGGTCCCGATCCCGTTCGGGGTAGCCCGCTTCACAGTAAAATAGATCCGCCCCCCAGGCCAGCTTGACGATCTTCTCCGCGTTCTCCGGCGAATTCACCGCATCGGTGACGTAGGCCAGTTTCTGGCCGGGGCTCACCCGCACAACCTCCCGTCGCAGCACCCCCAAGGGCAAGACGCGCTCCACCCGCCTTCCGTCTTGCGTCGAGACGATGCGGATCGGATGCTCATCCGGCGCCCCGCTGCGCACGGTCCGCTTGAGGTCGATGAGCCAGGGGCCCACGGGCACCCCCAGGGCCTCCAGGGCCGCCCTGTCCACGTTCAGGTGTACCGGCTCCTCCAGCGCGAACGCCAGGCACGGGATCCGGTGATCCAGGTGGACCGCCCGCACGCGGAACTGGGGCTCGTCCAGGATCACGCCGTCGAAGGGGTGCGGGGCCGGATCGTCCAGACGAAAAAACCCTTCCGAACAGGCGAAACGGGCTTTGACCACCCGGTCCGAATGGACCTCGTGGACCTCGAGGGTCAGGCTGTAGCCCTCGACCAGGTTCCACGTGTACCCCCGGAGCTTCCCTTCCACCCGATCAAGGAAACCGGGAGGCCCGTACAAGCGCAAGCCTTTCGGTCGTCCGAGGAGAACGCGGAGCAGTTGATCGAAACCGACGAAATGGTCCAGGTGGGCGTGCGAGACGAAGACGTCCGTGATCTTGAGGAGGCGACCGGCCGAGAGCGCGCTGATGTCACCCAGGTCAAACAGAAGTGCGCGCCGCTCCCAGGGGAGCGCCACATACAGGGCCGGGTCCCCGAACAGGTCGTTCACGAGAAAGGCGCGAAAGCTGCTCGCCATCAGCGCGTTCCCGCTGGAAAGGCACTACTGGTCCGCCGCCTTGTTCACATCCTGGACGCGCTGGCGCTCTTGGTCGAGAACCGGCGCCAGGCGCTGGTCGAGGCCCCGTTTGGTCAGGTCCACCGGTTGGCCCGGCTGGCCGGGGCTGGGCGACCCGGGGGCGGCCTGAAGCGTCTCCTGGATCTTGGTCCCCTCCTGCAGGTACGAGGCGACCAGGTATCCAAACACAGCCAGGCCGAGGACCAGACCGGCGATGCCAAGGATCCTCATGCCATGCTTCTCCTCTCTCTCCCGAGCGGAGATTCACGCCCTGCCCATTCGCTCTGGATGGTAGTGTACCGCCCTTTCCCCGAAACGCAATCCGAAAGCGCGCCGGCGGGATGGGCGATGGAGGGAGCGGGCGTCCTGTCCCCCGTTGAGTGACCCTCTCGCACCTGGACAAGCAAAAGCGGCGCCTCTTCGGCGCCGCTTCCTGATGGGTCTCGACGTCCCGGTCCCGGGGTTTACTTCTCGACAGGAAACCCCTTGGCCACCCAGTCAATCATCCCGCCTTCGAGGTTGTGGATCTTGGTGAGGCCCACGGCAGCGGCCACCTCGCACGCGACCGCGCTCCGAATCCCCTGGGCACAGTAGAAGACGACGTTGTCGCCGTTCAGGTACTTCCGCGGGGACATGAGCAGCGTGTTCAGCGGAACCAGCGTGGATCCGGGAATGCGTCCGTCGTTCCATTCGCTGGGCTCCCGTACGTCGATCCAGATGGCCCTTTGGCCGTCATAGATTTCCTTGGCATTGGCGGCGTCGATTCGCTCGAAGGGTTCTTTCAAGGGTTGCTGCGACATGATCTGTACTCCCCCTGGGTTCGGCCCGATCGGGCCGAGAGTGATCCGGCCGGCCTCGTTTCTCTTGGTCGGCATACTAGCGGAACACCCACGTGAGGTCAAGACAGGATTGGTTCACTCCGGCCCCGAGCGTCCGCACTCGCGTCCTGCATTCTCGAGCAGCCTCCGCTCGACGATGGTCCGACGCCGAACCGAACCATCCGGATGCACTCAGACCTGTTTCATCTTCCGTTCCTCCCGACGTCTCCCCTTGACTTTCGACTGCGGGCCTCCCTAGATTGCGCCTGACGTACTCACTCGCCTGACTTCTCCAGCGCGGCGCTCGCCGCGCCCTGTCTGTATACCCATGCTTCGACTCGTCATTGCCGCCGGCGCCCCGGCCCCGCCGCAGCGTGAGATCGCCCATGGCCTGGAAGCGTTATTACTCCAGCCTCCGCTTCAAGATGACCTTCGGGGTGATTCTCATCCTCCTGGTGGTCATGAGCGTGGTTTTCTTTGTGCAATACACGTGGTTCCGGCGGGAGATGATCGAACGCCTTGGCCTGTCGGCGACCCCCCTCAGCGACGTGATCAAGGGGAGCCTGAAGCACGCCATGGCCACGCGAAACCTGGATGAGATCAACCACATCGTGGCCAATGTCAGCAGGCAGAAGGGCGTGATCAAGGTGTTCGTGGTCGACAAGCAAGGCATCATCCGGATCTCGCCCAGCGCGGAGGAGATCGGGCGTCGCTTGACCTTGCAAGAAGCCACTTGCCAGATCTGTCATCGCGCGCAGGCGGAGAACCGGAACAAGATGGTCATCTTCGAGGCGGAGGGTGGCCAGCGGATCTTCCGGAACGTCAACCCCATCGCCAACGAGCCCGAGTGCTCCCGCTGCCATGGCAGCCGCGACAAGATCCTC
The DNA here is from genome assembly GCA_001771285.1 of candidate division NC10 bacterium RIFCSPLOWO2_12_FULL_66_18. Classification (GTDB taxonomy): domain Bacteria; phylum Methylomirabilota; class Methylomirabilia; order Methylomirabilales; family 2-02-FULL-66-22; genus 2-02-FULL-66-22. The sequence goes on from METI01000246.1 coordinate 3,213, forward strand.
GGGGTGCTCATCAGTGACTTCTCCATGACCGAGGTGGACCAGCGGTTGGCGTCGAAGTTCCGGGAGATGCTCCTGGCGCTCGCCACCACGATCCTGGTGACGGTCGCGACCATCTCCTTCACCATGAACCGGCTGGTGATCGGCCGATTGGAACGCTTCGTCCGGGCCACCAAGCTTCTGGGCAGCGGGCGCCTGGATCAGGAGGTGAAGCCCGAAGGGGCCGATGAGATCGGCGAGCTGGCCGTCTCGTTCAACGAGATGCTGGAAAACCTCCGCCGCGCCAAGGAGATCCGCCAGCGAAAAGAGCTGCTGGAGAACGTCCTGGAGACGGTCAAGGAGTCCATCATCGTGTATGACCCGGACGGCACCATCCTTTCCTTCAGCCGGGGGGCCGAGGAGACCTTCCGGGTGCCCGCGGCCGAGGTCCTGGGCAAGTCCTATACCATCCTGGGGGACGGGCGGAGCGAGGTCCTGGAGCGGGTTCGGGCCGGGGGCTTCACCACGGGCGAGGTCCGCCTCCGCAGCCGGGACGGGCGCTATTTTCCCGCGCTCATGTCCGTGCTGCCCCTCCGGAACGACGACCACCAGCTCCTGGCGTTCGTCGAGATCACCCGCGACCTGACCGAGGAGCGCCTCAAGGGCCGCCTCCAACAGCAACTCATGCAATCGGAGAAGCTGGCGGCCACCGGGCAACTCGCGGCCGGGGTGGCCCACGAGCTGAATAATCCGCTGGGCAACATCCTGCTCTACGGGAAACTGCTGCTGGAGGACCTGTCTCCCGCCGATCCACGGGCTGCCAACTTCCGGCACATCGTGGAGAACACGCTCCGTTGCAAGCGGATCGTCAAGAGCCTGCTGGACTACGCCAAGGAGTCCGAGGTTCACATGACGCTCCAGGACCTCAACGAGATCGCCAGCACCTCGGTGCAAATGCTCGGCAACGAGATGCGTCTGCGCGACATCGCCTGCCATCTGCGCCTGGCGCCGGAGTTGCCCCGCGTCTCCTGCGACCGGAACCAAGTCCAGCAGGTCCTGGTCAACCTGATCCAGAACGCCATCCAGGCCGTGGAGGACCGCAGCGTGATCCAGGTCGCCACGACCCCCGGGGCCGACGGGCGCGCCGTCCGGATCAGCGTGATGGACAACGGGCCGGGCATTTCGCCCGAGGTCTTGCCGCGGATCTTCGATCCCTTCTTCACCACCAAGCCTTCGGGGACGGGGCTGGGGCTCTCCATCTGTTACGGAATCGTGGAGCGACATCACGGCCGGATCTGGGCGGAGAGCGCTCCGGCCGGCAATGGAACGGGCGCGGTCTTCACGGTGGAGCTGCCCGCGGGTTGAGGCCGGGCCGCAACGGGAGGGGTCATGGGCAGTCGGAATGATGGAGGGGCGGTCCTGCGGGGCCGACGCATCCTCCTGGTGGACGACGAGGCCGACACACTGGATGCCTGCACGCAGATCCTGCGGAAGGATGGGTACCAGGTGGAAACCGCCGTCTCGGCCCGGGAGGCCATCCAGCTCCTGCGCAGCCGTCCCTTCGATCTGGCCATCACCGACCTGAAGATGCCGCAGGTGGACGGCCTCGAGTTGCTCAAGGCCATCAAGCGCGTTGACCCGGAGCTGGCCGTCGTGATGATCACCGGCTATGCCACGGTGGAAACGGCCGTGGCCTCCATGAAAGAGGGGGCCTACGACTACATCCCGAAGCCGTTCACGCCCGACGAACTGCGGCTGGTGGTGCGGAACGCCTTGGAACGCCAGGAGCTGGTGGGAGAGAACACCGACCTGCGCGAGCGCTTATCCGGCGGCCGGGACCAGCTCCTCGTTGGAGGCAGCGGGGCGATGCAGCGCGTCCACCATCTCATCGCCCGGGTGGCGGAAACCGACTCCACCGTGCTGATCCTCGGCGAGACGGGGACGGGCAAGGAGCTGGTGGCCCGCGCCATCCACGCCCGCAGCCTGCGCGCCTCCGCACCCCTGATCACGGTGAATTGCGCGGCCATCCCGTCGGACCTCATGGAGAGCGAGCTGTTCGGCCACGAGCGTGGCGCCTTCACGGGGGCGATCCGCCGGAAGCGCGGCAGCTTCGAGCTGGCCCACCACGGATCGCTGTTCCTGGACGAGGTCGGCGCCCTCAGTCCTCCCCTCCAAGCGAAGCTCCTCCGCGCGCTCCAGGAGGGAGAGGTCCGGCCGGTCGGAAGCGAGGAAGGCGTCCGCCTGGACGTCCGGATCATCGCCGCCACGAACCGGGACCTGGCCGAGGCGACACGGCAGGGCGCGTTCCGGGACGATCTCTTCTACCGCCTCAACGTGGTCCCGATCCATGTCCCGCCTCTCCGGGAGCGCAAAGAGGATATCCCGCCCCTGGCCGAACATTTCATCGCGCAATACCGGCGAAAGCTCCAGACGCCGGTTCGGGGCATCGCCCCGGCTGCCTTGGACCTCCTGGTGTCCTACGATTGGCCGGGCAACGTCCGCGAGCTGGAGCACACCATCGAGCGGGCCATCATCCTGGCCGAAGGCGAACTGCTGGACTGGGAAAGCTTCGCCCACCTCGTCCCCGCTCCCACCCGGGCGACGCGCACCCGGCGTCCGGTCACCGACGCCAGGGACTTCACCGATCTCCCCAGCCTGGAGAAGGTGGAGCGGGACTACATCATGGAGGTCCTCCAGGCCACCCGGTGGAACCGGAAGCGCGCCTCGGAGATCCTGGGGATCAGCACCGTCACCCTGTGGCGGAAGGTCCAGGGCGAGCACCCCGAGTCGTGATCGCCTCGCCCCCACCGCCCATCATCCTGAGCGTCCTCTCCCACCTTCCCCAGGCCCATTTACCGCAAAGCCACCAAACCGGGTCCCCCTCCTCGCTTACGAAGGCTCCCCTGGCGGGCAGCCCAGCACGCCCCGAGGCGCAGCTTCCGATTGACTTCCCGTCCCTCCACTGGTACGGTCGCCCGTCGTGGGCGGGATGTGGGCGTGTCTTCCTGGCGAAGCGGCCCTGACGCGGATTCCGGACCTCCTGACGCGTCGGTTTTTCTCGCCCGCCCACCCCACCGGTACTTTCCAAGTTCCTATCGCTTTCCACAAAATGGTGACGGGGGAGGGGAGCGGCGGCGACCTTGGGAAACTCGAGGCCTTCGCGGGAGTGGGGGAATTCCCGGTCCGCGTGAAATACGCCACGCTGGCCTGGCACAGGCTGCGCGCGGCGATTCAGGGAAAACAGGACACGGTGTCCACAGAGGAATAGGAGATCGCTCATGATGCCATCCATGTATCCGCCGGAAGCGGTCCAGCCGATGCGCGACGAATTGACCTCGGTGGGATTCGAGGAATTGAAGACGCCCGAGGACGTGGATCGCGTAGTGAAAGAGACGAAGGGCACGGTCCTCTGCGTGATCAATTCCGTCTGCGGTTGCGCGGCGGGAAGCGCGAGACCGGGCATCGGCCTCGCCCTTCAGCACACGGTCATCCCCGACCGTCTCGTCACGGTGTTCGCGGGAATGGAAAGAGAAGCGGTGGATCGCGTCCGCGAACTCCACGCCGGCGCCGCCGCTCCTTCGTCTCCGTCCGTCGTCCTCTTCAAAGATGGAAAAGTCGCGGGGATGCTGGAGCGGAGCCAGATCGAACGGCGCGCGCCGCAGGAGATCGCCCAGATGCTGGTCGGCGCCTTCGACCAGCTTTGCACGCGGCCGGGCCCCTCGATTCCGCCCGAGACGTTTGCCAAACTGGAACATCTGAAAATCTGCGGGTCGAGCATCCCGCGGATGGGTTGATGCAGAGGCCTCAAGATGTCTTACGACCCGGTCGTGCTGAAGCGCGACGTTGAAGCGATCCAGATTCCGTACGGCCAGAAGACGAAGCTCCCGAAGGGCAGCCCGGTCGAGATCACCCAGGAGCTGGGCGGCAGCTTCACCGTGCTGACCGACCTCGGGCTCATGCGGATCGAGGGAAAGGACGCGGACGCGCTGGGCCGGGAGTCGGCCCAGCCGCTCGCGGAGCCCGTCCCCGCCCCCACCGACGCGAAGGCGGTCGCGACGGAGATCTGGAACCAGCTCAAGACCTGCTACGACCCGGAGATCCCCGTCAACATCGTCGAGCTCGGCCTCGTCTACGAGAACAAGGTCGAGCCCCTCCCGGAAGGCGGCTTCAGGGTGGACGTCAAGTTCACGCTCACCGCGCCCGGCTGCGGGATGGGCCCGATCCTCCAGGCCGAGGTGCGCGACAAGATCGCCGGCGTGGCCGGCGTCAGAGACGCGACCATCGAGGTCGTCTTCGATCCGCCGTGGACCCAGTCGATGATGTCCGACGCCGCGAAGCTCCAGCTTGGGATGATGTAGGCGATGTCCGATCGTTCAGGAATCCCCCTCGCCGGCCGCGGAGTCGAAGGGAGATGAGAGGATGATTGGAGATCGAGAGATGGGTCCCTCCCCAGGAAAGCGCTGAAACCTCCGCCTCCGGACCGCCATGGCCCACGGGCCCCACCCCGTCCTGAGCCTGTCGAAGGGCCTCCCCCCGCCCGTATCGGTCTCAGGGAGTTGAGCTCCGTCTCCATCTCCGACGACCTCCCCTGGCCGAACCCCGCATAGCCCCCTCGCCTGTCACCCCGCCCTGGCGGGCAGCCCAGCACGCCCCCGAGGCGCTACTTGCGCTTGACTTCCCGTCCTGCCAACTGGTAGGGTCGCCCGTCGTGGGCAAGATGTGGGCGCGTCTTCCTGGCGAAGCGGCCCTGACGCGGATTCCGGACCTCCTGACGCGTCGGTTTTTCTCGCCCGCCCACCACCCACCGGCGCTTTCCAAGTTCCTATCCCTTTGGTACCTGGGAGGGGTCCATGACAAGGAACGCATCGCCGCTGGCCCCAGCCCTCGCTTTATTCGTGCTTTCGATAGTGTCCGGCTGCGCGGGCCTTGAAATCGACGGCGACGTGGCCCAGGCCGAGATCTCTCACGTCCTCGGACCTTCGAGCGCGCTGGATACCGGCGTCGAGCCGACCCAGGCGCGCGTATACGAGGACGGCCTCTACTATCCCTTCAAAGTCGTCGTGCGGCGCCACCAGGGCCAGACGGTGCGCATCGCCGCGTGGACGAACGACAACCGTTTCCTCGGCGAAAAGAGCGTCGTGCCGCCGTACGAAAGCACCGAATGGAAGCGGCTCAGCCTGTTCATGCCGTACAGCGGGATTCATCTCGGCAGCGAGAGCATCGACGGCAACGTGTACGTGCTCGAGCCTGGCGATTCGCGGAAATATCTCGCTACGGTGGGCATGGGCGTGACCTCGATCGCGCGCCAGCGCTTCATCTGGAGCTTTCGCGAGTTCTGGGAAGACGCGACGCTTAGAACCGGCGACAAAGGCATACGTCTCGGCGTGGACCTGCACCGCTTCGGTTTCACCGACACCGCGCACCGCGTGGTGCTCGCGGTTCGCGACGAAAAGCGGAATGAATTTCCCTCCAGCCTCGGCGGACCGATCCGCATCGATTCCACGCGATTGACCGCGCCGGCCGATTCCAGTCAGCTCACGTGGAATCTTCAGCTCGATCTTCCCTACGATGAGCTGAAGCAGTTCGGCGAAGGCCGCGCGATCACGGTCACGCCGGCGGTGAGGATGAACGACGGCACGCTCTACATGGGCAATGTGCACGTCGAGTTTCTCGTCGGCGGGTCGCCGGAAAAAATGGCCGGCAAAATACGCGAGGAAATCGAGCGCGTGGACCGGCGCATCCGCACGCTGCAAAAAGAATTCGAGACGCTGCAGGGGCGCTGATCATGCATACGCCACGCATACCCGCCGCCATCGCGATCGTCACGCTCGCAATGCTATTTGCCGCGGCGGCCGGCGATTCGCAGGGCGCCGGCTGGGGAAGGAGAGGGCACGGCGTGCTCACCTACGACGCCGCCACCGAGCGCGTCGGCGTGAACCGCGACATCGCGCGCGTCATGGCGCTCGGCTCCATCGCCCCCGACTACTTTGAGTTCGACAACCCCGCCGCGCACGCGCAGACGCGCGACCCCGATATCGACGCCTCGGGCAAGCCGATACTCGATTCGCAGCGCTACGACGAGTCGCAGCGCGAATCGTTCCGCGCCTCGCGAACCTGGCGCGAGCACTATTTCAACGCCGCGGTACAGGCGGGCAAAGCGGGGCATCGCGAACGCGCCGCGCTCCTGCTCGGCTATGCGCTGCACAACGTCGAGGACTACGGCACGCATCGCGGCATGCCGAACGCGCTTCATGCAGGGCTCGACAACGCCGGGCACAGCCCCGACCGCGATGAAGCGCGCCTCGCTTCCTCGAAGATTCTCGGCTCGATCTATGTCGAGCGCTTTCGCGACGAGATCGGCGCCGATAACTGGAAGCTCTTCAATGGCGAGGCGGTGCGCCGTCCCGGACAAGCGTATGCCACCGTTCCCGAGCCGCTCACCGCTGTGACGGGGCTGAGCGGATGGGATCCGCGTTCCGGATTTATTCCCCCCAAGCCCGGCTACGTCCTGCACGATCCGGTGAAGAACGCGGTGGGCGACGGGCTCGCGCTGCTCGCGCACCCGATGTGCGCGCCCAATTGCCAGATCGCCGCGGAGAACCTACGCGAGAAAGGCGCGAATTTCATCGACGGATTCCTCTCGCGCCAGAACGAGCTAGCGAAGCTGCTCGACACGCGCGAGATCGGCATCGCGCTGCCGGCCGGGATGAAGGCGCCCGAACCGAAGAACGCCGACAGCCTGCGCCAGTTCGTCGCGGATGGCGTCCTGTTCGCGGTCGATCCGCGCAGCTTCGAGAACGGCAACTTGCTATACCGCGAGCTTTGGCAACGCGTGGTGCCCGGATCGTGGAAGGACTGGTTGAAGCGCGGCTACATCACTCAGTACGCGCTGATGAGCGACCGCGAGCGGCTGTTCCTGCGCCAGGCGACCTTCGATTCGATGGTGCGCGATGAAATCCAAAGCCTCATCCGCGAGCGCTCCGAAAAACAGGTCCGGCTGCAGAATTCCTACAAGCTCACGCTCGAAGAACTGAAGGAAATGCGCCAGGAGTACGAAGCGGCGCACCAGAAAATGATCGAGCGCAAGGCGCGCGAGGAGCGCGAGCGGAAGGCCTGGCGCGAAAATCAGCAGACGCTGCTCTCGGTCGGCCGCCCTGTGATTGACGGTCGGCCGCCGCCGCCGCCGACGAGAAGCTCCCCGGGCGGGGGCGGCTCTTCTTCGGGAGGATCGACCGCGCGCGAACCGCGAGAGCCCCGCGAGCCGAGCGGCGGCCGCATCGACGAGCCGCGGGGCAGAATTTGCAACAAGTTCGGCATTTGCTAGTAAAGAGGGACCCGGCCGTTTCTGAAACAACTTGCTGTATAGCCCACTACGGCACCTTTCGCGGGGCCCAGAGGCGAAAAGGGGTGGCTGCTCGGCTATCAGGCAATACTCTCGCTGCCCCGTGGCCCGGGGGCGAGGTCTACGTCGCCGGGATGACCGTGCCCGTCCCAGGCAGCTCGGAGGGGCGGAGACGCGCCGGGCCGACAT
>METI01000246.1:10739-13344 GCA_001771285.1 candidate division NC10 bacterium RIFCSPLOWO2_12_FULL_66_18
GGCGGAGACGCGCCGGGCCGACATCCGAGTTGCGGCGGAAAGTTGCCCCCGGTTGATCACGGGGGCGATGGGGACACCCGGTGCGCTCGTCCTTGAGAACGCCGGTCCCCGGCGGCGTCGGCGCCATGGCCGTCGCCATGCTCCGCAATACCATGCTGCAATCCTTCGAGCGCTCCTCAGCCATTTCTTCTTGACTTACCCCTTCGGGTGGCGATAGCGTTTCCCCCAATGGCCCCCCCCATCAGCCTGGTGGGGACGGCTATGCCGGGAAAGCAGGAGCCAACCGACCGCAGGCGGATCTGCCCTTGGGGGCTCTCCCCTCAAACGGCTGTCACTTTTTCCGGGTGGGGCGATTTCGCTGCGGAGCGAATCCAGCATTCCAAGGAAAGAACCGAGCGTCCTTTCCGGGCCGCCGGGACAAGTTGTTTCAGAACCAACGTCCCCTATTAAAGAACAATTGGAGCGTGCACGCATCAGCCGGCAAATCGAAGAACAGTTGGAGCGTGCACGCGAACACGACCAAGCTGAACGCGAAGCCGAAACGGAGGCGTCGAAGCGACGTTTGGTCCGTGAGGCGGGTTCGCTCTTCCCTGCAAATGGGCTAGCGTGGGTCAGCCCAGATGACGAATCTGACTACCGAGTTAACATATCAGTGTCAACCTTAAATGATCGCCGCGGAAAGGATTTCGAGGATTACTTGCGAAGACGAGTGCGCGATAAGGAGCGGTTTGCGATGATTGTTGACAAGGTGGATGATCGATTCCGGGTCGCGGATAACCCGAGCGCAAAAGGCTACCCGAATCCATGGTATGCACGCCTCTACTGGGTAAAGGAAGTTGTAGTCGCCGGCCTGTGGGATTCATGGCGAGGCCCAATGCTTGAGCGACAGGCCCTGATTAATAAACTGGCCCGCGAATTTAAGGTGGACCCAGACCTTGTTAAAGCGATCATGTGGATGGAAACCAGACATGGTTCCTATGATCCTGGCGTGGGCGGCACTGTTCTTCCGATGAACGTTGGCAAGAGATGGGGTCGCGCTCTTCAGTATGATTTGGGCAACGATGCTGGCAATATTCGAGCGGCGATTCATATTCTGAAAGAGCTCGAGGCGAGAATTGAAGAGCCAACGGTTGAAAAGGTGGCAACCTTATACAACTCTCTTGGCGACGATCGAGTGTCCGCATACGGCAAAACGGTTGCGTATTACTACTCCCGCAAGCCGTGGAACCCCATAGGGCGTCTTTTTAGGTGGTAGGTCGCCGTGGGACTACATCAATGCAGCTGGGCCGAAGTCTTTGAACGTGAACTCGAAGGTTGGCCACTGATCAGGCGACTTCGCCGTCGAATCGAACGTTCGCAATGTTTGAGCAATGGTTTGACATCGAGCTTCTCGCAGTCGTAGAAGACCTCTGCGCATACGAGATTAGCTACGATGAGGACTAACCTGCCGCCCAACTCGGACGCGCGCGATGCTGCGGTGCTTTGCAAGGATCAGTGTCGCGCGCGCCGGTTGGCTCCACGTTAGGCGACGGAACAAACAAATGGCTTACGATCACCGCACCAAGGCGGGTAATCAGGGCGATGTCGTCAAGCATGTCGCATTGCTTGCCGCGATCCGTCATGCCCTTAACCTGACGCGATCGACGCTGCGATACGCCGACGCATACGCGGGCCCAGCCGGCTCGCTGCTGCTGCCTGGTGGAGAGTGGTCCAGCGGCATCGGCAAGCTGAATCGGTCTGCCCAGGTAGAATCAGTAGACGTTGGCAGATGGATTCGCTGGTATCTTGCCAGACCTCAACTTGTTGGATCCCGCTACCCCGGTTCATCGCTCATCGTGTCTGACGCGGCAGCCGAAGTCCGAAAGCCCCTCGCGATGTCCCTGTGGGACATTTCAGCCGAGGTCGTAGCGGACCTGCAGCAGGTCTTCCCGAACCACACAGTAATGCACTCATCAGTCGATGCATCTGCCGAGGCCATTCGCGTAGCTGATCTGCTCTTCATCGACCCCCCAGCGCTCGCCGACCAGTGGGAGCTGGTACTGAGCCTTATGGACCATGGTCGACATATGCTTGCATGGCTGCCAGTCAACGCGGCGGTCACACCCGGTTCCGTGAAGGTCAGTTCTGTCGCTGAGGATCAATTCAGGCAGGTCTCCGCACTCCCTTCCGTGTCCTGTACTCGCGTGCTGTGGGCGCACGGTGGCCGCACGATTGGTTGTCTTCTCGCCTATCGGTCAACCACAGAAGGCGTGGCGTCCATCCGGGCGGCGGTAGAAGAAGTGGTGAGTCTGTGCTCATGGACGCGTAAGGAGATCGAGCACATCGACGCAGACGTGGAAACTGTGCAACCGGGAAGATAGGTAACAGAATAAACCGGCAACATGGGTAACACTTGCCGTCTACGCTCGGATGATGTAGTCCCGTTCGTCGATCCGGCCCAACAGGACGCGGCAGAAGTAGATCGACCAGATGCCATCGGCCACCTCCTCGAGGCCGATCGGGTGTTGCTTGAGGGCGTTGGCGATGAACACAAGCCGAGCGTAGACGGCAAGTGTTACCCATGTTGCCGGTTTATTCTGTTACCTATCTTCCCGGTTGCACAGTT
>METI01000247.1:0-10759 GCA_001771285.1 candidate division NC10 bacterium RIFCSPLOWO2_12_FULL_66_18
CAGGTGGGCGTCCAACGAGGCTCGCAACCCCTGGGAATTCCTGGTCTGTCAGGATAGGCGACCGACCAGATCCTCGGTACGAACCACTGGCTTCCTTCGACAAAAACTCCGAGTGGTTCGACCATTGTGTCGAGCGGGCCTGGAGGGGCGCGCGGACAATGGGTGGCTTCATGGTTGTTCCATGGACCGACGCGTTGTGCATCCCGCTTCGACCCCCGTGCCGTGACCAACCGGGGGAGAATGCAGGATGAGTACCGAACCACTCATGATCTCTGGTCCCGATAACTAGACAATCCGTGCCCCCCCAAGAGTTTCCTTTGCATCAGGGGGGCGGTCCAGGTATCCTTCCGGCGAGGAGGGAGTTGTCCGTCCTGCCCGCCAGGGGCCGGGCCACTCATCCTGCATCCCGCCAGCCTTTCGGATTTCGCAAGCCACGCACGGGTGTTCGCCTGGGCACCCATTTCGCTGCCTGAGGTTCGGGACGCACGGAGAAGGAGGAGAGTCATGGCCACCGACAGCCTGACCATCACCGACAACCGTACCGGCAAGACGTACGAGATTCCGATCCTGTACGGGACCTTCCCCACGTACGGGGCGGCCATCCGGAGCGCCGACCTCCGACAGATCAAGGTGTCGGACGACGACTTCGGCCTGATGGGCTATGACCCCGCGTTCATGAACACGGCCTCGTGCAAGAGCGCCATCACCCACATTGACGGAGAGCGCGGGATCCTCCGCTACCGGGGCTATCCCATCGAGCAGCTTGCCGAGCAGAGCAATTACCTGGAGGTGGCATACCTGCTCATCCACGGCGAGCTGCCCAGCAAGGCCCAGCACGATGAGTGGGTGCACAACATCACCCACCACACCATGGTCCACGAGAACCTGAAGAAGTTCACGGACGGCTTCCACTACGACGCCCATCCCATGGGCATGATGGTGAGCACCCTGGCCGCCCTGTCCACCTTCTACCCCGCCTCCAAGAGGGTCACGGAGGCGGACAACCGGAAGCTGGAGATCTACCGTCTCATCGGCAAGGCCATCACCCTGGGGGCCATGACCTACCGCCACACCAAGGGGCTCCCCTACGTGTCGCCGGACAACGACCTCAGCTACACCGGCAACTTCATGAACATGCTCTGGAAGATGGCCGAGGTCAAGTACCGGCCGAACCCCATCCTGGAGAAGGCGCTGGACGTCCTGTTCATCCTTCACGCCGACCACGAGCAGAACTGTAGCACGAACGCGATGCGGAGCGTGGGGAGCTCCCAGTCCGATCCCTACTGCGCGGCGGCCGGGGGCACGGCGGCCCTCTACGGCCCGCTGCACGGCGGGGCCAACGAGCAGGTCCTGCGGATGCTGCGGACGATCGGGTCGAAGGACAAGATCCCGCAGTTCATCCAGGACGTGAAGGACCGCAAGGCCCTCCTGATGGGGTTCGGACACCGGGTCTACAAGAACTACGATCCCCGGGCCCGGATCATCAAGCGGCTGGCCGAGCAGGTCTTCGAGGTCACGGGAAAGAACCCGCTCCTCGAAATGGCGCTGGAGCTGGAGCGGATCGCCCTGGAGGACGAGTTCTTCGTCAAGCGGAAGCTGTACCCCAATGTTGACTTCTACTCCGGGATCATCTACGAGGCCATGGGCTTCCCCACCGACTACTTCACGGTGCTGTTCATGATCCCGCGGATGTCCGGGTGGCTGGCCCAGTGGCAGGAGATGATCACGGACACGGAGCAGAAGATCGCGCGGCCGCGGCAGGTCTACACGGGCGTGGCTATCCGCGACTTCGAGCCCATCGAGAAGCGCAACAAGAAGTAGGGGCAGCCGGGCCGGCCGGTTCCGCACACCCGCACGGGGTGAGGGGTTTTCCCCTCGCCCCGTGTTTTTTTCAGGCTCGAGCTGGACCTGCGGGATTACTGGACGAGGGCCTGCGCGGGGGAGGAGGGGCGGGGGGCCGCGCCCGGGGACACGCGCGCCTGGCGCGGGACCGCGTGCTCCAGGAGCTCCGAGGTCGTCACCAGGCGGTAGCCCTGGCCCTGGAGGGCCCTCAGGACGGAGGGCAGGCTCTCGTGGGGCCGATCGGTCCGGCGCTGGGTGGACAGGTGCATGAGGACGATCCCCCCGTTCAGTCCGCCGGGGCGATCGCGACCGAACTCCAGGATGCGGGCCGCGATCTCCTCGCGGCTGCGGTAGATCCGGGACGAGGTATCGGCCACCCAGTCGCGGGTATCCAGGTCCTCGGCCGTGCCCGCCCCTCGCGTCCAGCCGACGTGGCGGTAGCCGGCCTCCGCCGCCCAGGCGCGCAGCTCGGCGTTGTGCTCGCCATACGGCGCGCGCCAGTACGGCGCCATCGGCCGGCCGGTCAGGGCGCGGAAGCTGGCCTCGACCCGGCGGAACTCACCCATCAGGAACTCCCGGGTGACGCCGGGGAGCGTGTCGTGTCGGTGGTTCCGGGCATAGGTCGTCAGATGGGGATGCGTGTCCAAGTGGTTGCCGATCTCGTGCCCGTCGGCGACCATGCGTCGCACCAGATCCGGGAAGAGGCGGACGAACTGCCCGCCCAGAAACATGGTCACGCGCACGTCCCGCGCCCGGAGCATGTCCAGGATTTCCACGGTGACGTTGGCCGCGTCGTGGCCGTCAAAGGTGAAGGCGATCTCGCGGATGCCCATGTTTCCCCGGGCGAAATCCTCCGCCACGACCGGGACCGCGGGCCCAGGGCGGGGTGAGGGGAGCGTGCCGGGACGATCGGCGGACGGCAGGGACACCGGGGTAGGGACCACATCCCGCGGTTCAGGCGGTGGGGCCGGGAGAATCAGCGGGGCAGAGGCAGAGGATTCCCGGGGCGGAGCGGGAACGCCTGGGCCGGTGAGCCCAGTCCGGGCGATGGCGGGAAGCGGTACGCTGGCTCCGGTTTCGGGGGCCAGCCCACCTGCGCCCCCCCAGGCGACCAGGACGAGGATCAGCCCCGCGAGGACGCGCGGCGGGGACCCAACGATGGCACTGGGGGCCCAGATCCAGGGCACAAGGTCGGCCCCAGGACCGGCGTCCAGGCGTCGATCCAGCCGCCGCTGGACCTGCGTGGCGCGCCAGCCGGCCAGCGCCAGGCGAACCCGCCGCCGGAGATCGCGGGGACCACGAGCCATTTCCAGGGCGGCCAGGTTCCACGCGGTCCGCGAGGCCTCGTCCGCGAGAGAGATGATGGCGCAGGCCTCGGCGCAATAGGCGTGTGCGCCCACCAGGCGGACTGCTCCCCAGTGAATCGGGTCGCCGCATCGGCGGCACTGTCGGCCGGAGTGTTTTACCCGCATCTCGCCTCGCCGAGTGGCTTCCCCTTTGTTCCCGCCGCAAATACCCTGATGCATACGGGTAGCAGTTCACCCCGGAATAGTCAAGCCGGGACCGCGCCCCGGCGCGGGCCTTGCCTGGGCCGGAACTCAGGCGTCCCCGGGGCTTTCCACGATGTAGCCGCGGCGAAGCATCCAGGCCGCCTCGGCCACGGAGATCTGCTCGACCACGTCCAAGGGGATGCCGGCCGCCTCCGCAACCCCCTCCACTTCTTGGGCTGGATCCAGCCGTGCCGTCGGCGCCTCCGGCGAAGCCCGCTGCCGGTGCCGGTACACCTCGCCCATCACGCGATCCACCGTCGCCCGATCCAGCTCGGTGGCGATGCAGATCTCGTGGTGGAGCTTGTCGATCAGGATGTACAGGTCCACGATGGAGTGGCGCCGCTCCGCCGCGCAGGCCTGGCAGTACCAGAGGACGGGGTGTCCCACCTCGGGGAGGCCGACCGGGGGAACCGCGTCCGTGTCCCAGACGGCCTCGCTTCCGCAGACCGTGCACTCGAGAAGGAGATCGGGAGACATGGGTCCCGCTCAGGGCGAACTCGCGTGAACCTTGAGCAGTCTATGCAGGTGGCCCATGCGGAGTCAAGGCCGCCCGCCGGAGCCGCGGAGCAGCGCCCATAGGAGCGGGAGGGCCACCTCGGTCACGCCGGCCTCGCCATCTCAGTCATGACATGCCCTCTCGGCTCTCGGCTCTCGGCTCTCGGCTCTCGGCTCTCGGCTCTGAATGGGAGTCTACTCATCCCCGGGACGGGGTCAAGCGCTTTCGGCCCGCCCCGATGGACGACTGTGGCCGGTGGCCTGTGGGTCTCCAGGCTCCATGGGTCTGATCGGTGCCATCGTCCCGGGGCACCCGCACGCGGCGAGGCCGGATGGGGGGACCGGGCCGCCGCGGGAGACGATTCGGGGCCTGCGATTCCCGGAATTTCCGTTGCAAAGGCGGAGAAAAGCCGTTAGGCTTACCCCGCAGATCGCTGGTAGACTGGAGGCAGCGTGATGGCGATTTCCGCACGGGGCGTCCCGGCACCCCGCCCATGATCCAGCTCTTCCACGTCTACAAGACCTACGCCAGGGACGTCGAAGCCCTCGTCGATATCAATCTGCACATCCAGAAGGGGGAGTTCGTCTTCCTCGCCGGTCCCAGCGGGGCCGGCAAGACGACGCTGCTCCGCCTGATCTTCCGCGACGAACTGCCGACGTCTGGACAGATCCTGGTGAACGGCCGGAACGTCGTGAAGCTGCCGGATCGGGCCATCCCGCACCTGCGGCGGAGCATCGGCGTGATCTTCCAGGACTTCAAGCTCCTGCGGGATCGCTCGATCTTTGACAACCTGGCGCTGGTGTACCGGGTCCTGGGAATCCCCTCGGCCACCGGCAAGCGCAAGGTGGCCAACCTGCTGAAGCTGGTCGGGCTGAGCCACAAGGTGCAAATGACGCCGTACAAGCTGTCGGGGGGCGAGCAGCAACGGGTCGCCATTGCCCGCGCGCTGATGAACGATCCGCTGCTCCTCCTGGCAGACGAGCCCACGGGCGACCTGGATGTGGATCTGTCCATGGACGTGATGCGCCTCCTGGGCGACATCAATGCCCGGGGAACCACGGTCGTAGTAGCCACCCACGACATGGACATGGTGCGAGAGCTGGGTCGGCGCACCATCGTCCTGAAGGCCGGGCGCGTCGTCGAAGAGCGCCCCTAGCAAGCGGCGGGACGGGCTGCGGAGCACCGGACGCGATGGAACGCCTCCAATACATTCTCCAGGATGCCCTGGTCAACATCCGGCGGGGCGGGTGGGGCGGCCTGGCCTCCATCGGAACCATCGCCGTCTCTTTCGTCATCGTGGGGATCTTCCTGATCATCACCCGCAACCTGGGGGCGCTGGTGGCCGAGTGGAAGGAGCAGTTCCAGGTCACGGTCTTCCTGGAGGACGGGACCACCGCGGAGCAGCTCGCCCTCATCAAGAAGCGCATCCAGAGCGAGCGCGCGGTGAAGGCCATGACCTACACGTCCAAAGAGGAGGCCCTGCAGAGCTTCAAGCGGGAACTCAAGGGCAAGGATTCGCTCCTGGAGGGCCTGGGGGAGAACCCCATTCCGGCCTCGCTGCAGCTCCGCATCCACGAGGCATACCAGACGCCCGAGGCGCTGCGGCAGTTCGCCGCCTTCCTGACCCGCCTGGAGGGCGTGGAGGACGTGCTGTACGGCCAGGAGTGGGTGGACCGCCTGGCATCCGCCGTCCGGATCCTCCGCCTGCTGGGCCTGAGCGTGGGCCTGGCCCTGAGCATGGCCTCGCTCCTGATCGTGAGTAACACGATCCGCCTGGCGGTGTACTCCCGGGCCGAGGAGATCGAGGTCATGCGACTGGTGGGCGCCACCAAGATGCACATCCGGGCCCCCTTCCTGCTGGAGGGGATGATCCAGGGAGGCCTGGGCGCGGGCTTGGCCCTCCTGCTCCTGTTCGGCGCCTACCGGGCGACCCTCTGGCAGCTCCAGCTCACGCCGGGACAGATCTTCGGGGTGGGCGTGGGGAGCTTCCTGGATCCCCGCTGGGCCACCGCCATGCTGCTGGCCGGGGCCAGCGTGGGCGCATTCGGAAGCTTGATCTCAGTGGGCCGCTTCCTGCGCGCCTGAATCGTCGGGGGCATGATCTTGCTGAAAGCAGGCGTTCGGTCGTTCGGTGGTTCGGTGGTTCCGCGGGTGAGGTCCGAGACCTTGAGTCTGGTCGCCGTCCTCGTGATGTGCGCCTCTGCGGCCGTCGGACTCGTGGTGGCTGGCCCGGCCCTCGGAGCGAGCGAGGCGAAACCCCCCAAGGCGCAGGAGAGCCGGGAACGACTCAAAGAGGTCCAGCGCGAGCTGGGTCACGAGCGCGAGAAGGTCCGGGAGTCGGGAAAGAAGGAAGCCTCCCTCGCCCGGGAGTTGGCGCGGCTCGAGCAGGACCTCAAGGAGAAGACCAGGACCCTTCAGGATCTGGAGGCGAAGCTCCGCGGCAGCCAGCAGCGGATCGTCAAGCTCTCGCAGGAGATCGCCTCCACCGAGACGCGCCTGAGTCGCAGCCGCGGCCTGCTCAAGCGGCGGCTCCGCGCCATCTACAAGCAGGGGCGCTTCGGCTACGTGCGCATGCTGCTGTCGGCCGAAGATTTCTCGGCGGCGGGCCGCCGCCTCAAGTACCTGTCGGCCGTGGCCGGCCAGGACCAGCGGCTGATGCGGGCCTACGGCGCGACGCTGGTCGGTCTCTCCCAGAAACGGACGGAGCTGGAACGGTCCAAGGCCGAGGTGGCCGATGCCAAGGAGAAGGCCGCCGCCACCCGCGCCCAGATCGCCGAGGAGCAGCGCAAGCGGCGGGTCCTGCTGGCCAGCGTCCGCGAGGAGAAGGCGGGCCATCTGGCGGCGGTCAAGGAGTTGGAGGCGTCGGCCAAAGATCTGCAGGCCCTCATCGCGCGGCTGCAGAGCGAGGAGGAACGCCATCGGCGCGCCGGCCGGACGGCCCCCCGGCGCGAGGGGTCGCGGGGGGAGGCTCCGGGCGGGAAGGACGAGGCCCCCGATATCCGCGATGACGGCCGCTTCGCGCACCTGAAGGGGAAGCTCCCCTGGCCGACGGCCGGGTCGCTCGCCTCCACCTTCGGACGGCAGGAGCACCCCCGGTTCCGCACCGTGACCTTCAACCGGGGGATCGAGATCACGGCGCTCGAAGGCCGGGACATCGTGGCGGTGGCGGATGGGACCGCCATCTACGCCGACTGGTTCAAGGGGTACGGCCGGCTGATCATCCTGGACCACGGGGGAGGGTACTTCACGCTCTACGCTCACGCCTCCGAGCTCCTGGCCCGGGCGGGAGACAGCGTCTCGCGGGGTCAAGTGATCGCCAGGGTCGGAGATACCGGGTCGCTGGAGGGCCCGCAACTCTACTTCGAATTGCGCCACAAGGGAAAGCCGCAGGATCCGGTGGCCTGGCTGCAACCCCGGTAGAGGCCGGTCCGCTGTCCACGGGTCCCCGCGGGGTCCCTGGGAACGCGGCTGGCACGGCATCCACGGATGGCTGCGGGGCGATCCCGTCCCGAGAATGGGACGGGCGATTCGCCCCCGGCCCCGGTGGTCTTTCAGGGAATGAGAGGGAGGGATTTCCCATGCGCCCCGTCCGGCACAGCACGTGGTGGAAGGGCCTCATCTTCGCCGGCACCCTGGTGCTCCTCGTCTTCACCGGCGGGGTGCAGCACGGCACCACGGCGATCGAGGACACCTACGAAAAGCTGAAGGTCTTCACCGAGATCCTCTCGCTGGTCCAGTCCAACTACGTGGACGAGGTGAAGTCCAAGGAGTTGATCTACGGCGCGGTCAAGGGGATGCTGGAGACGCTGGATCCCCACAGCGCCTTCATGCCGCCCGAGACCTTCCGGGAGATGCAGGTCGAGACCCAGGGGAGCTTCGGTGGCTTGGGCATCGAGATCACGGTGAAGGATCGGGCGCTCACCGTGGTCGCCCCCATCGAGGGGACCCCGGCCGACCGGGCCGGCATCCAGCCCGGCGACCGGATCATCAAGATCGAGGGCCAGCCCACCAAGGACCTGACCCTGATGGACGCGGTGCGGAAGCTCCGCGGGCCCAAGGGGTCGAAGGTGACCATCACCATCCTCCGCGAGGGGTCGCTGGAGCCCCTGGACGTCACCCTGGTCCGCGAGGTCATCGAGGTCAAGAGCGTCCGCAGCAAGGACCTGGGGGACGGGATCTACTACGTCCGTCTCAGCTCCTTCCAGGAGCGGACGACCAAGGATCTGGAGCGCGTGCTGGAGCAGGCGCAGAAGGCCGGCAGCACCGCCCTGATCCTGGACCTGCGGAACGACCCGGGCGGCCTGCTGAACCAGGCGGTGGCGGTGAGCGACATGTTCCTGGACAAGGGCCAGCTCATCGTCTACACGCAGGGCCGCGTCAAGAACCAGGACCTGCGGTTCACCGCGGAGCACAGCAACGGGTTCCCCCGGTGGCCAATGGTGGTGCTGGTCAACGGCGGTTCGGCCAGCGCCTCGGAGATCGTGGCCGGCGCCCTGCAGGATTGGAAGCGGGCCGTGATCCTGGGCACCAAGACCTTCGGGAAGGGATCGGTGCAGACGGTGATCCCGCTCTCCGACGGCTCGGGCCTGCGCCTGACCACGGCCAAGTACTTCACGCCGCGGGGTCGCTCCATCCACGGGATCGGGATCATGCCGGACATCCTCGTCGAGCTGCCCAAGCCGGACGTCTCGGCGCAGCGCCAGCGGGAGGAGGAGGCGCGCCGCCTCGCCCCCGCTGAGCGCCCGCGCGATCAGCGGATCGGCGACCAGGAGGGCGAGGGGGTGGAGGTCGGGCGCCGGGACGTGGTGGATCTTCAGAAGGACGTCCAGCTCCAGCGGGCCATGGAGATCCTGAAGGCCACGCGGATCCTGGAACGCAACGGCGCCGCCCCCCAGGGCGAGGCGAAGCCCTCCGGATAGGCTCGATCCTAGGCACTCAGGCAGTCTGGCACCCCGGCAATTCAGAGCTCCAGGTTGCCAGGTTGCCCGAGTGCCCAAGTGCCATCATGCTTGTTCTCGGCATCGAGACCTCCTGCGACGAAACGGCGGCGGCGGTTCTCGAGGACGGCCGCCGCATCCGGAGCAGCGTGGTCGCCTCGCAGGTGGAGGTGCATGCCCCCTACGGCGGGATCGTCCCGGAGCTCGCCTCCCGCCGCCACCTGGAGGTGATCCACCCGGTCCTGGATCGTGCCCTGGCGGATGCCGGCGTAGGCCTCGAGGACCTGGCGGCGCTGGCCGTGACGGTGGGGCCGGGGCTGGTGGGCTCGCTCCTGGTCGGCGTGTCGGTGGCGAAGGCGATCGCCTTCGCCCGCCATCTCCCCCTGGTCGGCGTGAACCATCTCGAGGGGCACATCGCCGCCGCCTTCCTGGAATTCCCGGCCCTGACCTTTCCCCTTGCCGCCCTGGTCGTCTCGGGAGGCCACACGCACCTGTACCACGTGCCGGCCGAGTGCGAGTACCGCCTCTTGGGCCGGACCCGCGACGATGCGGCCGGCGAGGCCTTCGACAAGGTCGCCAGGCTGCTGGGGCTCGGCTATCCCGGCGGGCCGGTCATCGAGCGGGAGGCGCAGGGCGGCGACCCGCGGGCGATTTCCTTCCCCCGGGCCGCCTTCAGCGACGGCAGCCTGGACTTCAGCTTCAGCGGCCTCAAGACGGCGGTGGTGCACTCCCTCCGGGATCTCGGGCGCGCGGCGCCTTCCGGCGCGCCCCCTCTGAGCCCGCAGCAGGTGCGGGACGTCTGTGCCAGCTTCCAGCAGGCGGCCGTGGACATGCTGGTCGAGCGGGTGATGCGCGCCGCGCGGGATCACGCCCTAGGCGTGATCGTGATCGCGGGCGGCGTCGCGTGTAACGGGGTGCTGCGGCAGGCCCTCAAGGCCGAGGCGGAGGCGGAGGGCATCCAGCTCGTCGTGCCCTCCCCCGCGCTCTGCACGGACAACGCGGCCATGATCGCCGCGGCCGGCGCCGTCCGCCTCCGGCGCGGCGAGCGTGCCGGCTGGGACCTGAATGCCGCGGCGAGCCTGCCGCTATGCTGACCGGTCCTCACAAGACCCGCCCCATCCTCACCTACGCTCATCCGATCCTCCGGCAGAGGGCACGGGCCGTCTCCAACATCACCGGGGAGCTGCAGCGCCTCATCGACGACATGGTCGAGACCATGTACGAGGCGCCGGGCGTGGGGCTGGCGGCCAACCAGGTCGGCAGCCTCCGCCGGGTCTTCGTGGCCAACCCGTCCGAGGACCATGACCCCTCGAAGCTCCTGGTCCTGATCAATCCCGAGCTGGTCGAGGCCGAGGGCGAGAGCGTCGCCGAGGAGGGCTGCCTCTCCATTCCGGATTTCCGGGAGGAGGTCCGGCGCGCTCGCCGCGTCCTGCTGCGCGGCCTGGACCGGAACGAACGCCCCGTGGAGATCGAGGGGGAGGACCTGCTGGCTCGCATCCTCCAGCACGAGCTGGATCACCTCAACGGCATCCTCTTCGTGGACCGGCTGAGCCCGGCCAGGCGCGACATCCTCCTCCGGAAACTCAAGAAGGCCTTCCGCATCAAGAGGGCCTGACCCCCTTTTTTGGACCAGTCTGCATTGCCAGATACGCAACCACGCACGCCTGGCCCCGCGTCCCTATCGCGGGGGCGTTTCGTCGCAATCAGCGCATCCACTTGCCGCCAGCCGTCCGGCTCTCGCTTTGCCAGGCTCGCCAGCTGCCTCTCGCGCGCCGCCTCCGCCTCCTGCTCGCGCCGCAGGCGCTCGCGCGCGGCCCGCTCGGCCTCCCTCCGCCTGCGCGCCTCCGCGTGCTGCTGGCTCGCCTCCATGATTTGGGCCACGGTTCGCGATGTGCCGGGCGGCAGGCCACCCTGGCCCCGGGACGTCCGGAACG
>METI01000247.1:11004-16044 GCA_001771285.1 candidate division NC10 bacterium RIFCSPLOWO2_12_FULL_66_18
TTCCCCTGCCTGCACACAGAGAAGCCATGCCAAGTAGAGCATCCGGCAATCGCCGCCCGCCAAGTCGGCACGAAGCGGAATGAGCGAGGAAAGCCATCCGCTCCCATCGTCATCCCCATCGCCACCTCCTTCGTCATCGGACGAGAACTCCAGCAGGAAGGCATCGAAGTACTTCTCCATCCAGACCGCCGGGTTCCCCTTGAAGTTCCCCCACTCGTAGTGGTTCACGAAGCGCGTCGGCGTGCCGGTAGGCCTGGATCCACTCGGCACCCGGGGGCGGCGGATCCGGGAGGGGGAGCGCGAGGATCGGAATCGCCTGCCGCAGCCGCCCACGAGCGCACACGGCGACGATCTGGTCGTCATCCGTGAGATCAACACGCTGGACCGTGACCTCCACGCCGAGGAGGTCCGTCTTGAACGGCATCGCGAGGTGATCCTCCAGCATCGTGTAGAACCCCATCCGCTGTTTTTCATCGCCATAGGCATCCACGAGCGCTTCTGCGATGAGCCGGTCGAGCTTCACCGCTGAAAGACGGGGGCGCTTTCTCCCCGCATCTGACCCCTTGCCCTTCATCCCATCACTCGCTCTCGGCATCAGACGCCTCACATCGAATCGCGCGAACCGGCGGGTCACCGGACGGCGAGGCGGCTCATCTCGGTGAACACCGAGGTCCCGAATCCCGCCACCCGACTTGCCTGTCGTTTGGTCAGCGCCTCCCCCTCTGAACCGCCCATAAGGCCCCACCGCCAGACCACACAACCGGCAACGGCGTGGCTGACAGAATACCCAGGCTTGCCCCGCGCAGCCGCTCGGCGAGGAATGGCTGTGCCAACTTCTGGCACCGGGAAGAGAAGCGGCTGATGGGACCTGCGGGCACCATCACCGGCCTCCCCGAATTCTCGCCTCGATCTGTTCGCGGTCGCGCTCGATGAACTCCTGCAACTGCTTCGCCGACGGCAACGCCACCAGGTAGCGCGAGACGAACAGCTTGTTGTCCATGCCGGCCGTGGCGAACTCGACCTTGGTGCGGTCCCGGTCGGTGCAGAGCAGAATGCCGACGGGCAACTGGTCGCCCTTCTCCATGCCGTGCTTCTTCCACCAGTTCAAATAGAAGTTCATCTGGCCGGCGTCCCCATGGGTGAACGGGCGCGTCTTCATCTCAACGAGGACGTGGCAGCGCAGCCGACGGTGGTAAAAGACCAGGTCAATGTAGTCGTGTTCGTTCCCGACGGTGATGCGCTTCTGGCGGGCCTCGAAGCAGAAGCCGGTGCCGAGTTCCAGGAGGAATTGCTGGAGGTGATCGAGCAGCGCTCTCTCCGGGTCGCTCTCGGCGTATTCCGCGCGCTCGGCCAAACCCGTGAATTCGAGCACGTACGGATCCCGGATGAGGGCAACGACCGGAGCCGGCGATTCTTGTCGGTTCGCCCGGCGGATCACGGCGGCTTTGTCTTTCGACAATCCAGTCCGTTCGAAGAGGAGCGAACCGATTTGCCG
The DNA here is from genome assembly GCA_001771285.1 of candidate division NC10 bacterium RIFCSPLOWO2_12_FULL_66_18. Lineage (GTDB taxonomy): Bacteria > Methylomirabilota > Methylomirabilia > Methylomirabilales > 2-02-FULL-66-22 > 2-02-FULL-66-22. Next base: position 12,500 of record METI01000247.1, read on the forward strand.
CTGAAGCTGCCGTTTGGACCAGTTGCCCTTGAGGCACTCGTTCTCGTAAAACGCGCGCTTGATCGGATCTCCGATGCGGATGAGTTCAAGAAGCTGGGACCACGAGAACCGCAGAATCAGGCCGGGCGAGGCGACCAAGACAGCGGAGGATTTCGACCGAACCGGCTTCGATGTCTTGCCAGCGCTGATTCTGTCACCAGCGGTGGCAGAATCTCCGATGAGGTGGAACGACAAGGGGGGTACGAATTCCGTAGCCAGTGGTTGCGGAATTGGGGAGCCGGTACTTTTCCTCACCGCTGGTGAGGATTTCTTAACGTCACCGGCGGCGGTCAGACGCTTACCGAAGATGATCGGCGCGAACTTCTGCAATTCCGCAACCACTGGTTGCGGAATCCCCGACCCGAACTGGGGATAGGCTCGGTAGAAGTGCCCCATTTGCTGAAGCATCCGTTCGCCGCAACCTTGAGCGCCACGCGCGTGCAGGTCTATGGCAAGCCTCGCGTACAGCCGTTGGCCGTATCTGGCCCGGTCCTCGCCGTGCTGCTCGAACTCCACGATGCAGGCGCCGATCAGCCAGTTCCGGATGACGAGCGCCTGGTTCACCGCAGCGGCCGCGCGGCCCACCAGGTGCTGGCTGGTCGCGTCGATTACCTTGAGGAGCTGCGTGTACTTCATGGCTACACGTTGTCCATCCAACTCCGCAGCACGCCGGAGAGCATGGCGCCGCCTTGTTCGGTGAAGGCATAGGGGGCATAACGCCGTCCCCCGCGACCGCGCTTTGAGGTTCCAATTTGGAACCTCAAACGCGCAACCTCCTTCGGTAATAGCTGAAACATAAAGTCGCCTGGGAAACGCTCGGCATTTCGTTTGACTGCTTTGACGAGGACCTTGGTCTCCACGCCGTAGAGGGCCGCCAGGTCGGCATCCAACAACACCTTCTGTCCCCGAATAAGGAGGATCGCGTTCTCAATGCGTGTCGCGGGAGCGACTTCGCCCATCAGGCCTATCTCCATACACTCCATTCCGCGATATCGCACGCCCGATTCTTGCGGGGAATCCCAAACAGGAAAGCCATCGGGGGACTCCTTTGTATCCGCCGCATTAAATTGGAGGTCACACGCTGTGACCTCCAATTTGGGAAGTCCTCGGCAGCATAGAAGCATGATGGCGGAGCGGGGAACCGATTCAGCCAACCGGCCGAATGCCGAGGATCATCTCTTCCACTTCGCGAGCCGCTTGAGCCTGACGCTGTTCCGATGCCTTGCGCTCCTCGGCAATCCGCGCCCGCTGGCGATTGACCATGTCCACGATCTCGCGTTGGGCCTCCACGGGCGGAAGAGGTATTGGCGCCGCGCGTACCTCGCTTGAGTTGATCGTTCCCAATCCAGAGGAAGTCTTGGCCGAACGGAAGAAATGTCCCCTGCCAACATCCGTGTTGAACCACGTCATAGCGAATGCCGGCAGCAGGGTAGCAGTATCGCAGCGGACCTTGATAAGGTGGTTCTGGTGAACGCAGTCCGGTATCTCGCCATTCCACATGGCAACGCGGCCAAGTTCCGCCCGACTTCCGTTGCCCTCCACGAACAAGATGTCCCCTGGCAGCAAACGTAACGACTCCATCTCTGAGTCCGGGACATCAATAGACTTGATCTCGGATAGGTCCAAGTAGCCTTTGCGAACGTTGGCAACCCGCAAGTACGGGCGGGCGTGGGTTCCCGGCCGGTTGGCCGGGCACTTCTGAATGTCATAGGAAACAGACGCTACGTTGCCGAGGCTAACATATCGGAAGGCCGCCTTTGGCTCACTGTGAAGCCCCAAAGCATGGTCAATCACGGTGGAGACAGCCCAACGGGGAAAGTTACGCCACAACACAGCAAGGAACTTCGGCCGGTTGACAGCACGAAGGGGACGAATCCCCAAGGCACGGAAGAAGTCGTCTTCGCGCTCCGCTTCGAGCTTGGCCACGGTGTCTCGCGACTTGGCGGCGGCGTCTTGCGCAATCCGCCAGTGCGCCACTATCGCCTCCTGAATCGTTAGGGGCGGAAGGGGAACCTCTTGGGCCTCAAAGAAGTCCAGTTTCACTTCCTTTCGACCTTCCGCGCCCACCTTGTTCCGCCAGAGGTGTTCTTTGAAGAAGCTCGTTTGAATGACGCGGTGGAAGTATTGCGGAGGCATTTTGCTTCTATCCGGCTTGTATACGGCGAAGTGTCCCGTAACCGCGACGTTCTTCCAGTCGGGAACAATGCCAACCGCCCCATTCTTCAGGTCAATTTTGGCAACCACAACGTCACCCGGACGGGCAAAGAAAAGGTCCATCGTGTATTCACGATTGCCATCAATCTCCCTCTTGTCTATGGAACCGTCAAAGTGAATCGTTATCGGTAGCAGCTCGGCGAAGCGGTATTTTGTGCGGTCAACCCTCTCCTTCCGTGGCCGTAGGAAGCTCCCGATCGGCTGCATGATGTTCTTCGCCCACTTCCAGGTAATACGCTGGAAGCTCGCGGGGTCCCACCGTGCCAGGTCCTTGAACCAGACCGCGAAGGCTTTGGGGTGGGCCAGCGCCGCCGTCATGGCCTATGCCCCTCGTTCCAGGAACGCCTTGGGGTCTTTCAGGAAGGCCCGGTACAGTTCTAGGCAGGTTTTACCTTCGGTGCCTGGTTGTTGGCTCGGGTTCGGATAAAGCTCGTTTTGGTCGGCTTCGCCCGTGGACGATATGCCCACCTTCTCCGCTTCGTACAGGAAAACCGGGTACGGGAAGCGTTCTTTTAGCAAGGCGCGGCTTTCGACCTGAATGCGCTCCTCCATCTTCCGCTGGAAGTCGCGCAGTTCAGTCTGGGCCTTCTTCCGCCGGTCCGTGTCCCTCACTTGCTTGGCCGCTTCGATCTCCGCTCCCAGGCGCTACGTCTCGCTGTCCAGTTCCGGCTTATGTTTGGCTCGCGTTTCTGCTTCGGCGGCGGCCTTCTTCTTCTCGAAATCGGCCCCCTCCTTTTCTTTGAATTTCTGCATGAAAAGCAAAGACGCCTTCACGCTTGCGCCGGACGAAAAGAAGGTCTCTTGCGGCAGGCTCACCACGGCCCGGATATAGGCGCGGTCCTCGCAGAACTCGCGGACGTAGGCCAGGGACGGATTGTTAAAGACGCCCTCCGGCAAGACGATACCCATGCGCCCGCCCGGTTTGAGGAGCTCCAGGCACCTTTCGATGAACAAGATCTCCGTCTTGATCTTGCCAAGCTTGCCTGGTCCATCGTCCCTTCCACGTCTAGGCAGTTCAAACAGGCTGGCAATAGGCTTGCCCCTCGCGGCGCGGACACGGCCTTGGGCCTCGCGGTACAGATCGCCGAATTCTCGAACGTACGCCCCTTCGTTCTCTGGAACTGCTACTTGCTCCTCGGTAATCACATCCGAAGGTTCCACGTTGGCCCCAAAGGGCGGATTCGTCAGAATGATGTCGAAGCGACCCTCGAAGATGCCGTTGACATTCAGGAACCCATCGTGATGATGCACGCCGCCGTGGCCGTCACCGTGCATAATCATGTTCATCTTGC
>METI01000248.1 GCA_001771285.1 candidate division NC10 bacterium RIFCSPLOWO2_12_FULL_66_18
CGTTGTTCAGCACCGGGGACGTCAGGGTGATCCGGTAGGCATGGAACTTCTCCACCCAGGGGGCGGCGACGAATCGTGTCTGTTCGTGGATCGCGTCCGTCCCCGGGAAGAGTGACGCAGTGTGCCCATCCGGACCCAGCCCCAGCAGCACGAGGTCAAATCGCGGGAGGGCTTCTACCGTCATGCGCCGAGGAAAGAAAAATGTGCGAAGCTGCTGGTCGTAGTCCGCTGCGGCCTTCCTGGCATCGGAGTCTTCTGCCTTGATGCGATGGAGGTTCTCTGGCGGAATGGGCACCCTGGACAGCATCGCCTCGTGCGCCGTACGGTAATTGCCGTCGGGATGGTCGGGCGGCACGTGGCGCTCGTCGCCCCAGAAGAAGTGAATCTTCTCCCAGGGCACGCGGCCTCGAAACGATGCCTCGCCCTCGTTGGCGAGCAGCCGGTACATCGCCCTGGGCGTGGAGCCACCGGACAGCGCAACGGTGAAGATCCCGCGCGTCCGCACCGCTTCCTCGGCCTGGCGAACGAATTCCTCCGCGGCCGCGCGGCTCAATTCCCCGGCGTCCGCCAGGATCCGGATATCACACTTCACCATGCACCCCAGGCATGCCCATCAACGGCCCCTTAGCCCGGATACTTCACGAAGAGATTCGTGAATTCTCCGAATCAAATGACCAATGACCAATTTCCAATTCCCAGGAGCCGGATTCTCCTCGCTATTGGTCATTGGTCATTCGTCATTCCCGCGATTAATCGCGAACGGGTTCGCGAATAATCCGGGTTAGATCTTCGTGCGCGCGGGAGCCACCGTGGCCGAGAGCGTGGCACAGCGGGCGGCGCCGAGCAGAGCGGTCTTCTCGTTCAGAATGACCCGGACCGGCATGGCTTCCAGCAGCGGCCGCATGCGCCCCTTGGCCGTGAAGGCAGCCATGAATGTCGAATCCTTGAGTTTCTGGATGATCTTGGGGGCGATCCCCCCGCCGACGAACACGCCGCCGGTGGCCATGACCTTCAAGGCCAGGTTGCCGGCCTCCGCGCCGTACAGCGACATGAAGAGGTCCAGGGCCTGCACGCAGAGGGCACTCGTGCCCTCGAGCGCCGCGTGGGCGATGGCAGCCGAGGGGTCACGCTGACTCGGCGTATCGGCGAGCCACGCCGGTTCCTCGGCGCGACCCGTGTCCCGGAGGAACCGATACATGTTGAGCAGGCCCGGCCCCGAGACGACACGCTCGTAGCTGACGTGCTCGAACTCCGTGAGCAGGTGGCGCAGCAGGTCCATCTCCAGCGGGGTGCGGGGCGCGAAGGTGGCATGCCCACCTTCCGTGGCGAAAGGCCGATGGTGCCTGCCATTCCAGTAGAGCCCGGCCTCGCCCAGCCCGGTCCCTGCGGCAATGATGGCCGCATTGCCCTCGGCGTCCGGCGCACCGGCATTCAGGACGACGAAATCCTTGGGCTCGAGCGCTGCGATTCCGTAGGCGTTGGCCTCCAGGTCGTTGATGAGGCCGACGGCCCCCAGCCCCAACTCGCGCGCCAGTTGCCGCGCCTCCACCACCCACGGCAGGTTCGTCGCGTCGCACCGGCCGTGCCTGACGGGTCCCGCGACGCCGAAGCAGGCCTGCTCGACAGGGAGGCGGTGCGACGACATGAATGTCCGCAGGACCGCCTCGAGGTTGGCATGGTCCCGGCTGGGGAAGACCTCCTCCACGATGAGGGTCAGGCGGTCGCCAGTCGCCTCGACGAACGCCAGCCGCGTGTTGGTCCCGCCGACGTCGCCCGCCAGGATCACTTGTCGCTCCTCCGCCACTGCCGGCCGTCGCGCTCCAGCAACTCGTCCGCTTCTTTCGGCCCCCAACTCCCGGCCGCGTAGTTGGGGAAGCTCCGTGGCGGCAGCGCCTTCCACACGTCCAGGATCGGCGCCACCACGCTCCAGCCGGCCTCGACCATGTCGGCCCGCTGGAACAGCGTCGCGTCCCCCGTCATGCAGTCGTAGAGCAGCCGCTCGTACCCGGTACTCGGCTTCGTCCCGAAGTAGTCCTTGTACTGGAAGGCCATGTCCACCGAGCCCAGGCGCACCACGGGTCCGGGCACCTTGGCGCCGAAGCGCAGCGAGATGCCCTCATCGGGCTGGATGTGGAGGACCAGGCGGTTCGGCGTCAGCCGATCCACCGGGGTCTTGCGAAACAGGATGAGGGGGGCGCGCTTGAACTGGATGGCGATCTCCGTGACCCGGCTCGGCAGGCGCTTCCCGGTCCGCAGGTAGAACGGCACGTCGGCCCAGCGCCAGTTGTCGATGGACAGCTTCAGCGCCACGAAGGTTTCGGTGGTGGAATCCGGCGCGACCTTGGGCTCGGCGCGGTACCCGGGTGCCCGCTTGCCCTCGATCACCCCTTCGCCGTACTGCCCGCGCACCGCGCGAATCAGGACCTCTTCCGGGGTCAGGGGTTGAATGGCGCGCAGGATCTTGGCCTGCTCATCCCGCACGGCGTTGGCCTCGAAGGAGATGGGGGGCTCCATGGCTGTGAGGGTGATCAACTGGGAGATATGGTTCGGTACCATGTCGCGGAGCGTGCCCGCCTCTTCGTAGTAGCCGCCGCGCTGCTCCACCCCGACGGTCTCGGCCACGGTGATCTGGACGTGGTCAACGTAGCGGCGGTTCCAGATGGGCTCGAAGATCCCGTTGGCGAACCGGAAGACCAAGATGTTCTGCACCGTCTCCTTGCCGAGGTAGTGATCGATCCGGTAGAGCTGGCTCTCGGAGAGGATCTGGCTGATCTCCCGATTGAGCGCGCGGGCCGAGTCGAGGTCTCGCCCGAAGGGTTTCTCGATGATGACCCGTCGCCACCGCCCGTTCTCCTCCCGGGCGAGTCCCGTCTCCCCGAGGTGCCGGACGATCTCGGCGAAGTAGCCGGGGCTGGTGGCCAGGTAATAGAAATAGTTGCCGCGGGTCCCGTGGTCCGTGTCCACCTTGTCCAGGAGGGTCCGGAGCTCCTGGTACGCCGCGGGATCGCTGAAATTGCCCGGCAGATAGTAGAGCCGCTGAACCAGCCACTCCCAGAGCCCGGGATCGACCTGCTCGGTGGCGAACTCCTGCATGTCCTGGCTCAGCTTCCGCCGGAACTCCTCGGTTGTCATCGCCGCACGGGCGAGGCCCACCAGGGCAAACTCCCTGGAGAGGAGGTTGCTCTTGGCCAGGTTGTACAGCGCGGGAATCAACTTCCGCTTCGTCAAATCCCCGGCCGCACCGAAGATCACCATGACACACGGGTCGCCCGGTTGCCCGGGATGTTCCTCTGTCGCGCTCACCGTCTCGTCGGCTGTCATTGCCGCCACCTCTCTCGGGGCTTGGAAGCTGTCAGCCTTTCAAGCAGGGGTCGGGTGCCGGGGGTCGGGGACCAGGGAGTCCGATCCCCAACCCCCGATCCCCGGCCCCTGACCCCCGTTCTTACCCGCCGGCCGGGCCCTCGACGTGCCCGCCGAACTTCTGCCGCATGGCCGACAGCAGCTTTTCGGCAAAGGTGTGCATCTGCCGGGACCGGAAGCGGGTGTAGAGCGACGCCGAGAGCACGTCGGCCGGAACCGCCTCCTCGATGGCGGCCATGATGGTCCAGCGCCCCTCTCCGGTATCTTGCACGAACCCCGTGTAGTTCGACAGGGCCGGATCCTCCACCAGCGCCATGGCCGTCAGATCCAGCAGCCAGGATCCGACGACGCTCCCGCGCCGCCAGAGTTCGGCGATGTCGGCCACGTTGAAGTCGTACCGGTGGCCCTCCGGCAGCTCCGCCGAATTGGCGCTCCGCAGGATGTCGAAGCCTTCGGCATAGGCCTGCATCAGCCCATACTCGATGCCGTTGTGGATCATCTTGACGAAGTGCCCGGCCCCGGGGGGCCCGCAGTGGAGGTACCCCCCTTCGGCAGTGCCGGGGATCTTCTCGCGTCCCGGGGTGAGCGGTATCCCGCCGCGGCCGGGCGCCAGCGTCTTGAAGATGGGCTCCAGGCGGGAGACCACCTCCGTCTCCCCGCCGATCATCAGGCAGTACCCCCGCTCCACCCCCCAGACGCCGCCGCTCGTTCCCACGTCCACGTAGTGAATGCCATGCTCCTTCAACAGGGTAGCGCGGCGCACGCCGTCCTTGTAGTAGGAGTTGCCGCCGTCGATGATGACGTCGCCCGGCGCCATCCGCTCTGCCAGGGCCTGGACGGTCTGTTCGGTGGCCTCGCCGGCCGAGACCATCACCCAGGCGGCCCTTGGTGTGCTCAGCCTCTTCACGAAGTCGTCCAGCGTCTCCGTGCCGATGGCGCCTTCGGCCGCCAATCTGTCCACGCTCTCGGGATTCTGGTCGTACACGACGCACGCATGCCCGCCTTTCACCAGGCGCCGAACCATGTTGGCGCCCATGCGGCCCAGCCCTACCATGCCCAGTTGCATGTCACGGACTCCTTCTCAGCAACCTGCCCCGCTGCTCCCATGCCCCTCAGCCCCCCTGCCCGTATTCGCCGCTCTGCTGGAGCAGCTTCGCGACGAGGCCGGTCCAGCCGGTCTGATGGCTGGCCCCGACCCCAGCCCCGTTGTCGCCGTGGAAGTACTCGTGGAAGAGGATCAGATCCCGCCAGTGGGGGTCGGTCTGGAACTTTACCGTGCCGCCGTACACCGGCCGGCGCCCGTCGGGGCCGCGGAGGAAGATCCGCGTCAGGCGGCGCGACAGCTCGGCCGCCACGTCCCAGAGCGGGAGCGGCGTGCCGGATCCCGTGGGATACTCCACCTGGAACTGCTTCCCGTAGAAGTGGTCGAACTTCTGGAGCGACTCGATCAGGAGGAAGTTCACCGGGAACCAGATCGGCCCGCGCCAGTTGGAATTGCCCCCGAAGAGCCCGGTGGAGGACTCGGCCGGTTCGTAGTCCACCATGTGGACGTGCCCGTTGACCGTGAGGGTGTACGGGTGCTCCCGGTGGTGGCGGGACAGGGCCCGGATCCCGTGAGGGGAGAGGAACTCGTTCTCGTCCAGCAGGTAGCGGAGGACGCTGGCGAGCCGGTCCCCGTTGACCAGGGAGAGCAGCCGGCGGGCCTTCCCCTCGGAGGTGTCCTGGCGCACGACGTGATCCGCCAGGCGAGGCCGGTTCTTCAGGAACCACATCATCCGGCGCCAGAACTTCGGCAGGTAGGATTCGATCTCTGGCTCCACGGTCTCGACGGCGAAGAGCGGAATGAGCCCGACCATGGATCGGACCTTCAGGGGGTGGGCCGTGCCGTCGGGCAGGTGCAGGACGTCGTAGAAGAAGCCGTCCTCCTTGTTCCAGAGCTCGATCCCCTCGCCGGCGATGTTGTTGATGGCGTGGGCGATGTAGACGAAGTGCTCGAAGAACTTGGAGGCCACGTCCTCGTACGCGGGGTTCTTGCACGCCAGTTCCAGGGCGATCGCCAGCATGTTGAGGCAGAACATCCCGACCCAGGCGGTGCCGTCGGACTGCTCGATGTGGCCGCCGGTGGGCAAGGGGGCGCTCCGGTCGAAGACCCCGATGTTGTCGAGACCCAGAAAGCCCCCCTGGAACACGTTGAGCCCGTCGGGATCCTTGCGGTTGACCCACCAGGTGAAGTTCAGGAGCAGCTTGTGGAAGACCCGCTCCAGGAACTGGCGGTCGCCTTTGCCGCGGATCCGTTTCTCGATCTTGTAGACGCGCCAGGCGGCCCAGGCGTGGACGGGAGGGTTCACGTCCCCGAAGGCCCACTCGTAGGCGGGGATCTGGCCGTTGGGGTGCATATACCACTCGCGCAGGAGGAGAATCAACTGCTCCTTGGCGAAGTCCGAATCCACCAGGGCCAGCGGCACGGTGTGAAAGGCCAGGTCCCAGGCGGCGTACCACGGGTACTCCCACTTGTCGGGCATGGAGATGACGTCTTCGTTGTACAGGTGCGTCCACTCGCGGTTCCGGCCGTACAGGCGTTCCGGGGGCGGTGGGGGCTGGGTGGCGTCGCCTTCCAACCAGTGCCGGACGTCATAGTGGTACCACTGCTTGGACCAGAGCAACCCCGCCAGGGCCTGCCGCATGACGCGCCTGGCGTCGTCGCTCAGCATCTCGGGGATCACGGTGGCGTAGAACTCGTCCGCCTCCCGCTGGCGCTCGGCGAAGAGGCGGTCGAAGGCTTCGCCGAAGGGGCCCCCTGCGGCCTCGCCGTCCCGAAGCCGCAGCCGCACCACCACGCTCTGGCCGGGGGCCACCTGCAAGGAATAGTGGGCCGCCACCTTCGTTCCCTCCGGAGCGGGGTTCACCGCGGCCGTGCGGTCGTGCGCGAGGTATTCGTGGAAGGCGTCCTTGGCGAAGGGGGGGCCGTTTTCGCTGCCGAACAGACGCTGGACGTTGGTCTCGTTGTCGGTGAACAGGAGGTCCGGCTGTCCCTCGCAGTAGAGCCGGTAGGTTCGCCCCAGTCCGGGATGCTCCGCCAGGACGACGGCCCCGCCGTCGGCCAAGACCCCCCGGCTCAGCGTGGCGCGCTCGGCCTCGGAATCCCATGACCACGTGTTCCGGAACCAGAGGGTGGGCAGGAGGTGGAGGGGGACCGGGTCCGGGCCGCGATTCCACACCGTGATGCGGATGAGGATGTCGTCGGTGGTCGCCTTGGCGTACTCGATGAAGACGTCGAAGTAGCGGCTCTCGTCGAAGACGCCCGTGTCCAGGAGCTCGAATTCCGGATCGCCCCGGCCGCGCCGGGTGTTCTCCTCCACCAGGCGGGCGTACGGGAATTCGGCCTGGGGGTACTTGTACAGACCCTTCATGTAGGAGTGGGTCGGCGTCGAGTCGAGGTAGAAGTAGTATTCCTTCACGTCCTCGCCGTGGTTCCCCTGGGAGCCGGTCAGGCCGAAGAGGCGCTCCTTCAGGATCGGATCCTTCTCGTTCCAGAGGGCCAGGGCGAAGCAGAGGCGCTGGTGGTTGTCGGAGATCCCCAGCAGGCCATCTTCCCCCCAGCGGTACGCCCGGGAGCGGGCGTGATCGTGGGGGAAGTATTCCCAGGCGGTCCCGGAGGGGGAGTAGTCCTCGCGGACCGTCCCCCATTGGCGCTCGGCCAGGTACGGCCCCCACCGTTTCCAGTGGCCCGTTCGCGCCCGCGCCTCCTCCAGCCGCTTCGCCTCAGCGCTCATTCATGCACCTCGCCGATTCCCGACAGCGAAATCCGATCCCGCCGCAGGCGGGACTGTCGGATACCCCTGTCGGCCTGTTCGTGTCCCCGACCCCTGGCCCCCGACACCCGGCCCCCGTCCTTCATCCTCCGTGCGCGAACGCAGGATACAGCGTCATGCCCCCATCTACGAAGATCGTCTGCCCGTGAATGTAGTCGGAGTCATCCGAGGCGAGCCACACGGCAGCCTTCCCGATGTCCTCGGGAAGGCCGATGCGGCCGTACGGAATGAGCTTCAACAGGGCGTTCAGCGCCTCCGGCGTCTCCCAGGCCGCCCGGTTGATGGGGGTCTGGATGGCGCCCGGGGCGATGGAGTTGACGCGAATGCGATGGGGCGCCAGCTCCTGGGCCAGGGTCTGCATGAAGAGCTTCACGCCGCCCTTGGAGGCGGCATAGTTGACGTGGCCGGCCCACGGGATCCTCTCGTGGACAGACGAGATGCAGAGGATTTTCCCCGCCGCCCGGGACACTTCGGTTCGGATGCCCCGGCGGATCATCTCGCGGGCGGCTTCGCGGGTGCACAGGAACATCCCGGTCAGGTTCACGCCCAGCACGGTGTTCCACTGTTCCAGCGTCATGTCCGGGAAGGGCGCGTCGCGCTGGAGGCCGGCGTTGTTGACCAGGATGTCAATGGTGCCCCAGGCCGTGAACATCTCCTGGAACATGGCCCGGACCTCGCCTTCTTTGGAGACGTCCGCCCGGAGGGCCAAGGCATCCCCGCCGCCCGCCTTGATCGTGTCCACGACGGCGCCCGCGGCCTCGGGGTTGCTGACATAATTGACCACCACGTCCGCGCCCGCCGCGCCCAGGGCCAGCGCGACGCCCTCGCCGATGCCCGAGTTCGCGCCCGTCACCAGCGCCTTCTGCCCTCTCAATGGTCGGTCGGCCATCAGACCCCCTCCTGGTTGCCATGAAACCTTGGAGTCATTGGCGGGCAGTCTCTGGCAAGAATACGCCGGCCGTTCCCCGGATGGCTCGGCCGTATTGCAAGCCGGGTCCAGGCAGACGGAGACTGGAGGTACGCCGTGGTTATCTCCCGGCCGGGTGCGTCGGCAGGAAATGCAGCGGGGAGGCCTCCAGGCCTGGGCGCGAAGCTGCCGGGACCGGACGAATCCATGTGGAAGAGCTACTTGAGTCGTTCTCGCTGTCGGAGCGTGCGAAGAGCCTCGGCTCGCATCTGCTGCATGGCGCGGGTCTCTTGACCCGAGAAGCGCTCCTCCTGCCAGGGGTCGGCATGCATGTGGTACCCGTTCTCCTCCCAGAAGCCGGGCGGATTCACGTCGAGGAATTCGAACGCCCTCACCCACTTGGCGCTCTTCCAGAAGTAGAGCTTGGGAACGACCAGGCGGCAGGGGCCGCCGTGGTCGGGTTCCAGGTCCCGGCCGTTGTGCTTCAGCGCCAGCAGCGCGTCGTCATCCACCAGCTCCTCGAGGGCGAGGTTGGTGGTGTAATCCGGGTCGGCGTGGACCATGACCGCGATCGCCTCAGGCTTGACGCGCACGTGCTTCAACAGCTCTCGGATGTGAACCCCCTCCCAGCGATTGTCCAGCAGGGACCAGTGCGTGACGCAGTGGACATCCGAGGTGATCTCCACCCGAGGGAGCTTCAAGAATTCCTCCCAGGTCCAGGTGGACTCCTGCTCCACCAGGCCGAAACAGCGGAAGGTCCACTTCCGAAGATCAATGCGCGGGGTCGCCCCGTAGGTCAACACCGGCCACTTCTCGGTCAGGCGCTGGCCCGGTGGAATTCGATGCGCCAAGTCCCTCTCACGCTCCGTCATTCTCGACCTCTTTCTACCAGGACGGCCCGAACACCAGAGAGCCCCTGCCCCCTCCAGGAATCATACACTGCGAAGCCGGAGGCGTCAGTAACAAGCGGTTGCTCCCTGGACCCGCGCGGTGATCCTCCCTTTCAGACACCAAACAAGGGCTTGGCGATTCCGCATTGACCAAGTTTTTGATGCACACGAACCAAGCCAGTCCCTTTCTGTGCTGTCGAATGCCGGAGCCGGCTGGCAGAATCACCTGGTTCTGATCCGTGAGGCTTGCCCTCAGGCATGCTCGGCTGGCCTTTCTGAATGAGCGGCAATTTCCAGACTGGATACGTCCCCAGCGCGTGCGAACTGGCCGAGCAAGAGTTCGAGTCCTACCTGGGGAGCCACCAATATTCGAAGCTGGGCACCTCAGCCGAGGAGCCCGACTTTCTTCTTGGCCAGCCGCCTGCGCCTGGGCGCAGTCCCTCCGAAGACACCCCATGCCGACTTCGCTTTGACGTGATCAGGCATGTAGTGTATTGTAGTACAGATGCACATCCAACCGGAGGGAGACCATGCGCACGGTTTTGTCGGTGAGCCTGCCCGAGCCTCTTGCTGCCGAGCTCAGCCGCCTGGCAACAGAGACGGGTCGGTCTAAGGGCGACATCGTGAAGGAGTCAGTCAGCCAGTACCTGTGGGACGCGCGGTTCCGCACGGTGCGGCGGCAGTTGATCCGCCGGGCGAAGCGCGCCGGCATGGTGACGGAGGACGACGTTTTCCGAGCGGTCTCATGAGGGCTGTGTTCGATACGAACGTCCTCCTTGCCGCCTTCGCCACCGAAGGCCTCTGCGCCACGCTGCTCCGGCGGGCCCGAAAAAGAGAGTTCCAGCTCCTCCTGTGTCCAGGCATCCTCCAGGAGTTCCGGCGCGTCCTCCGAGGAAAGTTCACGGCTGCCCCAGAGGAGAACCGGAAGGCGGTTGCGCTGATCCAGGAAGCAGCAGAGGTGGTGACACCTGGCCCAGCACCGCTCCCCGGTGTCTGCCGGGACCGATCCGACGATGCCATTCTGGCCTGTGCGCTGGCCGCCCGGGCAGAGTTCCTGGTGACCGGGGACGATGACCTGTTGGAGGTGCGCACGTTCCAGAGAATCCGGATCGTCCGCCCACGCGATTTTGAGGCGCTCTTCACCGACTGATTGACCCCCGACAAAGTGACCACGCCCTCGAATCGAGCCCGTTCATCTCAGGCGGCTGAGCCTCCACTCCCACCTCGCCCGCACCCATTTCCCGGCATGTTTTTCCGCCCCCCGTGCACTGCGACGGGGGCGTTGTGTCAGTTGGCCCCTAATCAGTAGCTCCGCCTTTCTTCTACTGCTTCCCGAGGTCTCCTATGCGACGAGCGATTCTTCACCTGAAACACGCGGACCCGGTCCTGCGCGGGATCATCGAGCGGGTAGGGCCCTATAGGATTCAATACGCCGAGCCCGACTTCGAGACGCTGGTGCGAAGCATTGTCTTCCAACAGCTCAGTGGCAAGTCGGCGAGGGCCATCTTCGCCCGCCTCAAGGCGGCCGCTGGAGCCGCCTCGCGGATGACGCCTGAGGGGATCCTTGCCCTGGGCGCAGAGGATGTGCGGAAGGTAGGCCTTTCCCAGCAGAAGACGAAGTACCTTCGGGATATCGCGGAGAAGACTCAGGCGGGCATCATCAATTTCAGGCGACTCCCCCGGCTCTCCGATAAAGGGGTGATCGGACACCTGACCGCTGCGAAGGGCGTTGGCGTCTGGACGGCGCAGATGTTCCTCCTCTTCGCCCTGCGCCGTCCCGATGTCCTGGCGACAGGAGACCTCGGGATCCGTTCCGCTATCCGGAGGGCCTACCGGCTCCGAGTCTTGCCCACGCACGCCAAGGTGGAGCAGATCGGGAAGAAGTGGCATCCCTACTGTAGCGTGGCCTGCTGGTATCTCTGGCGCAGCCAGGACAACCGCGCCGGGATCTGATCCTCGTTGAGGACGTTCAGCAGGGAATGAAGCAGCCATGCATACTCTAGTCTTGCAAGAAAGAAAGGCATTTCTGTTTTGCAAACCGATTCATTCCTCAAGGCAAGGCCACACCTGGCGGCATGAATCGACTTGCCTGATGAGAGCAGGTCACATTGAGAGCTCGCCCGTAAGTCTTGAATGGCCAATGAAGGCTTGACTTCGATCCGCCTCAAGCCTAGGCTTGTAGCGGAATGTATCAGATCGTATTTGATGCAGACGGCCTGATTAAGGTGCACAAGGGCGGATTCGTAGGCGAGGTTGCCGCGGAGTACATCTGCCTCCTGCCTGACGAAGTCTTTCGCGAAGCGATCGTTGCCGCTCGGCAGACTCATACCGAAGAGGCGGAGGCCTTGGAGGCACTCATTCAGACTGGAAAGTTGCTGAGGCGGCCGCCAGCGCGGTCAGCACAAGCGGAGCGAATCCTCACGATGTTCCAGGCACTGGGGACTGGCGAACGGGGGGCGCTGCGATTGTTCTTGAAAGAGAAGGCTGACTTCATCGTGACCGACGATCGAGCATTCCTCAACGTGCTGGTGCGGAACCGGACGCCCTTTTTGACGCCAGCCGAGCTTCTCGTGCGTCTTCGACGAGCAGGGAGACTGTCTCGGGAGGACGCCGAGTCCTCGGCGGAGCGGCTTCGACCCTACATTCGGCGGGAGGTGTATCAGGACTTGGTTCAGCGGTTGGAGGACATATTATGAAGAGACCGGTGGCTTTGCGGATCCCAGACCACTTGCTTTCTCTTGCAGATCTTCGAGCCAGGAAGGAGCGCGTGGACAAAGCTTCTGCCCTTCGACAGATCCTTTACGAGGGGGCCGAGTCGTATGCCCTCCGTCTCCTCTCGCGAGGAGAGCTGTCCCTCTCTCGCTCGGCCGAACTGCTGGGTCTCAGTCCAGGCGAAGTCTTGGACCTCGCCGCCCAACGAGGTGTCGAGATCGGTGGGACGTTGGCGCAGCATCGAGCGGGGCGTGAGGGACGGACCTGAGAGGGGAATCCCCGACAACTCATGCTGAGGGGGACGCACTTAAGAAATTACGGATTGGGGGTAACTGACCCCTTACGCTGGCTTCGTGTCTCGCGATAACCACCGGGGCCGCCGCCGTTCACATACTCGTCACCTGTGTTACAGCCACCCTCATCCCTAGTCGGCCGCAATCGACGTGCCGCGGTTCTCCCCCTGCTTCCCAGATCAGGCCTGACGTCAGGCCTTTCTTGATCTTGCGACAAGCCGCCCACGCGGCAGCCACGGCGGATGCCAGGGGCACGGAGGGAGGCCAGACACCTCCCTGCAACTACCACTCGACGCGATATCGCGCTACCGCGTCCTCGTTCAGCTCCACTCCCAGTCCCGGTGCCGTGGGCACCCGCACGTAGCCGTTTTCCACGCCGAGCGGCTCCTTGACGAGCCGGACTCGGAGGTCGGGCGGCTCCACTGGGTAGTAGTACTTGGGCCACTCCACGGCCAGGAGGTTCGGGATCATGGCGGCAAGGTGCACCGCCATGGCGTCGTACACCGGGCCGTACGGCTGGTGCACCAGCACGGGCATGAAGGCCACCTCCGCCATGTCGGCCACGATCCGGCTCTCCAAGAGCCCGCCGGTCCGGCCGGGGTCCACCTGGAGGATGTCCACGGCGTGTCGGTCGATCATCGGCTTGAAGGCATAGCGGGTGACCAGCCGCTCACCGGAGGCCACCGGCGCCTTCAGGCTGTCCGCCACCATCCGCAGCGCGTCCAGGTCCTCCGAGCCGGTCGGCTCCTCGATGAAGAAGGGGTCGAACTCCTCCAGGGCGAGCCCGATCCGGATAGCGGCCGGCGTGTTGAACTTGGCATGGAACTCGATCCCCATGTCCACGTCGTCGCCCACCGCCTGGCGCACGGCGCTGACGATCTTCACGACCCGGCGCAGCTCGTCCCGGCTGATGTTGGCGTCGCTGGGGACGGCGAACCAGAAGGGGTCGAACTTGACGGCGGAGAATCCCTCGGCCACGCACCGGCGCGCCAGCTCGACGTACACCTCAGGCCCAGGCTCGACCTTCCCGCCCCAGACCTGGGCGTGAAGGTAGGCGCGCACCGTGTCCCGGCACTTTCCGCCCAGCAGGTTGTACAGGGGGGTATTGAGCGCCTTGCCCACGATGTCCCACATGGCGAATTCGATGGCAGCCATGGCCGAGACATGGAGGGAGCTGGGGCCGCGCACATCCAGGTGCGTCTTGTACGCGTGGTTCCAGAAGGCGCGGATCTCGAAGGGGTCCCGGCCCACCACCAGCGGCTTCAGCTCCTGCACAGCGGCGGCCTGGGCGCGCTCGCGGAAGGCGTTGCCCGCCTCGCCGTAGCCTACGATTCCTTCATCGGTGCTGAGCTTCACGAACACCCATTTGATGAGGCCCCTGGTGTCCACCAGGGAGGTCTCCAGGTCTATGATCTTCATGTCGCGCCTCCTCCAAGAGAGAGCCCGGGGAACGGGGGCCGGGGGAAAACAG
>METI01000249.1 GCA_001771285.1 candidate division NC10 bacterium RIFCSPLOWO2_12_FULL_66_18
GCTGCGTCTCCGGCGTGGCAGTGGTCCCCATCATCTGATGGCACTGATCCGTCATCTGCTTGGCCTGCTCCGGTGTGATCCCGTGCTGCTTGGCGAACTGCTCCAATTGTTCCTGGGTCAGCGGCTGGCCCATCATCATGCTCATCATGCCAGATCCCATCATCCCGCCCTGGCCGCCCTGGCCGCCCTGGCCGCCCGAGCCCATCATCCCGCTGCCCATCATGCCCATGCCCGGTCCCATCATCCCCATTTGGCCCATTTGGCCCATTTGGCCACCCTGCGGTCCGGGACTGGTGGATTGGGCGATAGTGTACCCGGCCGCGCCCAGGATGAGGACGAGGGCCGCTGCCATGATCCATAGCTTCTTCATGTGGTCTCACCTCCTCTCGGTTCGATTCATGGACTCGTCCAAAGAGAGAGGCAAGGTCGGTGCCAGCCCTGGCACCCTCGACCAGCGGGTCCAATAAATCGTAAGTGGTTGATTTTCGAAGCTCATGCTGGAGGGGGAAACTCCCTTCCCAGGATGTTGGAGGGCCGGTTCGACACTTCTGTCGGAAAAGCGAGAGGCCTGGCGAAGATCGCCGGACTTTTTGTCAATCGGCCCTTCGATTTCTGTCGGCCGATGCTGACGCGGCATCGGAAGCCGACTCGTCACTTGGCTAGCCCGCTCCCGGTGGCTGGGGTTCCCCCTTCATCCTGCGGTAGATCGTGCGGGTGGCGATGCCCAGAAGCTTCGCGGCCAGGGTCTTGTCGCCCCTGGCGTAGCGCAGCGTCTCTTCGATCAGGCGATCCTCGACTTCCTCCAACGGGGTCCCAACGGAGATCACCAGATGGCGAGCGGCCTGGTCGGCGCCGGCCAGCGTCTCGGGAAGGTCCGCCGGCGAGATCATCGACCCGCGGGTCAGGACCACGGCGCGCTCGATCACGTTCTCCAGCTCGCGCACGTTGCCCGGCCACGCGTAGCTTTGCAACAGGTCCAGGGCCTCGTCCGTGAACCCGGTGATGGTCTTGGCGTTCTTCACGGCATACCGGCCGAGAAAGTGCTGCGCGAGGAGCGGGATGTCCTCCCGGCGCTCCCGCAGCGGCGGAATCTGGATCGTGATCACGTTCAACCGGTAGAAGAGGTCCTCGCGGAACCCCTTCTCCCGCACCAGGGTGGCCAGGTCGGCGTGGGTGGCCGCCACCAGCCGGACGTCCACCTTGAGCGTCCGCGTGCCGCCCAGCCGCTCGAATTCCCCCTCCTGGAGGACCCGCAGGAGCTTCGCCTGCGTGGCCAGGCTGAGGTCGCCGATTTCGTCCATGAACAGCGTGCCGCCGTCGGCCAGCTCGAAGCGCCCTTCCCTGCGGGCCACGGCGCCGGTGAAGGCCCCCCGCTCGTAGCCGAAGAGCTCCGATTCCAGCAGGGTCTCCGGAAGAGCGGCGCAGTTGACCTTGATGAAGGGCCGCGCGCGCCGGGGGCTGCCGTGGTGGACGGCGTTCGCGATCAGCTCCTTCCCCGTACCGCTTTCCCCCTGAATCAGCACCGTGGCCGTGCTGGGCGCCACCTGGTTCACCAGCTCGAGGGTGCGGAGGATGGCGGGGCTGGTGCCGATGATCTGGCCGGCTCCCTGCAATTCGTCCACGCGCGCCTGGAGCACCCGGTTTTCGAGGACCAGCGCCTGCTTCTCGGCCGCCTTCCTGATCGTCTTTTCGAGCTGGACGCGCTTGAAGGGCTTGGTGATGAAGTCGTAGGCGCCCTCCTTCATGGCCTCGACGGCGTCCTCCACGGTGCCATGGCCGGTGATGACGATCACCTCGACATCGGGGGCGATGGCCTTGGCCGCCTTGAGCAACTCGTTCCCCGACAGCTTCGGCATCTTCAGATCGGCCAGGACGATGTGGATGCCCCCCTGCCGCAGGCGATCCAGTCCCTCCTGGCCATCCTCGGCGACCACGACGTCGTATCCGATCTTCTCCAGAGTGCGCGAGAGGGCCTGACGAACGGCAAGGTCATCGTCCACCACCAGGACCCGGATGCGAGCATCCCCCATGGTCATCCCCTGTCCCCTCCGTTGGAGATCGGAAGGATCAGGCAAAAGGCAGCGCCACCCCCGGGGCTGCTCTCACAGGTGAGCACCCCGCCGTGATCCATCGCGATCTGGCGCGCGATGGCCAGGCCCAACCCCGTCCCGCCCTCCTTGGTGCTGAAGAATGGCTCGAAGATCTTGTCCAGGTTCTCTGGCGGAATTCCCGGCCCGGTGTCTCTCACCTCAATGAACACAGAAGGCACTAGGCAGCCGGCAGAAGGCAGCCCCGACGAATCGACTGGCGTCCCGCCTTCCGCCTTCTGCCTTTTGCCTTCTGCCTTCTGTCCCAAGAGTCCGGTCCGGACTATGATCGATCCCCCCTCAGGCATCGCCTCGGCTGCATTCCGGACCAGGTTGAGGAGCGCCCGGCGGATCTGCCCCGGGTCCAGGCGGACCGGAGGCAGCCCGTCCGGGACGGTCACGTCCAGTCGGACCCGCCGGCCCCGGAGCTCCCCGCGCACGAACTCCGCCAGCTCCTCGATCAGCGGCGCCACCGCCGCGGCTTCCAGTTTGGGCCTGGGCAGGCGGGCGAACCGGAGGTACTCCTCGGTCACCGCACTCAGCATGTCAACCTGCGACCGGATGGCGGCCAGGAGGCTGGCCGCCTCCGCCCGCCGATCCTCGGGCAGCGCCTGTAGCTCGTCTTCCAAAAGTTCCGCGTTCAAGCTGATGGAGCCGAGCGGGTTTCGCACCTCGTGAGAGACCTTGGCAGACATCTGGCCGATGGTGGCCAACCGCTCTGACTGCACCAGCCGTTCCTGCGTCGCCTGCAATTCCTGATATGCCTTCTCCAGGCGACTCTGATTCTCCCGGAGTTCAACGTTCAGGCGCTCGGCCTCGGCCCGGGCCAGCCGCTCACGCTGGCTGATGAATCCCAGGGCTCCCCCCAGGAGGAAGAAGGTGGCCACCCTGGCGCTGAGGTGGTGCCAGTCGGCTCCCGGCGTCCCGGCCAGAGAGGCCAGCCCGTACAGGGCGCCGGCGCTTCCGGCTGTGCCCAGTACGATCCCCGGACCGAAATGCACGGCGGCCAGCCCCACCAGGAGGTAATAGAGCAGGTAAAAGTGACTTTCCAGGCCCCCGCTGAACC
This sequence comes from candidate division NC10 bacterium RIFCSPLOWO2_12_FULL_66_18, assembly GCA_001771285.1. Lineage (GTDB taxonomy): Bacteria > Methylomirabilota > Methylomirabilia > Methylomirabilales > 2-02-FULL-66-22 > 2-02-FULL-66-22. Next base: position 3,154 of record METI01000249.1, read on the forward strand.
AGACGAAGAGCGAGACGAACAGCAGATCCAGTCCGACGGTTCCTAGGAGGAGCAGCCGGAGTCGCTGCGGCCAGGTCCGAATCGCCAGGAAAAGGAGGATCTTGTAGGCCACGAAGGCCCAGGCCAGGGGGAGGAGGTGCGGCTGGTGCTCGGGGCGAAGCGGGACCAGAAAGAGGGCGACCATTCCCCCGAGCATCGCGAGGGCGCGCAGGACCGCGAAGCTCCACTCCTCCGTCGGCAGGAATTTGCTATTACCGCCGGTCATCAGCTTGGGTCGAGTCCTGACCTCCTCCATTCGCCGGAGAGGACTATCTGTGTTCATCTGCGTTCATCTGTGGTTGCACCCCTTCAGGTTGTCCTTCCCTAGTGTCTCAGCATCTGACCGCCAGCGCCGCCGTGTGCGTCGGACGGCGCGGCTGTACCGCCCTGCCCGCGTGCCGCGCCGTCCCCCTTCAGGCTCTTGAGGTAGGTCACGAGGTCAATGACCTCCTGCACGGTGACCAGGTCGTTATAACCGGGCATCTTGGACTTGCCGTCGGCAGCGCGGTAGCCCTTGCCCTCCTCCACCGCGGCGCTGGGATTGATGATCGCCTCGGCGAAGTACTCGACCGGGTGCAGCGGAGTCATACCGGAAAGCTCTGGGCCGATTGTCCCCGGATCCGACCCGGGTTCGGGTTTTGAGAATTGCTCGCCCTTGACCTCGTGGCACGTGTAGCACTCCAGTTTGATGAAGACCTCCCGTCCTACGGCCGCGTCGCCCGCGGGCCAGGAGAACTTCCAGCTCTCCGGCGTGCCGTGGGCACCATGCTCGGGCGCCTGTTGGGCCCACGAGGCAATGCCCACGGCCGCCAGGAGCAGACCGGAGACGGTGAGACCGCTCGCAAGTCTCCACTTCCGCGGATTCATTCGCGACTGGTTCATCCTACGCCTTGCCGAGGTATTTCTCGGGGGCCGAATCGAACGCCTTCTTGCACCCGGGAGCACAGAAATAATACGTCGTGCCCTTGTGGACGGAGGTCGCCGCCGCCTTCTTCTCATCCACCTGCATCTTGCAGACCGGATCAATCGCCATCGCTAAACCTCCTTCCAACTACTTTTGAGAACCGACATCGGACCTTTGGCGTCCATTTGCGTTCATTGGCGGTTGCATTGCCTTTACGTCAGACTCGGCCGGAAGCGGCGCAGCCGGAGCGAGTTCGTCACCACCGACACCGACGACAACGCCATGGCCGCCGAGGCCACCATGGGATCCAGCAGCATCCCGAAGAAGGGATACAGGACCCCGGCCGCGATGGGGATGCCCAGCACGTTGTAGATGAAGGCCCAGAACAGGTTCTGCTTGATCGTCCGCAGGGTCCGCTTGCTGAGCTCGATGGCCGTGACCACCCCGCGCAGGTCTCCGCGGATCAACGTGATGTCCGAGGCCTCCATGGCCACGTCCGTCCCTGTCCCGATGGCGATACCCACGTCCGCCTGGGCCAGGGCCGGCGCATCGTTGATCCCGTCTCCCACCATGGCCACCACCTTGCCCTCGGCCTGGAGTTTCTTCACCTCCTCCGCCTTCTGGTTTGGCAGGACCTCGGCCAGGACGCGATCAATCCCGGTCTGCTGGGCGATGGCAACGGCGGTGCGGCGATTGTCCCCGGTGATCATGACCACCTCGATCCCCAACCGGTGCAGGGCGCGGATGGCCTCCGCGGAGTGTTCCTTGAGAGTATCGGCCACCGCGATCACCCCGGCCGCCTCCCCGTCCACCGCCACGAACATAGGGGTCTTGCCCTGGCCGGCCAGCGTCTCGGCGGCCTCCGCAAGATCCCCCAGGACCACCCCGCTCTCCAGCATCAGCTTCGCGTTTCCCAGCAGCACCATCCGGCCATCCACTTTCCCCCGGACCCCGTGGCCCGGAACAGCCTCGAATCCTTCGGCTTCGCTCAGGGCGAGCCCTTCCTCCTTTGCCCTGTTGACGATCGCCTCGCCCAGCGGGTGCTCCGATCCCCGCTCCAGCGACGCCGCCAGCCTGAGGACTTCCCGTTCGACGTTCGACGTTCGAGGTTCAACGTCGGGGCCAACTTTCTCAACGTTGAACGTCGCACGTTGCACGATCACATCCGTGACCTCCGGTTCCCCCTTGGTCAAGGTCCCGGTCTTGTCGAAGATGATGGTCCGGATCTTATGCGCCGTCTCCAGGCTTTCGCCGCTGCGGATCAGGATCCCCTGCTCGGCCCCCTTGCCCGTGCCCACCATGATAGCGGTCGGCGTGGCCAGTCCCAGGGCGCAGGGACAGGCGATGATCAGGACCGCGACGAAGTTCAGCAACCCAAAGAGGAATGCCGGCCTGGGTCCGAAGGCCCACCAGATTCCGAAGGTCAGGACCGCAATCCCGATGACCGTCGGGACGAAGACGCTGGCCACGTAATCGGCCATGCGCTGGATGGGGGCCTTGGAGCCCTGGGCCTCTTCCACCAGCTTGATGATCTGGGCCAGCACGGTGTCCTTCCCGACCTTTGTGGCCTCGAACCGGAACGTGCCGGTCTTGTTGAGGGTGGCGCCGATTACCTGATCGCCCGGATGCTTCTCCACCGGGAGGCTTTCCCCGGTCAGCATGGACTCGTCCACGGCCGAGGCCCCCCCACGCACCACCCCGTCCACCGGTACTTTCTCACCGGGGCGCACGATCACGAGGTCGCCGATGCGAACCTCTTCCACCGGGATGTCCTGTTCCTCGCCGTCCCGGATGACCCGGGCTGTCTTCGCCTGGAGGCCCATGAGGCGCTTGATCGCCTCGCTCGTCCGGCCCTTGGCGATGGCCTCCAGCAGGCGGCCCAGCAGGATCAGGGTGATGATCACCGCCGCCGTGTCGAAATACACGGCCGGCGCGATCCCCCGCGTCCGGAAGAATTCCGGCACGGCCGTCATGGCCAGGCTGTACAGATACGCCGCGGAGGTTCCGACGGCGATCAGGGTGTTCATGTCGGAGGTCTTGTGCTTCAGGGCTGCCCAGAATCCCCGATAGAACTGGGCCCCTCCCCAGAACTGCACCGGGGTCGTGAGGACCAGGAGCACCCAGAAGTTCTGGAGGATCCTGGGGATCCAGGGAAACCATTCGGGGAAACTGCCGAAGAAGACCGGCAGCGTGAGGATGATGGCCGCGATCAGTTTCGTCTTGAGGGTGCGGATCTCCCGCTCGCGGGCCGCCTTCTCGTAATCGGCCGCAGCGGCGCCCTCGGCCACTTCCAGTGGCTCGTACCCCACGTCCCGGATGGCCCGTCGCAGGTCCTGGATCGTGGCGGTCGCAGGGAGAAACTCCACCGTCGCCGCATTGGTCGCGAGATTCACGCTCGCCGAGAGGACGCCCGGCGTCTCGTGCAGGGCCCCCTCGATGGTGGCCACGCACGAGGCGCAGGAGACGCCGCCGATGGGGATCGTCGCCTTTTCCACCCGCGGGGTGTACCCGGTCTCCGCAATCGCCTTCACCAGGGCTGCCGGGCCGACCGCGGCCGGATCGAAGTGGATGGTCCCGCGCTCGGCCGCCAGGTTCACCACGGCCTGCCGCACGCCGGGCACGGCCGCCAGCGCCTCCTCGATCGTCGAGACGCACGAGGCGCAATGCATCCCCTGGATGCCGATATCAATCCTGGCACCTGACCCTGCCATGGACGGGGAGGGTCCCGCAGGGGTGCTCGCCGGGGCGGGAGTTGCCATCGGCCCGATCTGGACCAGGGCCGGTTCAGCCCGGCTGCCGCCGTTCAGGTACTTCTCCGGCGCCGCGTCGAACTTCTCCTTGCAGCCGATGGCGCAGAAGTGAATGGTCTGTCCGTCGTGGCGGCTGGTCGCCGCGGCGTCGGCCTCCTCGATCATCATCCCGCACACGGGGTCGCGAACCATCTCGATCTTCCTCCCAGGCTTCCCTTGCTTACGAGGCGCCCGACCGGGCCAATCCCAGACGGGGCAACGCCCACCGTTCGGCCGCCGATCCCAGCCGGTCCACGACGAGCCGCAGCAGGCCCGTGTAGGACTGCTCTCCGGTCAGCACGGCCACATACTGCATCAAGGATGTCGGCATCCGGGACAGGATGCGATGCCACCAGCGCGGCGACCGGTGGAACAGGGAGGCGATCCGGGACGCGGCACGCAGGTCCGGCCAGATCGCCTCGGCGACGGCTGTCTCGTACCGGGCGGCGGCATCCGCTTCATTCCTCCCGGCGAGCAGGGCCTTGGCCGCCAGGCTGCCGCTCTTGATGGCATAATAGATCCCCTCCCCCAGGAATGGGTCGGCCAGCCGCGCCGCATCGCCTACCAACAGCACCCCTGTCCCGGCACACGGGGCCGGCTCTCGCAGCGGCGCCGCCACCGGCGCACTCTGCCAGCATGCGGCGGCGGCGGAGGGGAGCCCGGGAACGCCGCCCACGAACGCGGCAAGCGCCCCGCGCAATTCCCGGCCCCGTGGGAACTCCAACATGACCCCCACGTTCACCCGGTCCCCCTTGGGGAACGCCCAGGCATACCCCCCCGGGTAGCGCCCCACGTCTACCAGGACGGTCTCCTCCAGATCGTCCCCCTCATACGGCACCTCAGACTCCACCCCGATAAATTTTGCGGGGAGACGGCGGGGGAGCAACTGGGCGGCCACCAAGCTGTTGGCACCATCCGCGCCGACCACCCATGAGGCTCGGATGTCCTCACCGGAGGCGCGCACGGCAAACCCGGTCCCGGTCCGCTCGACGCGGCGAACCGCCACGCCCTCGCGAACGCAGGCACCTGCCTCCTCGGCCGACCCGCAGAGCCACGCGTCGAACTCCTCCCGGCAGACCATGTACCCCATGGGCAGGGTGGAGGTCACTTCAAACGGTCGGCACGACCGGAAGGTGAAAACGGCACGCTGGATGCGGGCGCGGACGAGTCCCTCCACCCCGGAAGGCAGGTGGCGCAGGACTCGGGGCGACAGCGCCCCGCCGCATGGCTTGGGTCGTGGAAACCGGGCCCGGTCCAGCAGGCAGACCCGCGCACCCCCCCGGGCCAATTCCCGGGCTGCCGTCGAGCCCGCGGGACCCGCTCCGACGATCGCCACGTCATAATCCGTCACTGGAACCCCCTGAATCGGAGATCCCGGAGCGCCGGATCGGGCCTGACACCCCCCGGCGTCCCCATGCTCCCGATCCCGACTCACCGTGCAGTGGATCCACCGTAGCGCGAGCACACTTCGATCAGCTCTTCGATCTTCCGGGTCCGTTCCCGCTCGGTGCCCGCCTTCACGCTGTCCAGGACACAGCTCTCGATGTGGCGAGCCATGAGGATCTTCGACACTTGCTCCAGGGCCCCCTGGATGGCCGAGATCTGGAGCATGATGTCCACGCAGTACTTGTCCTCTTCCACCATCCGTTGGACGCCCTGGATCTGCCCCTCGATGCGCCGGAGTCGGGTGAGGGCCCGCTGCTTCGTCTCCTGGTCCATCATGTCGCTGACACCTCCCGCTAGGGATGTACGGTACCCAGGTATGGTATATACCACGCCGTCTCTCTCCTGTCAAGTCGCAGCCTGATCTCCGGCGCCTACGAGAAGGAACCCCTCGCAGCGGTTACAATCGGAACGAAGCGCCCTCAGCGGGTACCCGACACCCGGGACACGACCGAGTGGCATGGGCTGAGGCTGCACGGTTCAGACAGATGAAAGGGAAAGCCCCGGTGGGCGCTCTGCCCGCCGGGGCTCAGAAAGGAAAGGGGTACGTCGGCCGGTCCCGGGAAACCGGGTGCAGCCTTTCCTTGGACTACAGGGCGATCACCAGACCCCAGGCCAGGCTCAGGGCCACCGCCAGCAGCAGTAATACGTGTTCCGGGCGCATCAATTCACCGCGCATGCCGGCCCTCCTATCGTCCGCGGGCCAGGCGCGGGTGGGTCCGGGCCTTCGATCGAATCCCGTTCGGCGGCAGGTGCCAGTAGGCGACCCAGGGCCGCTCGGACTCCGCGGGGAGCGGGTGGACCGGCAGCTCCATCTCCACCTCGAACACCTGCGCCTCGGCCTCGGCCAGCTCTTCCAACAGTCGCAGTTCCCTTTCCGGTGACCACGCCTCGGGTTCGTCGAACATCACTAACCTCCTTGCCGTGACGGCAACGGGATGATGCGGGGCATCCGCCCTCGCGGTTATCAATGGCTGTGCCGGGCCGACATGGGCTGGCTCAGCACGTAGACGTTCAACAACATGATGAAGAGCGAGACCACCACCATCGGGGCCGCGGCCCGGAAGGTCGTCTCCGCGTTGCTGAAATGGCGGCGGGCCAGGCGCGCGCCCGCGTACAGGCTCACCCCGTAGAAGCCCATGAACAGCAGCATCTGCATCCAGTAGACGACCTCGTGGGACAGGAGCGGCGGCACGTTCCACGCCGGCACGCCAACGGAGAAGGTCGTGAATCGGTGGATGGTGCGCTGGATCACCGGCACGATCCCAGGTCCCTCGTCGATGAGGTGGTGCAGGTTGTGTGCGAGGTGCATGCTCAGCCCGATGGGGACGAACATGTAGCCGAACACCGTGAAGATCTCGGAGAGATCATGGGTCTTGCCGGTCCACGCCAGTAGACGCTGGGCCACCGCCGCGGCGGCCAGGACCGCGAGGGGGATCAGGACGAGCGCAACGGCCAGGAACATGGTCGAGTTGACCAGCGCCTCCACGGCCTTGTGGCTGGTGATCCCGAGCGCCTGGAGGGGCAGCCGGCCGATGATCGCATCCAGGGTGTCGTGCCAGGGCTGCACCATCTCACCCGTGAGGAACAGGCTGGCCCCGACCAGGACCACGGCGAGGTAGGCCTCGTCCAGGTGCCGCCGGCTTGCCGCCCACAGATCCGCGCCGAAGGCCCGCAGGCGAAGCACCAGGTTGTCCTGCGGGCAGCCTTTCACGCACTCGAAGCACAGGTTGCAGTAGGCGTTGCTGTCCATCTCCCATACGCGCTCGAACATGGGGCAACCGACGTTGGCGGGGCCGCCCACGAAGCATTCCTTTTCCTTGTGGGAATGGCAGGTCTCGCAGCGTTTGGCGCGCAGCTCCACCGGGGCCAGCATGGAGTAGATCCCGATGAGGCCCGTGATGGGGCAGAGGTAGCGGCAGAAGGTCCGCCGCTGGAAGAACAGTCCGGTCAGGGCCGCGCTGACCAGCAGCAGGAGGATGATCCCGGCCGTGACCCGCGGATCGCGCACGACCCCCAGTTGCACGTCCGCCCAGGTCAGCAGGATGAAGGTCCCGTTGGCGATCCACAGGTTCCGGAGGGGCTTGGGCCACTTGCGGGTGGGCTGGGCCAGGCGTGACGTCCATTCGTTGACCGCCCCGATGGGGCACATCAGGCACCAGAGCCGGCCCACCAGGATGTCCACGTGAGCTTGGTGGCCAGATTCCGCCCCGCCAGGGGCGTATCGGCCAGGCCCACGAATACGAGGACGGCAAAGAACAGGAGGAGCGGGATCTGGATGGCAGGCTGGAAGCCGCGCGCCGTGACCAGGCGCCGCAGCCAGGGGAGCGCGAGGAAGTTGAATCGCTCACCGGGCGCCAATGCATCGCGGCGGACCCGCAGGATGATGAGGCCCCCCACTGCCGTCCCCGCGATGACCAGGGCAACCAGAATCAGCCGGGGGTTGACCGGCCACTCCCATGTCACCGGAAGCGACACGGTGACGGGCGGACGATCCGGAAGCGACCGGTCCGTCGGATCCAGGAACGTGACCTGAAGGTCGTACGGCTCGGCGGCGAGAGGGGTAAACTCCAGCGCGTAGACGCCCGGAGCCACCTCGGTTGCCAGCGTGGGCAAGACCTGCCCGACATTGGCGGCCGCCCGGACCTTGACCCACAGATTCCCGATGGCCACGAGCCGTTCCTGCTCCGTTTCGTCCTGAAGCTGCTGCTGGGCAGTGCCCGGTACCGCACTCACCTGGCGCAAGGAAGGAGGCATCCAGTCGGGGATCGCCATCTGCACCCGTCCGCCACGCACGGTCGCGCCGCTGGCGCGATCAATGATCTGAGCCTTGATGACCGCTCGCTGGCCGGCCAGGAGGGGGCTGGGGGTCAGGGTGATCCAGAGGTCATACCGTCCGCCCCCCAGCTCCGACCGGATCACGCGCGAGGCGGCGCCGTGATCCCCGTCGGCATGTGCCGGGCGCGGGGCGACCGCCGCGGCCACCAGGATCGCCGCGATCCCCAGTGCCATGCTTCCCCAGGTCGGCCTTCCCCGCACCAGCTTCACCGGTACTGTTCCTCAGTGCAGATGCGCAGCGGGAATCATGCGGCGGATGGATCGCAGCCACTTGGCGACGACCGGCCGATCCGCCTCCAGCCCGTACAGCAGGGATCGCAGGCGGGTCCGATGATCTTCTTCCTCGGCCCGCAGGGTCTGCAGCAGGTCCAGCAGCTCCCCCCGATCCACTTCCTGGGCAAGGCAGCCGAAGAAGTTCTTCGAGAGTTCTTCCTCCTCCGTGGTCGAGCGGAGGATGGCCTCTTCGGTCTGGGGCAGCGTGTCGGGGCGGTCCGCCGGGGGGAGCGTGAGGTCCAGGCGCGTGAGCCAGTCGTCGGCCAGGCCGTCCATCAGGCTGACCAGCGTAAGCAAGTGCTTCAGCTCATCCAGGGCCAGTTGATTGTAGAGGCGCTTGGCCTTGGGGTTGTCGCAGGCCTGGGCAGCGGCAGCCAGCCGGGCGAAGGACAGTTTCTCCTTCGCGATGGCTAACAGGATGATCTCGGTCTCGCTGGTGGGAGATGCCGTTTTCATGCCCCCCCCTGTCAAATGCCTTCGAGGCCCGCGCGATCAAGCACGGAGAGAACGTGGTACGCCAACCGACTGCCTGAACTCTCGCAAGGGTGAGCAAGGGGGGTGCCACGGCGAGCGAAGCAAGGGCCCCGAAGTGGAAAACGGTTTCAGCGCTTATTTCTCAAGAGGTTCAGGCAATCTGAATTTGTCGCTTTGGACAGACAACCGGGTTTGCAGGCAACCAATGGGGCGGGATTGTGCCAAGAGGCACCAACCTCTGTGCGAAATCGCGCAAGCCACCTCCATGCACCCCCTCTCTCAAGCGAACCGAACCTTCCACGCCACTGAAAGGAAGTGATCCCTCACCAACGTCCGGCCGAGGATGGAGGCCGCTCTCCCCTCTTTGATTCCGGATCGTTGCCGTGCTAGATTGCCGAAAGCATACGGACACGTCCGACTCTGGAGGCTCGCGTGCGATCGTCTCGACAGCCACGGGTGCCCATCGTTCTGCTTGCGCTCCTCCTCGCGGCCGCCCAACTCGCAGTGGCTGCCGCTCTTCCGGAAGACATTCGCCTCCCCATCACCGAGCACACCCTGCGAAACGGGATGCGCTTTCTGATCGTGGAGCGGCGGGAGTCGCCGACCTTCTCCGCTTACCTCCGCTTCCAGGTGGGAAGCGCCAACGAGATCCCCGGACAAACGGGGCTGGCGCACCTGCTGGAGCACATGATGTTCAAGGGGACCCGGCTCTTTGGCACGCAGGACCTCGAGCGGGAACTGCCGCTCCTGGAACAGATTGATGCGCGCTACATGGCCCTTCAGGTCGAGAAGGCCAAGGCGCGCCTGCCCGGCGGGAGGGTGGACGCGGCGACCGTGGCGGCCCTGGAGAAAGAGATTGCCGAGTTGGAGGCGGAGGCCAAGACGTTCATCGTGCGGAACGAGCTGTGGGAGATCTACCGGCGGAGCGGCGGGATCCGGCTGAATGCCTCCACGTCCCGGGAGGGCACTCAGTATTTCGTGAGCCTGCCCAACACCCGGCTGGAACTCTGGGCGCTCCTGGAATCGGACCGGATGCGGAACCCGGTCTTCCGCGAGTTCTACACCGAACGGGAGGTCGTCCAGGAGGAGCGGCGGCAGCGCGTGGATACCAGCCCGCGGGGTCAACTGATGGAGGCCGCGCTGGCCACCGCCTTCGTCGCCCTGCCCTACCGCCATCCCGTGCTGGGCTGGCCGAGCGAGCTGGAGAACCTCACCCGCCCCCAGGCGGTGGAGTTCTTCCGCACCTACTACGCCCCCAACAACACCCTGGCCGTGCTGGTGGGTGATCTGGATCCGGCCGAGGTCATCCGAACGGTGGAGCGACACTTCGGCGGGATCCCGGCCCAACCCCTCCCTCCGGCACCGCTCCTGGTGGAGCCACCCCAACCCGGTGAACGTCGCATCCGGGTGGAATTCCCGGCCGAGCCGCAATTGCTCATGCTCTACCGCATCCCTCCGCTGGGTCACCCGGACATGTACACGCTCAGCGTCCTGGGATCGCTGCTGGGGGACGGGCGCTCTTCGCGGCTGCACAAGCGCCTGGTGGAGGAGCAGCGCCTGGTGACCGGCGTGGCAGCCGGTCCCTGGTTCCTGCGACGCGCCGGGCTGTTCCTGATCCAGGCGACTCCGCGGGCCCCCCACACCCTGGAGGAGATCGAGGCGGCCATCGAGGAAGAACTCCGTCGCGCTCAGACGGAGCCGCCGACCCCTCGGGAACTGATGAAGGTCCGCAACCAGATCGAGGTGGGCGCGATCCGCGGCCTGGCCAGCAACGCCGGGCTGGCCTCCCGGCTGGGCGAGGCCTGGGCGCTGACCGGGGACTGGCGCTTCGCCTTCGAGGAACGGAAGAAGATCCAGGCCGTCACCGCGGAAGAGGTGGTGGCCGTGGCGAAGCGCTACCTCCTTCCTCGCCAGCGCACCGCGGCCTG
>METI01000250.1 GCA_001771285.1 candidate division NC10 bacterium RIFCSPLOWO2_12_FULL_66_18
ACATCAACCGGTGCATCGCCTGCCAGAGCTGCACCATGGCCTGCAAGTCCACCTGGACCTTCAGCAAGGGCCAGGAGCACATGTGGTGGGCCAACGTGGAGACCAAGCCGTACGGGGGCTACCCGATGTTCTGGGACATGAAGATCCTGGAGCTCCTGGAGCAGGCCAATCCGGAGGGCCCCAGCTGGTCGGGAAAGCTCTCCGACAACCGGCAGGGACCCTACGGGCAGTTTGACGGCCGGACGATCTTCGAGGCGGAGCGGATGCTCACGCCGGATAGCGCCCGGGTCCTGGGGTATCTCCCCGCCGACGAGGAATGGAACTCCCCCAACATCTACGAGGACAACCCGGTGGGGGAGCGGGGGAAGTTCTTGGAGTGGCACAAGACCGGCGAGCAGCTCCCCGTACACAAAACCTGGTTCTTCTACCTGGCCCGGATCTGCAATCACTGCAGCTACCCGGCGTGCCTGGCGGCCTGTCCCCGGAAGGCCATCTACAAGCGGCCGGAGGACGGCATTGTCTTGATTGACCAGCAGGAGTGCCGCGGGTACCGGAAGTGCGTCGAGGCTTGTCCATACAAGAAATCCATGTACCGGGGCAACACGCGGATCTCCGAGAAGTGCGTAGCCTGCTATCCCCGGATCGAGGGGAGGGACCCGGAAAGCCAGGGCAAGCCCACGGAGACGCGCTGCATGGCGGCGTGCATCGGCCAGATCCGGATGCAGGGACTGGTGAAGTTGAACCGGGACGGAACCTGGGCCGAGGATCGGTACAACCCGCTCTACTACCTCGTGCACGTGGCCAAGGTGGCCCTGCCGCTGTACCCGCAGTTCGGCACGGCACCGAACGGGTATTACATCCCGCCCCGCTGGGTGCCTCGGGATTACCTCCGGCAGATGTTCGGTCCCGGCGTGGACCAGGCCATCGAACGGTATGAGAACCCCGACCGGGAACTCGTGGCGGTGCTCCAGCTCTTCCGTCGGTCGAAGTTCATCATCTATCGGTACGAGATGAAGGAGGGGCCGAAGGTGTACGAGGGGACCCTTCGCGGCCGGCGTGTCACCCTCTACAACGACACCGTCATCGCCTACGGAAAGGACGGCGAGGAGCTCTTCCGGACCACGGTGGAGGAGCCGATCCACGTGCGGCCGGCGGTCCACGCCAACTCCATCTAAGCACCCTCACCCCCACCCTCTCCCCCCTGGCGGGAGAGGGCAGGGTGAGGGGGCAAATCCGAAATCCGCCATCCGAAATCCGAAATGAGAAAGGGAGGAAGCCATGAGTAACCCTGGAATCCTGATCGTTGCGATCTTGGCCCTGGCGGGCCTATACGTCTTGCTCCCCCGGGCGGCTCATATCTTCGCTCGTTTCCGGGAGGCGCGGATCCTGCCGTGCCCAGACACGGGGGCAGCGGCGGATGTCAGCATTGACGCATCACGCGCGGCCCTCACCTCAGCATTCGGCCGACCGAAACTGAGAGCCACGGGATGCTCGCTGTGGCCGGCGCGCAGGGACTGCGCGGAGGGCTGCCTCCAGCATCCCGACGTGGAAACACCCTAACTAAGAACAGGGGTCAGGGGCCAGGGGTCGGGGATCAGTCAAAATCCGAAATTCGCCATCCGAAATTCGAAATGAGATAAGGTCGTCGCAGGAGAGGCAAAATGGGCACCGGGGCTCTGGGGTCTGAGATAAGTCCGAAGTCCGACCCCGCCACGGCGGGGCGAAATTCGAAATCGGCCGAGGTTGACCTGGCGCTCTGTCGCAGCGCCCTGTACGAGGCGCTGGCGCTGGGGTTTCTCGCGCCGACGGCTGAGACGATCTCTCGGTTGGCCTCATCGGAGGGAGTCGAGGCGCTGGCCGACGCGGCGGCCGTGCTGGATGATGCATGGAACACTGGTCTCGCCGATCTCGTCCGCCGCACCTCTGCTCCTCAGCCCCTCTGCTCCCTGGCAGCTCTTGAGGCTTCTTTCCGTCGCCTGTTCGGCCACACCGCCCGCGGCCTTGTCCCTCCCTACGAGACCGAGTACGGGGAGGATTCCCTGTTCCTGCCGCTCCAAGAGATGAGCGATCTGGCGGGCTTTTGCCACGCCTTCGGCCTCGGCTTGCGTCCCTCGGAGCACGAGCGCATTGATCACATCGCCTGCGAGTGCGAGTTCATGCTCTTCCTGGCGCGGAAAAAGGCGTACGCCCTCGTCACGGATAACGCGACCATGCTGGAGGAGACCCGGCGAGCCACTCGGCTGTTCCTGAAGGACCACCTGGGGGGATGGGCCCCGGCCTTCGGGCGACGGCTGGCGCGCGAGGACCGTGGGGGGTTCTACGGCGCCCTGGGCGAACTCCTGACTGTGTTCGTCACCCACGAATGCGCCCGGGTGGGCGTGCCCGCAGGGCCGGAACTTCTCCACCTGCGCTCGACATCGCTCGGTGACGCTCCCATGGCCTGCGGCTCCGGCGACGAGTTGCTCCAAATCGAAACTTCTGCTCGGACCGGAGCGGTTGAGTGAACACGGCAACGCGTTCCACGTTCCCAAATTCGAAATTCGCCATCCGAAATTCGAAATCGGATGGGTTCTGCGTGGAGTGGGATCCTCGATTCATCGAGGAAGCGGTCCTCCGCACTATCGAGGCTCGCAGAGTGCAGGGCTTCCGCGGGGAGCGGAATCGTCTCTACGAAATCCAGGACCCGGAGCAACGGGACGCAGCCTTTCAGGAGTTCCACGCGGCCTGGTTCGAACGACTGAATCTCGGTGCGGTGATCTGGCAGGAGCTTCAGGAGCAACCGTTGATCCTGGCGAACACGCGTGCCTGCATCGTGGCACAGGCCCGCGCCAGCAGAGATGATGGCGCGGAACTCTTCGTCTCGCCCGCCGGGGAAGGGGTGGGGGAGGCGGAGAGACGATCGGTTGCCATCCGGCTGGATCCCCAAAGGCTTCTGGATCCGGAGCGCCTCAGAGTTTTCCTGCGGCACGAGCTTGTCCACATCGCGGACATGCTGGATCCCGCCTTCGGCTACGAACCACGCCTGCCGCGGGCCGAGCTGGGACCAGCACACGAACGGTTGCTCCAGGATCGCTACCGCGTCCTCTGGGACACCTACATTGACGGCCGCCTCGTCCGCCGCAACTGGGCCTCACCCTCTGTCCGCGACCGCCGCCTCCACGAATTCACCAAGACCTTCCCCATGCTCGGCGAGCGAGCAGGGGAGGCATTCCCCCGCTTCTTCGACGCGGCTACCTTAACCCACGCAGACCTCGTCTCCTTCGCCACCAATCCCGCTAGCCAAATTTCGAATTTCGAATTTCGAATTTCGAATTTGCCAACCGACCCCCAGCCCCTGACCCCCGGCCTCCGGCCTCCGCTCCACGCAGGTGAGCGCTGCCCCCTCTGCGGTTTCCCCACCCACGCGTTCGTCCCCGACCCAGACCAGCTCTCCTCCGAAGTCCTGAACCGGATCCGACTCGACTTCCCGGATTGGAATCCGGCCCGCGGCCTCTGCCAGCAATGCTCCGACCTGTACCAGTCCCGTCCGACTTCGCCGATCCTCGTCCGTTAATCGCGCACCCTGAGTTGGCTCTTCTGTCTCTGATCCCTAACCTTGACCTCCCGGCCGTATGTCCCGGGACCCCAGCCCCTGGCCCCTAACCCCCAACCCCCCAGCAGGGGCCTTTGCCAGCAATGCTCCGACCTGTACCGGTCCCGGAGTCTCTCGCCAATCACCGCCTCCTGAAAGGACCAACCCCCTGCCTCCGGCGCCCAATCGCAACTCCTCGAAGCGGCTTGTATTTCCCTGCGAGTAGCGTAAAATCACAAGAGCCACAAGTTCCCTCATCAGAACAAATAGCAAATTATCAAGGCCTGACCCCCATGGCAAATTATCAAGGCCTGACCCCCATGGTGACAACGGCGAGAGGGGCAGGGTGAGGGGGGCAGAGCTCTCCGTTGAAGAGGTATGGGTGATCATGGCTCACTCGGTTGAAGAGCACCTCGGGATGCGGGCCTCGGAATACGACCGGGTCATCCGGACCTTCATTCCGGGATATGAAGCGATGCTGGCCACACAGCTCCAGTGGTTGGCGACATCCCTGCCCGAGACGGGTGTGGTGGTGGACCTGGGTGGGGGCACGGGAGCCCTGGCGCAGGCCATCGCGGAGCGATTCCCGCGGGCGCACATCCAGGTGTGGGACACGGACCCCCAGATGCTTGCTGTGGCCGAACAGCGCCTCCGGCGCTACGGCGACCGCGTGGCCCTGGTACAGCGGTCGTTCTACGAGCCCCTGCCTGAGGCGCATGCCTTCGTGGCGTCGTTGGCGCTGCATCACATTCGGGAGGAGGAGCAGAAGAGACGCCTCTACGCCCAGATCTTCCGCAGCCTCCACGCACCGGGGATCTTTTTGAACGGCGACTGCGTGATGAATTCCTCACCCCTGGCCGAAGCAGAGTACTTCCGCGCCTGGGAGGCGTTCATGGGAAGCGCCGGGATCTCCCCGGAGGAGGCGAAGCGCCACTTCGCCGCCTGGGCCAAGGAGGACCGGTACTTCTCGATCACCGCCGAATTGACCATGCTGGCCGAGGCTGGCTTTCCGTTCCCGGACTGCTTCTGGAAGGAGGGTCCCATTGCCGTCTACGGCGGCTACAAGCTTCCGAGCTGAGGGTTCACACCATCCGGTTCCGCGCCATCAACCGACTCCGGCCACTGCTCGGGCAGCCTCCTAAACCGGGCCTTCGGGGGACGTCGCTATTTTCGTTACGTCACGGTGCTCCCCCAGGCGGGAACAGGATCTGTCCGTCTTGTTCCTCATCGAGGGTAATCCTGCCCTGCGCGTCGGGAAGAAGCTGATCACTAGCCTTGGCCTTGCGAGGCGCGGTTGGCGATCATCAGCCGGACGGGCGATCAAAGTGTCGTCGGACTTGGTGGCGCAATGAGCGGGGCAATGGAAGCGGGATGCCTCCAGCTCACGACGACCGGGTATCAAGGGCAGGCTGTCCCGTACGAGGTACCCTTCATCGCGTTCCCGACCACATCGGGCAAGCTCCTGATCCAGGCCCCGGGGGCGGGCGAGGCGAAGGAAGGAGCCTGGAATCGGTACGTGCGACTGGGCGAGTACCTGCAGGCCCGAGGTGTCGCCACGCTGGTCAGCTTCAATCCGCCGTGGCCGGACGCGCAGGGCAAGTACCCCGATGAGCCCTACTCGTATCGAGATGGGAGCTGGAATCGCATCTTTGTGGAAGGCATGGCGCATCTGGTGGAGCACTGCCTGACGAACGCGGAGCCGCTCTGCGGGACCAAGGAGCCCGAGGTGTATCTGGCTGGGTTCTCGGCCGGGGGTTCGGTGGCGGTAGCCGTGGCGCCGCTCTTTGCACAGATCCGAAGGATCCTTCTGGTCTCGGCCTATGACAGCGTGGGCTGGTTCTTCCTGCATGGGGTACGGCACTACGCGGGGGAGGTGTACGTGGCGTACGCGGAGGGCGACTCTCCTGCGGTTGCTCTCGCCATGAGCATACGGTCCTTTGCCAGAAAGGCCAGCGCCGTCCACGCGCGAGGGGTCCCTCACTGCGATCACGGCTTCTCCGGGGAGACGAATGGCAACGTCCTCGCCAAAGCGTACCTCTGGGCCTTTGCCGGGGACGAGAGCTTCCCTTCACCGGAAGGCGGCGTGCGCCTCTACGACTAGGCCCAACGTCCGGTGCCTCCAGAGGACTCGGAAGGACGTCCAGGAATGCGTGGAGAGACTGCCCAGTCCATCAATCCTCAAGCCGGGACGGTGACATTTCTCTTCACCGACATCGAGGGCTCCACGCGGCTGCTGCAGGAGCTGGGTGAGCAGTACGCCGACCTGCTGCGGGAGCAGCGGCGCCTCCTGCGCGCCGCATTCCAGGAGCAGGGTGGGCGAGAGATCGACACCGCGGGCGACGCCTTCTTCGTCGCCTTCGACCGTGCGCGAGACGCCGTGGCGGCGGTGGTGGCCGCGCAGCGCAGCCTGGCGCAGCACCCCTGGCCCGGGGGCAGGGCGGTCCGCGTCCGCATGGGGCTACACACCGGCGAGCCCACCTTCAGCGCCGGAAGCTACATTGGCCTTGACGTGCACCGCGCTTCGCGCATCTGCGCCGCCGGCCACGGCGGGCAGGTCCTTCTGTCCCAGACCACACGCGAGCTCGTGCAACATAGCTTGCCCGAAGGGGTGAGCCTGCGGGATCTGGGTCCGCACCAGCTCAAGGACTTACGGCAGCCGGAGCATCTCTTCCAGCTCATCATTCCGGGTCTTCCGGCGGAATTCCCCCCACTCATGACGCGGACCGGCACCCCGAACAATCTGCCCGCCCAATCCGACGAGCTCATCGGGCGAGAGGTCGAGGTGGGCGCCGTCAGGCAGCTTCTCCTTGGCGAGACAGTGCGCGCCGTCACCCTCAGCGGTCCAGGCGGCACCGGCAAGACGCGGCTGGCGCTACAGATCGCCGTGAGCCTCAAGGACAACTTTCTTGATGGGGTGTACCTGGTTGCCCTGGCCCCGCTCACCGATTCGAACCTGCTCGCCTCCAGCATCGCCATGACGCTGGGTATCCTGGAAAACCCGACCCGCCCGGTTGTTGAAAGCGTGAAGGACTCTCTGCAACCCAAGCGGACGTTGCTCGTGCTCGACAACTTCGAGCAGATCGTTGCGGCGGCACCGGTGGTGGCCGACCTCCTTGCCGCCTGCCCCGGGGTCAAGGTCCTCATCACCAGCCGCATCGTGTTGCACCTCAGCGGCGAACACGAGTACCCGGTGGCCCCGCTGAAGCTGCCGGAGGTTGGGCGGCATCTGGCTCCGGAGGCGCTGGAGCGGTATCCGGCCATCGCGCTCTTCGTCCGGCGCTCCCGCGCGGTCAAACCCACCTTTGGGCTCAGTAGCGGGAACGCCGCGGCGGTGGCCCAGATCTGTGCTCACCTGGACGGGTTGCCGCTGGCCATCGAACTGGCGGCGGCACGCATCAAGATTCTGACCCCGCAGGCAATACTGGACCGGCTGGGGAGCCGGCTCGATTTCCTCAAGGGCGGCGCGCGCGACCTGCCGGCACGCCATCAGACCCTGCGGCAGGCGATTGGCTGGAGCTACGATCTCTTGACCGATGATGAGAAGGCCTTCTTCCGGCGGATCGCCGTGTTCACCGGTGGCTGTACCCTGGAGGCCGTCGAACAGGTATCTGGTGGGATGGGGGCCCCTGGAGCGGATGCATTGGACGCGGTGACGGCCTTGGTGGACAAGAGCCTGCTGCGACAGGAGGAGGGGCCGGAGGCAGAGCCACGGTTCGTCATGCTGGAGACCATCCGGGAGTACGGGATGGAATGCCTGAAAGCCGCGGGGGAGTGGGAATCGGCCCGACGCGCCCATCTGCTTTATTTCCTGGGGCTGGCAGAGCAGGCGGAGGCAGAGCTGACCGGTCCCAGGCAGAGCCTATGGCTGGACCGGCTGGAGAGTGAGCACGACAACCTGCGGGCCGCCCTCTCGTCGGCGGAAGAGTATGGAGATGTGGAAATCGGACTGCGGTTGGGTGCGACCCTCTGGCGATTTTGGTTGGTTCGCAGTCGCATGCGCGAGGGGCGCGAGCGGCTGGAGCGCCTGCTGGCGCTGCCGGGGGCCGAGGCCCGTACGAGCGCCCGGGCAAAGGGACTGCATGGCCTCGGAACGATCATCCTTGAGATCAGTGATTTCTCACAGGCCCGTCCTTTCCTGGAGGAGAGCCTGTCCATCTGGCGGGAGCTTGGCGACCGGAAGGGCACGGCGGCCGCCCTGAACACTCTGGGATGGCTGGCGTCCCAGATCGGTGACTACGCGACGGCTCGGTCCCTCTCCGAGGAGGCGCTGGGGCGCAACCGGGAACTGGGAGAGAAGCGGGGCATCGCCGTGGCGCTGAACAACCTGGGAGCGGTGGCGCTGCACCAGAGTGAGTACGCGGCGGCGATCGCCCTCTACGGGGAAAGTCTCGCGCTGCGACGCGAGATCGGTGACCGGCGCGGCTTCGCCTACGTGCAGGTGTGGCTGGCGTGGGCACACCTGCAGCGGGGCGATCATGCGCAGGCGACCTCGATTCTGGATCAAGCTCTCGCCGTCCTCCGGGAGCTGAACGACAAGCAGCTCATCAGCTGGGCTCTCGCCCACCAGGGCCTCCTATCGTTTGATCTTGGAGAGAACGATCGCGCGCAAGTGCTGCTGGAGGAAAGTCTGGCCCTGGGACGGGAGGTCGGGAACAAGGTGATCATTGCCTGGACGCTCAGTCACCTGGGCGGGGTCCTGCGTGGTCAGGGCCAGGCGGCGCTGGCAACGACGCTGGCGGAAGAAGGGGTGTCCGTCTCCCGGGAGATTGGCAACATGTGGGTGCTGCCTTACGCCCTGCACGTGCTGGGACGCCAGTCTCAGGACGCAGGCGACCCGGTTCGGGCATCATCCCTGTATGGGGAAAGCCTGAACCTCTACCGGAGGATGGGGGGCAGGCGGGGGATCGCCGAATGCCTGGAGGCTGTGGCGGGTCTCGCGGTGACGCAGGCCGACCTCACCCGCGCAACGCGCCTGTATGCGGTTGTCGGGACTGTGCGCGAGGCGATCGGCGCACTCCGGCCGCCGCGTAGCCGCGAGGCCTACGAGCGGGATCTGGCAACCATCCGCGCCGGACTGGGCGAGGACGCATTTGCGATGGCGTGGAAGGACGGCCAGGCAGTGACGCTCGATCAGGCCTGCGAGCTGGCTCGGCTGTGCTGAGAGGTGTCCGGGCGCAATTCTTGGGGTACGGATCATTGCCTTCGGGAGACTTGACAGCATGATCAGTCGGTTCTGGCGAGGCTGGACCACTGTTGCCAACGCAGACGCGTACGAAAATCTCCTGCGGACGAAGATCCTCCCGGGGATCCACAGGGTGAAGGGCTACAGGGGAGCCTACCTGTTGCGCAGGAACGTCGCGGACGGCGTCGAATTCGCGACCCTGACCTTGTGGGAATCCCTGGATGCGATCCGGGCGTTTGCCGGCGAGGAGTACGACGTCGCGGTGGTCCCTCCGGAGGCCCGAAAGCTTCTGTCCAGGTTCGATGAACGGTCGCTGCACTATGAAACCATCGTCGAGCCGGAGTAGGCCGGACTGGACTTTTCCCTTGACAGGGGGGTGACGACCGTCGCGGGGGAGGGGACGTTGCGGCTTTAGTGGCTTTGCCCTTTGCTGAATTCCTCGAGCCGCTCACTGGTGAGCGATCCTTTTTGAAGGCTGCACTTTCTTTCCCTCTCCAGCGCTGCTCGGTCTTACGTCTGGTGAAATTGGTGGGTCGCACTTGAAAAACGCGGCTTGTGACCTCATCCTCTTCAGAGACAGAGGGGGGTCAAAGAATCGGCTCCCCGATGAACAGAGGAGGGATGGGCATGAGCCTGGCTGAAATGAAGTGCGTCCCGTGTCGGGGTGGGACGCCGCCGATGGAGGAGTCGCGTGCCCGCGAGTTGGTGAAGGAACTGTTAAGGGGACGTTGCGTGCTTGAGTGGCCTTGTCCTTTGACGCCATTCCTGAAACCTCGCAGTGAAATGGACAGGGTCCGTCACACATGACGCTGTGCGGGTTCAACCCAAGGATAACGGGAATCGGGCGAATCGCGATGGGCGCGTTGCTGGTCCTGTCCATGCCGATAGCGTCCGACGCCGGGAGCTGGGGCAATTCGCTGGGTACGGTTCGGTTTGAAGTGACCGATGCGCGCGAGCGGATCGAGCGCGAGATTGACTCGCGGCTTCTGCTGCGGGTGAGTCGCGTGCCGCATGTCCGGCTTGCAAATTTTGGCTGGGTGGTTAAAGTCCTTGAGCGTCCTGTCGGAGAAAATGCAGTCAACCTCCTGTACCATAGCCTCGCCTGGCACGGGCCTTACCCCACGGACATTATGGCCTGGCACGTCGGCGAGCGGGTATTCCCGGACGATCGTTTCCTGCGCGTGCAGGGGCATCCATACGAGATCAGGATCACATTGAGCGACATCAAGGTAACAGGCACGGGGGAGAACAGGGAATTCGTCTCTGGTTCCGTGGACGTGTCCTGGCGTCGCATTCGATCAACCGGCGCCGGAGGATCGGCGCGTTAGTGAACTGGGGGGGGATTGCACCGTTTATATCTGAATGACCCCTCCTGAACGAAACCCCCCTTGGCTTCCCGCTACAGCCCTGCTTCGCATTCAGACGGGCCAAGTCGGGGTCTCGCTTGAAAAACGCGACTTGTGACCTCATCCTTTTCAAAAGGTGTCCGGTGGTAATTTCGATCCTCGCTGTTAGGCGGATCGTCCCGCTGAGCTTGCACGCCAGCCTGCCAACCCGCACCGAAAGGTCTTGAGCCGATGGGCAGGAGTGAGCCCGTGACACCATCCCGCGACCGACCAACCATCTTGATTACAGGTGCGGCTGGAAATCTGGGGAGTATGTTTGCCCGGCACTTGCTGGCATCAGGGCAGCCTGTGCGCCTGATGGTCCACCGCACACCCCTGTCCCCCGACCTCCAGGCGGCGGAACACGTCACGGTTGTGGGGGCCGATCTGGCCAGACCGGAAACACTCGTCCAGGCCGTCGCGAACATGGATGTGGTTGTCCATTTTGCGGGCGTTCTCTTCGCTCCACGACCCGAGAGGTTTCTCCCGGAGACGAACACCAGGTGGTT
>METI01000251.1 GCA_001771285.1 candidate division NC10 bacterium RIFCSPLOWO2_12_FULL_66_18
TATGCTGAACGAGTGGAAAGTCCCGCGGACATAAAGCCCGCACTTCAGCGGGCCGCCCGGATTTCGAAGGAGGATGCGCGGCCGGTACTGCTGGAATTCATCACGAGCGAAGAGACAGCACTACCTACGGTCGAGGAGAACAAAATCCCAGGTTATCAACGTTGATCCGAGTACAAAGGACGTTTGGCGAGGTTACAATTGAAGATTCTTTCGAGTCGATTGTAGAGAGAAGGCGGACAGGCACATTCCCTCACTTGCAGGTGCCCATCATACACTTGAGAATGGCATAGTGTCCGCACGCTCAGGGAACAAGTTCACCACTAAAGGGGACCAGGCCAGGTACGACAGATTGTAGCTAGCTCTCCCCTGCAATACCGTGCGGACCTCGGACGCGATGTCCCGAGCGTCCTCCACCCCTTGAGGATCCGCGGGCTCGAACCTCACCGGCGATTCGGGGGACGACTGCCGGCACCGCCGGAGCCCTGCGAGGGCACGCCCGGTGGTGGACGCTAATGAGTGGGGAGAGGAAGTAATCCCAGGACGCCGGGTCCCCTACTTCGGAGCGTAACCTGATTTACCTGGCAACGTCCCGTTCACAGGGGATGAATCGCGGGCCCCGCCCAGGAATGCCAGTCCCAGGGAGTTGACCTACGAACCCGTATACGACGACCTCCCCTGGGCCGACCCCGTGTAGCCGCTCGGCTGAGCTCGCGACGAAGCCCCCCGCCCGCCACTTGCCGAGGGGCCAGGGAAGGGGACGTCCACCCAAGGCCCACCTTGCCACGCTGCCAGATCCCTCCGGGATGGGAATTCCGCTTGACCTCCCCTTCGGCCTGCTGGTACTCTCCCTCGCCGTGAGCAGGATGTGGGCAGTGCCGCTCTTGACGAGGCCCCTCGCCAGCCCCTTCGACAAGCTCAGGACAGGTGTCCGGAGCCGCGTTCCACGGGGGCGTGCTCACCCGCTCGCGCTCCGGCCCGTTTCCAACTTCCTATATGATCGAGCAACCAACAAACAAACGGGGGAACCATGAGCGGATTCGTCGCAGTGCTGGCCGTGCTGATCCTTGCCGGCCTCGGAGCATGGATCTGGGCGCAGGCGAGGCAGGGCGGGGCGGGTGCGGCGCTCGATCTCGAGGCGCCGATTCCCTGCGGTCAGACGCAGGACTTCGACTGGGGCGGCAAGAAAATCCTGGTAACCCTGAAGGAGTCCTGCGCCGACAGCATGGATCTCTCGATCGGGTCGGGCGAGACCTGGGAGCCGGTACAGGAGCTGAGAGCAGTCGCCACGGAAAATCGGTCGTTCTCCCCCACGGTCGGCGATACCTATGCGCTGGAGATTCCAGTCGGCCAGAAGCTGCGCATCAACTGTCCCGCGGGAACCGGCCGCTGCCTGATAAAGGTACGCGAATTCACCGTGCAGCTGAGAAACCAATACCGCCTGTGGGCGACGGACCACCAGCCGGCCTGCGCGGCCAGCGCCAACTCCAGGTTCTTCAATTTCACCCAGCGCAACATTTCCGGGCGCGTGGTCTTCACCGACGTGTGCAAGGATGCGGCCAACCGCCCGCAGGCTCCCGAAATCCGCCAGCGCCAGGTAAGAGGCGGAGTAGCGGTCGGCGCGATGCAGAACGCGCGCAACGCGGCAGGGCGCTGGGAATGGGAAGGAACGCTCTCGGCGGGGCATACCCTCATGGTGACCTGCCCGGGGAGCCGGCCTGGCTGCAGCTTCTATGTGACCACGCGCGGCTAAGCGCCGCACTTGCGCATACGAGGCCGGCATAATCGACCCATGAGCAGGGACCTGCGCGGCCGCATCGAAGCCACCACCGAGCAAGCGCTCGCGAGCGGCGCGCTCCAGCCGATACGTGCCGACACCGCGTACCTCGAAGAGGCGGGGGGACGCTTCGTAGTGCACGCGCTGTCCAGCCTCGTGCGCAAGGACCAGGCTGCCGCGCAGCCGCGGAACCCGGAAGCCAAGAAGCCGGCACCTTCAGCGCCTTTCGACCCTTTCGCTCAACCCGAGCCGGACCTCGTCGTCGATCCGGCTTTCACCGGCACGCACTACCTGCTCCTCAACAAGTTCAACGTCATGGATCGGCACCTGCTGATTGTCACGCGCGCCTACGAGCAGCAGGAAGCGTTGATCGGCGAGGCGGACTTCGATGCGCTCACACGCTGCCTGCTCGAGATCGACGGGCTCGGCTTCTACAACGCCGGGCGCGAGTCCGGCCCCAGCCAGCCGCACAAGCATCTGCAGTGGCGTTCCTCGCCGAACTCTGCGCCCACATCCCAGATCCGCATGAGAAGACCGCGATCTACTACGGCTGGTACTCGAATCGCACTCGGGGCTTCCGGCGAGCGCGGGGCCTTCTCCCTCCAGCCACGCCGGTTCAGCCCGCTCCCGAAGCCGACCGGGCACCCCTGGCCATCCGCCGGAACTGGGCACGCCTGATCCGCAAGATTTATGAAGTGGACCCTCTCCTCTGTTCGCACTGTGGCGCGACCATGAAGGTGATCGCCGTCATTGAGCAAGAGGAGGCCATCTATCGGATCCTGGCGCACCTGAACCTGCTGGCTCCCGGGGACGGCCCGCTCGGCTGAGCTCGCGACGAAGCCACGGGCCCCACCTCTAAGCGGCCGCTCCGCCTCCCCAGCCAGTGCCGGTCCCAGGGAGCTGACCTACGAACCTTGCTATGACGATCTCGCCTAGCCCGACCCTGTATAGCCCTCGTGCGCCGAGGCGCTACGATGGGCGAGGGCTGCCTGGGGACCCCCGGCGCACAGCCAGACCGCTCCCCGATCCGGCGTATTCCCGCTTGACTCTCCGTACCCCCGCTAATACCGTGCCCGCCGTGGGCAGGATTTCGGGTGCCATCGCTGGAGAGGCCCTGGGCTGGTTCCTTCGACAAGCTCAGGATGAACCCCCACCCCCGGTTCGCGGTGGCTCCCCTCACCCAGCCGCCCAGCCAAGCGTTTTCCAAGTTCCTATTTGATTCTAGGGAGGGACTCGATATGCGGAAAGTGACGGACGTTCCAACAGCGGCGAAGGCTGTCCATCCTCGGCGCGATCGCGGTGGCGTCCATCGCCACCGCGTCCGTCGCATGGGCTGGGCTGTCCGGGCTGGCGCGGTACACCGCCAGCAGCAGCGTCAGCGACTCCGGGTCCGGGTCGAAGAGTGCAACCGTGAACTGCCCGAAGGGGAAGGTGCTCACGGGCGCAGGCGGCGAGGTCACCGGTGGAGCTAAGTCCGACGCCGGGAAGCTCGCCATTCAGCGGATCGTCCCGGCGGACAACCTCGCGGGGATGGTGGCACGCGGCGTCGAGACCGGCAACCAGACTGCTTCGAACGCCTGGAAGGTCACCGGCTACGCGCTCTGCGTGACGGGTACGGCACGAATGTCGGGCCTCGTGCCCGTGTGGGGGGCGAGCAAGACGGACTCGCTGAGCCCGAAGTTGGCTACCGCCACTTGCCCGCCGGGGAAGAGCGTCATCGGAGCCGGCGGCCAGATCAAGGCTCCGGTCGGCACCGAAAGCAGGATCCTTCTCACTTCGATCTGGCCCAGCGCCACGAAAGTGGAGGCGGGCGCCCAGGAGATCGGCGGCGGGACCGGCAACGCCTGGAGAATCGAAGCGGTCGCGATCTGCGCCGACACGAAGAGCGTGCCCGGCGTGGAGATCTCGACAGGCGTCTACACCGGCTCGGCGCCCTTGACCGGCGCCGAGGGGGCCAAGGCGTTCTGCAAGTACGGCCAACACGTTACCGGGGGCGGCTTCGCGATCAATGCCAAGGGCAAGGTGGCGCTGTGGTGGCTCTTGCCCGTAAACACGCTGGAGGAGGTGAATGTGGCCGCGATGGAGATCGGCAGCGGGACGACCGACACGTGGACGCTCCACACGGCCGCGATCTGCGTCCCGGGGGCCTGATCGCCGAGGTCGTTGGAAGGTAACTGTTCAGCGGGTTCTCGGTTCGGGGGGCGCGCCGGGACGTCGCGGGCAAGTGAGGGGCTGGGGCGCCGGGTCGGCAGCCGCGGCGGGGCCCGTCTTCAAGGATCGCACCTTCGAGGCCGAGGAGATTCGGCTCGTTCAGGAGGTCGTGGCGAGCTGCGCGGGGCTGTGATGGGGGACGTTGGTGCAGAAACAACTTGTGATGTGATCCCCAAAGGGAGCGTTCTGGATTCTGCGGGGGCGGGGTTTGAGCTTCCTGCTTCCTGGCCCCAGCTCCTCGGATCTCCGGATCTCCGATTCACCGTCTCCCCGGTTCCCCCACTCCCCCGCGCCCCTCTGCCCCCTGCTGTTCCCCAACCCCCGTCCCCCGCCACTTGCGGCTCTCGGCTCTCGCACAGAGGCTTGACCCCACGCTGGGAACCCCAGTAACATGGCGGACGGCCATGGCCGACTTCCTCGAACGAAAGATCGGCGACCTCACGATCCGCATTGACCGCGGGACGTGCATCGGGACCGGCAACTGCATGAAGCTCGGCGAGGAGGTGTTCGACTTCGACCCCGAGAAGATCTGCACCTTCAAGGACCCGCTCGGGGATATCGAGCGGGACCAACTGATCGAGGCGTGTCACGTCTGCCCGGTGGACGCCCTGATCGTGATTGACGCCGCCGGCACCCAGCTCGTCCCCTGACCCTTTCCCGTGTCGAGCCCGCCGCAGGCGGACGAGATCCGCCTCTGGCGGACTCCCCTGCACCTCCGCCCCTCCGCGTCTCGCCGCTCGGCTCGCGACTCTCGGCTCTAGGCTCGTCTACCTCCCTTTCTCCTCCACCCCTCTGCTCCTCGGCCCTCGGCGCTCGGCTCTCGGCCACCCAGCCGATGGGCCTGCGGCCCAGGGTCGGCTGGGTCCCCGTCTCGCGATTCTCGGTTCTCCAGTCAACGTGACGATTTTCCTTGCTCCCTTCAAGATGGTCCGCTAGACCACTCCTACCGACCCATCCGAGATAGAGCGAAACCAGACGCACCGCGCGGCCGCCACCTCGTTGTCTTCGGGAGAGGCCGTCATGGGCGAACCAGCCCGCATCCGGTTCCTGAAACGGTTGACCGTGGGAGCGGCGTGCCTCCTGGCGCTTTCCCCCCTCCCCGTCCCGGCCCAGGTACCCGCACTACAACCCCCGGACCCCCAGGTCGTCCACTTCACTCCCCAGGGCACCGTCAAGCGCGTCCGGCAGGTGACCGCCCGGTTCTCCGAGCCGATGGTCCCCCTGGGCGACCCCCGCGGCGCCGGCGACCCCTTCGAGATCACCTGCCCCGAGCGGGGGACGCCCCGCTGGGTGGACAGCCGCAACTGGGCTTATGACTTCGCCCGCGATCTCCCGGCCGGGGTCCAATGTACGTTCCGGATCAGCCCCGGCCTGACGAGCCTGGCCGGGAAGGCAATCGCCGGTCAGCAGGTCTATGCCTTCTCCACGGGGGGACCGGCGATCCGGTCGTCCGTCCCCAACGAGGGCAACGAGTGGATCGACGAGGAGCAGGCGTTCCTCCTGCGCCTGGACGCGGAGCCGACCGAGGCCTCCGTCCTCCAGCACGTCTCGTTCTCCGTGGAAGGCATCCCGGAGCGAATCGGCATCCGCCTGATCGCCGGGAAGGAGCGGGAGGAGATCCTCAAGATGCGCTACCAGGGACCCGCCGCCGAGCCCATCGTGATCCTCCAGGCCACGCGGCGCTTCCCCAACGGGGCCAGGGTGAATCTCGTCTGGGGGAAGGGGGTGACGTCCCAGAGCGGCGTGACCACCGATCAGGACCAGGTCCTCCCCTTCAAGACCCGCGGGCCGTTCATGGCGACCTTCTCCTGCGAACGGGAGAATCGCCAGGCTGGCTGCATTCCCGTGACCCCCATGACGGTCCAGTTCTCCGCGCCGGTGTCCTGGGACCAGGCGCAGCGGGTCGCCCTGGTCGGCCCCGGCGGGCGACGGTGGAAGGCGGAGGTGGAGAAGACGCCCCCGTCCTTCGTCACCGGCCTCGTCTTCATGGGTCCTTTCCCCGAGAGCTCGACCTTCCAGGTCGAGGTCCCCGCCGGGATGAAGGACGACGCCGGCCGTCCCTTGAGCAATGCCGCCCGGTTCCCTCTCGTCGTGAGAACCGACCCGTTCCCGCCGCTGGCCAAGTTCTCCGCCCGCTTCGGCATCGTCGAGTGGAAAGCCGAGCCTGCCCTGCCGGTCACCCTCCGGAACCTCGAGCCGCAGATCCGGACGAGGCTCCTCCGGGTGGACAAAGAGCCCCGCGCCGGACTCACGGGGAAGCTCCAGGAACTGCTAGAGCGGGTCAAGGGCAGGATCTGGCGGGTGACTCCCGAGCAGAGCCGGGAGATCCTGCCCTGGCTCCGAAGGGTCGCTGCGGCCAAGAGGGGAACCTCCGTCTTCGGACCAGGCACCGCGAGCACTCCCGCCAGGGAGTTCATGCTCCCCAAGCCGCTGGGCGCCAAGGCGTTCGAGGTGATCGGGATTCCCCTGGAGGCGCCGGGCCTCTACATCCTGGAGCTGGAGAGCGCCCGCCTGGGCGCCTCGCTTCTGGGGAAGCCCCAGCCCATGTACGTGCCCACAGCGGCCCTGGTGACGAACCTCTCCGTGCATTTCAAGTGGGGACGCGAGGCGTCCCTGGCCTGGGTGACGACGCTGGATGCGGGCCGCCCCGTGCCGCAGGCGCAGGTCACGGTGCAGGATTGCCAGGGGACCGTCCTGTGGAAGGGCGAGACCGACCCGCAGGGCATCGCCCGCATGGGGAGGCTGCCGACCTGGAGGGCGCTCCCCCGCTGCCCCGATCCTCAGGACATCATCGAGGACTATCCGCAGAGTCACGCCCTCCTCGGCCTGAGCCGGGGCCTGCTGGTCGTGGCCCAGACGCAGGACGATATGAGCTTCGTCCACTCGAGCTGGAGCCGGGGGATCGAGCCCTGGCGGTTCCGCCTCCCTCCCGAAAGCTATGCCGGACCGGTGACGGCCCACACGATCTTCGACCGGCCGCTCTTCCGCGCCGGGGACACGGCCCACATGAAGCATCTGCTTCGGCTGCAGACGATGCGGGGCTTCGCATCGGTTCCCGAGAAACAGCGCCCCACGGTCGCCTCCATCCGGCATCTGGGGAGCGACCAGAAGTACGACCTGCCGATCCAGTGGGATGCGGCCGGCATCGCCGAGACGACGTGGCGGATTCCCAAAGAGGCCAAGCTCGGCAGCTATCAGGTCGTGATGGTGCGACCGGCTGTCCCGAGGGCGTTGACTGGGCCGTCCCGGCCGGGACTGCCACCGGCCGGCCCGTCCCAGCCGCAGCCAGATCCAGACGACGACGTCGGGGGCGGGCGGGCCCGCGAGTGGATCTCCGGCGGATTCCGCGTCGAGGAGTTCCGGATCCCCCTGATGAAGGGGATCCTTCAACTGCCGGCCGACCCCCAGGTCGCCGTTTCCGAGCTTCCCGTGCATCTCAGCGTCCAGTACCTGGCCGGCGGGGGCGCAGGGAGCCTTCCCGTGACCCTTCGCGCCCAGATCCGGCCTCGATACCTTCCCCCGTTCGAGGAGTTCCCGGACTTCACCTTCGGCAACGGCCCCGTCAAGGAAGGCATCTCGCGATGGCGGACCCCGGAAGAGGGATGGGAGACAGAGGGCGAAGGCGAGGACGAAGCGGTCCGCCCCCTGCCGAGGGGGAAGCCCACGATCCACCAGCGGGAGAGCCTGGTCCTGGATGCCACCGGCGCGGCGCGCGCCACCTTCACCCGCTTGCCCCGGCCGGTGACACCGCTGGAGGTCCTGGCGGAACTGGAGTTCCGCGATCCCAACGGCGAGGTCCAGACCGTCTCCTCCACGGTCCCGCTGTGGCCGGGACAGTGGCTGGTGGGGATCCTGCCTGACTCGTGGGTGGCGTCGAAGGAGCGCCTGAAGGCCTGGGTCGCCGTCGTGGATGTTGCGGGACGACCGGTCCGGGGCGCCGCGGTGACGGTTGACCTTCTGGAGCGCAAGGCCTATTCCCACCGCAAGCGCCTGGTCGGGGGCTTCTACGCCTACGAGCACGTGGAGGAAACGCGACGCATCGGCGAGCTGTGCCGGGGCGCGACCGACGCGAAGGGACGCCTCCTCTGCGAGGGGAAGCCCCCCGTGGATGGCAATCTCATCCTCCAGGCATCCATCACGGACCAGGGCGGCAACATCGCCGCGGCCCATCGTGACGTGTGGGTTGCCGGCTCGGAGCAGTGGTGGTTCGAGGTCCAGGACAGCGACCGGATGGATCTGCTGCCGGAGCGCCGACGCTACGAACCGGGGGAGACGGCGCGGCTCCAGGTCCGGATGCCCTTCCGCGAGGCCACGGCCCTCTTGACCGTCGAACGGGAAGGGGTCCTGGAGGCCTCGGTCGTCCCCCTGTCGGGCAAGGAGCCGGTCATCCAGGTTCCGGTCAGGCCAGAGCACGCGCCCAACGTCTTCATCTCCGTCCTGGCCGTCCGCGGCCGGGTGAGCGGGGTGCAGCCGACGGCGCTGGTGGATCTGGGCCGGCCCTCGTTCAAGCTGGGGGTGGCGGAGATCCGGGTCGGCTGGCGGGCGCATGAACTCACGGTCAAGGTCTCCCCCGAGCGGCCGACGTACCGAGTGCGCGAGACGGCCGTCGTGAAGGTCGCCGTGCGGAAGGCCGACGGGCAGCCTCCCCCGCCGGGGAGCGAGGTCGCCCTGGCCGCGGTGGACGAAGGGCTGCTGGAGCTGCTGCCCAACCGGAGCTGGAATCTCCTGGAGGCGATGATGCGGCAGCGGGGCTACGGGGTCGCCACCGCCACGGCGCAGATGCAGGTCGTCGGCAAGCGGCACTTCGGCCGCAAGGCCTTGCCGCAGGGGGGCGGGGGCG
Organism: candidate division NC10 bacterium RIFCSPLOWO2_12_FULL_66_18; assembly: GCA_001771285.1. Classification (GTDB taxonomy): domain Bacteria; phylum Methylomirabilota; class Methylomirabilia; order Methylomirabilales; family 2-02-FULL-66-22; genus 2-02-FULL-66-22. The sequence continues at coordinate 8,826 of METI01000251.1, forward strand.
GGCGGCAGAGCACGCGGGAGCTGTTCGACACGCTCCTCCTCTGGAAGGGGCGGGTTCCCCTGGATGCCACGGGCGACGCCTCGGTCGAGGTGCCCCTCAACGATTCGCTCACCAGCTTCCGGATCGTGGCCGTGGCCACCGGCGGGATCAGCCTGTTCGGAACCGGCTCGGCGACGATCCGGTCCACGCAGGACCTGATGGTCCTGGCGGGCCTCCCCCCGCTGGTCCGCGAGGGCGACCGCTTCCAGGCCGAGTTCACGGTCCGGAACACGACAGAGCGCCGGATGGAGGTGGCTGTCCGGGCACGGGTCGAAGGGCTCCCTGAATCTCTGGCGCCGCGCGCCATCAGTCTCTCCGCCGGCGAGGCCAAGACGCTGGGGTGGGAGATCGCGGTGCCCGCCGGCGTGTCTGCCTTGCGCTACGAGGTGGAGGCCCAAGAGCAGGGCGGCCTCGCGGACCGGGTCAGGGTGACGCAACAGGTGATCCCTGCCGTGCCGGTCCGGACCTTCCAGGCCACGCTCTTCCGATGGGAACAGGTCACGCGCCAGCCGGTCGAGCGCCCGGCCGATGCCCTCCCCGGCCGCGGGGGCGTGCGGGTCGCCGCCGTTCCCGCCCTCACCGCGGGACTCGAGGGCGTGCGGGAGTGGATGAGCCGCTACCCGTACACCTGCCTGGAGCAGGAGGTCTCCCGCGTCGTGGCCCTGCGCGATCAGGCCCGCTGGCAGAGTCTGGCCGCGACCCTGCCCTCGTACCTGGACCCGGACGGCCTCCTCAAGTACTTCCCGCGAATGCGGCAGGGCAGCGAGGTCCTGACCGCCTATGTCATGGCCCTCGTCCACGAATCGGGCTGGACCATCCCGAGTGAAGTCCAGCAGCGGATGGAACGGGGACTCCAGCGGTTCGTCGAGGGGGCCATCCTCCGGCGCTCCGCCCTGCCCACGGCCGATCTCTCGATCCGGAAGCTGGCCGCCCTGGAGGCGCTCTCTCGCCACGGAAAGGCCGAGCCCAGGCTCCTCGGCAGCGTCACCATCGAGCCGAATCTGTGGCCGACCTCCGCCCTCCTCGACTGGTGGAACCTGTTGCAGCGGATGCCCGGGATCCCGGACCGGGAGGCGCGACTGCGCGAGATCGAGCAGCTCGTCCGCGCCCGGTTGAATCTGCAGGGGACGACGATGGGCTTCTCCACCGAGCAGTCCGACCACCTCTGGTGGCTGATGATCTCTTCCGACGTCAACGCCCTGCGGCTGATCCTGCACCTCCTCGAGGCGGCGGAGTGGCAGCAGGACCTCCCGCGGTTGGTGCGGGGCGCCCTGGGCCGCCAGAGGCGCGGCGCCTGGGACCTGACCGTGGCCAACGCCTGGGGTGCCCTGGCCGTGGAGAAGTTCTCGCGCGCCTTCGAGGCCACGCCGGTCACCGGCACGACCACCGCGTCGCTGGCCGGGGCCGCCGACCGCCTGGAGTGGTCCACGACACCGAAGGGGAAGACGCTCGCCTTCCCCTGGCCGCCCAGGGGCGAAGATCTCCTCGTGAACCACGAGGGGAGCGGCCACCCCTGGGTCACCATCCAGGCGCAGGCCGCCATCCCGCTCAAGGCGCCGCTGACGAGCGGCTACCGGATCACGAAGAGCCTGACGCCGATCGAGTCGCGCCAGCCGGGTCGGTGGAGCCGCGGGGACCTGGTCCGGGTCCGCCTGGCCATCGAGGCACAGAGCGACATGACCTGGGTGGTGGTGAGCGATCCGGTGCCCGCGGGGGCCTCGCACCTCGGCACCGGCCTCGCCCGCGATTCCCAGATCGCCACGCAGGGAGAGCAACAAGAGGGTTGGATGTGGCCTGCCTTCGAGGAGCGGGCCTTCGAGGCCTTCCGGGCCTACTACGCCTACGTGCCCAAGGGCAGCTTCATCGTCGAGTACACCATCCGCCTCAACCAGAGTGGCCGGTTCCAGCTCCCGACGACGCGCGTCGAGGCGCTCTACGCGCCGGAGATGTTCGGGGAGCTGCCGAACACGTCCCTGGAAGTCTTGCCGTGATCCGGCGCAGGCTCCTGGTCATCCCCTTCGGCGCGGCCGCTCTGCTCTGGCTCGCCTTCGGGACGCCCCGCCCGTCCGTCCCCTCGTTCGAGGCGGTGCGTGCGGCCACCCGTCCCTCGGACGCCCGCCTGCTGGACCGCAACGGCGAGGTCCTGCAGGAACTCCGCACCGATGAGAGCCGGAGACGGCTCGGCTGGATCCGCCTGGCGGAGATCTCGCCCGCGTTGCAGGCCGCGGTGATCGCCTCCGAGGACCGCCGCTTCTACCGGCACGGCGGCGTGGATGGAAAGGCCCTCGGGACTGTCGCGGTCCGGCGAATTATGGGCGGCCCACGCCGGGGCGCCAGCACGATCTCGATGCAGGTGGCTGCACTGCTCCGCGCCGATCTGGGCCACAACGGCGCGCCGAGGGGTCTCGGCCAGAAGTGGCGGCAGATGCGCCTGGCCTGGGCGATCGAAGCGCGCTGGTCCAAGGCGGAGATCCTGGAAGCGTATCTGAACCTGGCGACCTTCCGGGGCGAGGTCCAGGGAGTCGCGGCGGCGGCGAGCGTCCTATTCGGGAAGGCGCCCCACGGCATCACCGAAGCCGAGGCAACCGTGCTGGCCGCCCTCCTCCGCTCACCCAATGCCGGTCCAGCGGCGGTGACCCGGCGGGCTTGGGCTCTGCGTGAAGCGCAAGGCGGACGTGCCAGCCGCGAGGAGATCGGGGCGGCCGTGGCACGCGCCGTCGAGGTCGCCTCGGCCGGTGGGCCCAGGGTGGCGTTCGCCCCTCACGCGGCCCGGCGCCTGCTGCGGCCCATGGTCGCGTCGTCCGCACCCGTGCCATCGGTCCGCTCCACCCTGGACAGCGCGACGCAACGCTTCGCCGCAGAAACCCTGAGACGCCACCTCCTCGCCGCCCAGGAGCGGCACGTCCAGGACGGGGCCGTCCTGGTGGTGGAGAATGCGACGGGCGATGTCCTGGTCTACGTGGGCGGGAGCGGCGACCTCTCAGGCGCCCCCCACGTGGACGGCATCCGGGCGAGACGCCAGGCCGGTTCGGCGCTCAAGCCGTTTCTCTACGGCCTGGCGCTGGAACAGCGCCTCCTCACCCCCGCGTCGCTCCTGGAAGATACGCCGCTGGATCTGTCGGTCGGCGGCGGCCTGTATCGGCCCCACAACTACGACGAGCAGTTCACGGGTCTGGTGACGGTCCGGACGGCGCTGGCCGGGTCCCTGAACATCCCGGCCGTCCGGACACTCGAACTCGTCGGTGTGGAGACCTTCGCGCAGCAGCTCCGGCGTCTGGGATTCGAGGGTCTCACGGAGTCGGGGGATTACTACGGGCCCTCGCTGGCCCTGGGGTCCGCTGACGTGAGTCTCTGGGAACTCGTGAACGCCTACCGGACCCTGGCGGACGGCGGGGTGTGGAGCCCGCTCCGGATGACACCGGATGAACGGCAGGCACCCGCGCGCCGGCCACTCTACTCGCAGGCGACCGCATTCCTCGTCTCGAACATCCTGGCGGACCGGGAGAGCCGCAGTGCGACCTTCGGCCTGGAGAATCCTCTCGCCACGCGATTCTGGAGCGCCGTCAAGACCGGGACCAGCAAGGAGATGCGCGACAACTGGTGCGTGGGCTACTCGCGGCGCTACACGGTGGGGGTCTGGGTGGGCAACTTCTCCGGCGAGCCGATGCGGGACGTGAGCGGCGTCACGGGCGCCGCGCCGATTTGGCTCGAGATCATGGCCTGGCTGCACCGGGCGACGCCGAGCCCTCCGCCGAAGCCGCCCGCCAGTGTCATCGCCAGGACAATCGCCTTCCCCCGCGAGGTCGAACCGACGCGGGTCGAATGGTTCTTCGAGGGGACGGAGCCCTGGACGGCAACCCAGGTGCTCGCCACGGGCCATCCCCGCATCGTCGCACCCGCGCGGGGAACGGTGATCGCCCTCGACCCGGACATCCCGGCATCGCGGCAGCGGATCGTCTTCGAGGCCCAGGCGGCTGGTGCGCCTCTCCGCTGGATCCTGGACGGAGCTGATATCGGCCCGGCTGCCGAACCCCTGATCTGGGATCCTCATCCAGGGAGGCATATCCTCTCCCTCGCCGACGGCGCAGAGCGCCCCCCGGACACCCTCACCTTCGAGGTCCGCGGCGTCGCCGCCACAGCGGAGAATTGATCCGGGGGTCGCCCTGCCCCCGGTGACTGCGGAAGAACAACCACGAGGCGTATGGAGCAGGCACACCGCTCCCGGGAGGTCCCGTGACGACAGACCAGAGACTCCCCTTCAAAGATTGCCCGAGCTGCGGAGAGGGGGTCTACACCTATACCGTCCAGAAGGAGGGCACCACCGAGACCCGCTGCAGCGCCTGCGGCTTCCCTTTGAGCGTGGACTCGGGTCCTCCCCTCCAGGCCCTGGACTGCATCATGATCGCCGACGACGACCGCTTCTTCCTGTCGCTGTTGTCCGACCTCTTGACCGAACGGGGCCTGGCGACGAACGTCATCGCCTGCGAGAGCGGCACCAAGTTCTTGAGCCTGGCGGCCGAACGTTTCCATCAAGGGCTTCCCCTCAAGCTGGCCATCCTCGACATCATCATGCAGCCCTTGGATGGGATCGACACCGCCGTGGCCCTCCGGGCGCTGGAGAAGGGACTGCAGGTGGCCCATCCGACCCCCGTCCTCTTCCTCTCGGCCGCACGGTCCGACGATACCCTGCGTCTGCTCATCGGTCGCTGCCAGCCGGCCCTCTACCTCAACAAGGGATCGCACGCGACCCCTGACCAGCTCGGGCCGAGACTGGAAAAGGTGATCGGGTACCTGCTGGAACAGGGGAGGAGCTGAGCCCATGGGGAAGACATCCATTCTCCTCGTTGACGATGACCGGTTCTTCCGGGAAGCCCTCGGGGAGTTTCTGAAAGAGCAGGGGTACGAGGTGCGGCGGGCCACAGATGGCCTGGAGGCCCTGGCCGCCGTCCGGGACGAACCGCCGGATCTCATTCTCCTCGACCTCATCATGCCCAAGGTGGATGGCGGCCGGGTCTGCCGGTACCTGCGCGAAGACCCCCGGTTTCGACACATCCCCATCGTCATCTTCTCGGGCCTGTCGGCCAGGGATATCGCGGGCTTGCCCGGCGTGTCGGCCGACGCCTACGTGGCCAAGGGGCCGCTGCAGATCGTGACCAAGAACGTCCTGTCCGCCATCCAGCACCTGGAGGCCCACGGCCGCTCCATCCCCCTGGACGAGAGCGTCTACGGCTACGAGGGCTTCCGGCCGCGACGCATGGTCGGTGAGCTGCTGAGCCTGAAACGCCATTACGACCTCTTGCTCCGGACCATGAGCGAGGGGGTGCTCGAGGCCGACGAGGAAGACCGGATTTTCTACGTCAACCCGGCCGCCCTGGCGATGCTGGGCAAGGAAGAGCACGAACTGATCGGGGCAAGCCTGTGGGAGGCGTTTGGACCGGCCTACCAGGATGAGGTCGAGAGGGCGGCGGAACGGCTTCGTTCCGAATCCACGTCCAAGAGACAGGAGGTCGTCATCAGCCTGAGGGGGAAACTGCTCAAGGGGATCTTCGGGCCCCTCTGGGATAACGAGGCATACCGAGGGCTCCTGGTCGTTCTCGATGACGTGAGCTACTGAGAAAGCCCGCCAATGTCCGAAGCTTCTCGACTCGCGGCTCTCGGCTCTCGACTCTATGCTCGCTCCATCCGGTTTGCCTTGGGGTTTCGGGCTTGTACTGCTATATTATCGAGGCAGAGAAAACGACCCGACGGGAGGGACCCACGTTGCCACTCTACGAGTATCAATGCCTGGAGTGTGGCCAAGTCTTTGAGGTACTCGTCCAGCGCGTGAATTCGACGAGCGTGCCGGTCTGCCCACGATGTCGGAGGGACAAGCTCGAACGGCTCTGGTCCACTTTCGCCGCGCAGACCAGCGGGCGCGGGAGCTGCGCGACCACTGCTGATGGGATTGGCTGAAGCTGACAGCCACGGGGCCGGCGGCCCCGCCCCTGTCGTAGCCCCAATCCGAAATTCTCAACCGCCAAGGACACCCAGCGCTGACGCTGGGTACCCGGAACGCCAAGACCGATCGTGCCCTGACTTGCCGGCTCGCGCCCCGTCCTTTCCTTCGACCCTCCTCAATCCGGTAGCGTTTGCCCCGACGTCATTCATCCGGTGCGGGCAAGACTGCACGCGCGCAACCAGGTGGGCGCGAGTGGGACAAGCACTCTTCGCTTCCGCAGAGGGGAAGCGTGAAAATGCAGCATTTCTTCCCGGAAGACTTCAGGTGAGGCGGGAGGGACACGGGGGAACGTGTCGGCGCGCATGTGGACGTATGGTGCGATCCTCGTCGGCCTGCTGCTTCTGTCGGTCATCGGCTATCGCGTGATGATCGACGTAAAGCCCACCCTAACACGTCCGACGATGGATGAGGCGGCCCGCGCCGAGATCGAGGGGCTTGAGCGCCGGCTCATGGAGCACGTGCGGGTGCTCGGGGGCACCATCGGCGAGCGGAACCTGTATCGCCCGCAGGCCTTGCGGGCGTCCGCGGACTACATCCGTCGGGTGTGGACCGATCAGGGATTCGTGGTGACCGAGGAGGCCTATGAGGTCGCGGGCCAGTCGTGTGCCAACCTGGTCGTGGAGCAGGAGGGATCAGGCCGGCCGGGGGAAATCGTGCTGGTGGGAGCCCATTACGACTCCCTGATCGGGACCCCCGGTGCCAACGACAACGCTACGGGAGTCGCGCTCCTTCTGGAAATGTCCCGGGCCTTCAAGCATGAGCCTCTCGCCCGAACCGTCCGGTTCGTCGCCTTCGTCAATGAGGAGCCCCCCTACTTCCTCACGGGGCAGATGGGGAGCAGCGTCCACGCCCGCCAGGCCCGCCGGCGAGGAGAGAACATCCTGGCCATGTTCTCCCTCGAGACCATGGGGTATTACTCCAATGCCCGCGGGACCCAGCGGTACCCCTTCCCCTTCGGCCTGGCGTACCCCAACACCGGGAATTTCCTGGCGGTCGTGGGAAATCTGCCCTCGCGACCGTTGGTGGTGGATTTCCTCCGCCACTTCATGGCCACCAGCGATTTCCCCGTGGAGGGCGTCGCCACGTTCGAATGGATCCCGGGGATCAACTGGTCCGATCACTGGTCGTTCTGGAAGGAGGGCTACCCAGCCCTCATGCTCACCGACACCGCCCCATATCGCTATCCCGAGTATCACAGTCGCTTCGATGTGCCGGAAAGAATCAACCCGCGCGAGTTTGCCCGTGCCGCCCACGGCGTCATCCACGCCGTCCGCCGGCTGGCGACCGCACCCTGAGCAGGGGGACGGCCGCCTCGCCGCGTGTCGGGCAGCTCGGTCACGCACCGAGTAGCCGCCGAGCTTCTACGTCCGCTCCGGTGTCAGGGCCGCGATTCCGGCATGTGCGACCTCTAGGTCCTGCTCCGCGGGCCCGCCGCTCACCCCGACGCCGCCCACACAGTGGCCGTCCACCATGATCGGCAGGCCGCCGGCGAAGGTCACGTACATGTCCGTCCCCGCCGCCAGGGGGATGGCGATCGCCAGATGATCGTCCAGGGGTTGCCCTGTCGAGCTGATCTTGCCCGTGGGCTTCCTGTTCGACGCCGCCGCCCGCGCCTTGGCCAGCGCAATGCGGATGTTGTGCGGCTTCCCCCCGTCCGTCCGGGCGAAGCCCAGCAGGTGACACCCCTCATCCACGATGGCAATGCTCATGGGGATGTCCCCTTCTTGGACCTTCCGGACCGCAGCCTGGAGGATGCGGTTCGTGCCCTCCCAGTTCAACTTCAGTGCCTGGCGCGTGATCATACCTCCTCCTTGAGGCAGCGCGGTGATTGCCCGATCACCATCTCGACTCGGATCGGGTGGCCCGCGCCTTTCCTTGAAATGCGAGAGAAGATTTCGGCGTTCCCTCGGAGAGCCTCAGAAGACCGAGCGCTTCCGGACCCTGTCCTTGGTGGCCAGGCTGAAGCGGGGCTCGACAGGTCCGCCATCGGCCAACCGGGCCGCCACGTATTCCCCCAGGGCCGGACCGTGCTTGAAGCCGTGCCCGGATCCGCCCCCCACCAGCCAGACGTTGTCGAAGTCGGGGTGGCGGTCGATCAGGAAGTCACCGGTCGAGGTGTTCTCGTACTGGCAGACCCGGGCTTCGACCAGAGGGGCGTCCTTCAAGGCTGGAAATCGCCGGCCGACGAACTCAAGCACCTCGACGGGCCCCTCGCGGGTGACGGTGCGATCGCTCAGGTCGGGGTCGAAGGCCGGGCCGTGGCGGTCGCATGCAACCTTGAAGCCCCGGTTCTCGAGATCGGGGATCCCGTAGAACTGCTCGCCGAAATCAATCCATGTGGGCATCGCCGGGGACGCAAAGCGACGATCTCCCGGAGGCGTGCCAAAGAAGAACACCTCCTGGCGTGTCGGGAAGATGCGGCCCCCCAGCAGATCGGGGAAGACCCTGGGCAGCCAGGGCCCGCAGGCGAAGACGAAGTGGCCTGCACGGATCGTCGCTCCGCTCCCGGTGGTGACAGAGGCCAAGCGTCCTTTGCCCGAGGGGGCTCCCACGGCCTCCGGCAAGTATCCTGCCCCGCTCCGGATAGCCTCTTCGGCCACAGCCTGCGCCGCGCGCCGGGCCATCACGACCCCGCTGTCGGGCTCGAAGACGGCCCAGGTGATGGATCCGAAGGCGATATGGGGATAGCGCGCCTCCAGCGCTGATCCCGAGAGGGTTTCATGGCGGACGTTCAGCTTCTTCAGGGTGGCGAGCGTCATCAGGGTGTACGGGTCTTTCTCCCCGGCCATCCAGAGCACCCCGGTCGGATGGAAGAGCCGCTGGCCGATCTGCTGGAAGAATGACTTCCAGAGGGTGAGCGAGCGCATGGACCACCGGGTGTACAGTTCGTCAGGACCGTACCCCATTCGGATGATCCGCGATTCCCCCCCTGAGCTGGCCCGGCTGTTTGCCGCGCCATAGGCATCCAGGAGGACGACTTTCTCGCCGGACTTCTGGAGATGGTAGGCTGTCCAGGATCCGAAGACCCCGGCACCGATCACCGCCACATCATACGCCATCCACGTTTCCTCAAACCCCAGCCGCTCGCTTCGATGCGGTGATCAGGCCGTTTCCCCTTTCCTCCGCATCGCAGCATTGAACTCCTCGGACTTCCCGCGCGGGATGCTCAACGACTGCCAGGTGTTCGCTGCATAATGCTTCGCCAGAAACACGATTTGGCCGACGTGGTAGGCGTAGTGGGTCAGCTGGCGGTTGACCGCTTCCATCACCGAGTGGGGCTCCCCGCGGATGAGCACCGTTCTGCCCAGGTCCGCACCGGTGAGCGGCGCAAGCGCCTCGAAGAGGCGGTGCCAGCCCCCATTCCAGCGCTCCAGGATCCGGTCCCGCGTATCTCCCGTCTCGATCACAAACTCGCGCTCGCGATTTCGGTCGGGCTTCTCCCCGTCCGAAGTGAGAAAGTCCGTCCACCGGGAACGCATGTTGCCGGCCATGTGCTTCATGATGATGGCGATGCTGTTGGATTCCTCGTCGAGCCTG
>METI01000252.1:0-21274 GCA_001771285.1 candidate division NC10 bacterium RIFCSPLOWO2_12_FULL_66_18
GAGGGTTGGCCCTCTGGGCCTGGAGCTTAGCCAGAGTCTGGGTGGAGTACCCGACATCCCAAAGGATCCGGACGCCGAATTTCTTCTCGAACGCGGGGACGATGCTCTTCCGCCACTCGACCTCGTAGGGGTCGCCCCAAGCGGCGACCACCAGTTCACTCTTGGTGCCAGCCCACGCCATGGACGAGACGAAGGCGAGCATCACGGTCAACACGAGCCACCCGTAGATTCGATTATTCTTGTGCATGAGGCTTCTCCTTCTCACAAGCTTTCCTGCAGCATCGGGGGTGTCCAATCTCTGCATGGCGCAGGGGTACGCACCATTACGCCCCCCCGTCCTTGCTTGGCTCCTGGGACTGCAGCAACAAGATGGTGGCCGCGACACAGGTCCTGGCCTGGACCGTCAGCGACGGCACCTCGACGTACTCGTTAGCCGCATGGGCCCCGCGCCCGCTCGGGCCATAGGTGACCATCTCGATTCCCTCGTACCGGAACAGGCGGCCATCGCTCGCCCCAAACCAGTCCACGAACCACTCCGGGGCCGCCCCGGTCACCAGGCGGTGCGCCTCTCGCACCGCCTTCACGACCGCGCTGTCCCGTGGGGTGGCATTGGGCGGACCGTACCGCTCCCGCCCGAAGGAATCTCGGAGCTCCAGGATCTCGTAGGCGAACCCCGGCATCTCCTGGGCCAGCCGGTCCAGAGTCCGCCGGACCTCGTCCAGGGCCGACGTTTTGTCCTCCCCCAGGATCAGCCGGCGATCCACGGTAATGACGCACTCGCTGGGAACCTGGCTCAGGTGCTTGCCACCCTCAATCTTATTGATGCTGATGACGGGGAATCCCACCTCTGGGTGGTAGCGGGTCAGGTCCCGTTCCAGGGCGAGCACTGCCATCGACGCATGGCGGATGGCATTGACCCCATCCACCCGCGCCGTCGCCGTGTGGGTGGAACGACCCTCGAACCGGATCTGGAACTTGAAGCTCCCCCGTTCCGCGTTCATGACGCGCAGGTCGCTGTACTCGCCTCCGATGACCCAGGTCGGGCGCGGCAACGCGCCGGCCTGCACCAACTCGATGAGGTAGCGCGTGCCGTGGTGTCCGCTGTCCTCCTCGTCGCAAACCAGTTGGAGCTGGATCTCACCCCGCCACGCCTCCGGGTGGGCCGCCAGGAGCTCGACGGCATGGAGCATAGCGGCGCAGGAGCCCTTCATGTCCAGGGCGCCGAGGCCGAACAGGCGGTCGCCCCGCTGAGCGGGCTGGAATGGATCCGACTCCCACAGTTCAGGGTTGCCAGGCGGCACCGTGTCGAGGTGGCCGTTGAAGACCAGGCAGGGCCCGGGGCCGTTCTGCAGCCTGGCGACCACGTTGGGCCGCTCCGGAGTGCGCGCCAGGATGGAGACGGTGGCGCCGGTCGGCTTGAGCACGGCGGCCGCGGCCTCCATCGCCGCCGTCTCGTTCCCCACCACGCTGGGAATGCTGACCAGGCGGCGCGTCAGCTCCAGCACTCGATCTGGCCGGACTCGGTCCGCGAAGTTCTGCAGCGTGCTCATCAGGGTCGTCTCCACCAGGCATCCTCCCTCGGGCTTTCAGCAGGTAAGCCGGTGCCGGTACTTTGTGAGCACCTCGCGCCCGTCCGGCGTCACTAGCACCGTATGGGTCGCCGCCAGTCCACCGACCCCCTCGATGAACAGGTTGGACAGGATGTGGAATACCATCCCGGGGACCAGGCTGGTGTGTTCCCCCGGCTTCAGGCTCAGGCTCCTCTCCGTGGGATCCGGGGGGAAATTGATGCCCAGCGAATACCCGGACCGGTGCGGGTGGTACTGCTTGAGGCCTGCCTGGGTGAAGCTGCCCTGCAGGGCGGCGTCCACGTCGTGGGCGGTGGCGGCAGGCTTCACCGCGGCGATGGCCGCCTGGATTCCCGCGGTCACCGCCTCGAACCCCCGGGCCTGCTCTCGGGTCGCCTCCCCCAGGATCACGCTGGTCTCCAGTGCCGCGCTGTAGCGCTTCACCGTTCCGAAGGTCTCCAGGAGGATGGCGTCCCCCCGCTGGATACGCCGGCCCGCCCAGGTGGAAAAGGATCCCCACGACCGGGGGCCGGAGCCGACGAGAAGGGGCAGGGAGAAATACTCGCAGCCATGCCTGATCATCTCGTGGTAGAGGACGGCGGCGACCTGGTCCTCGCTCACCCCCTCCTTGATGGCGTTCACGGCGGCCTCGATGCCGAGGTCGGACAGGCGGGCCGCCTCCCGGATGTAGGCGATCTCCGCCGGCGACTTCACCAGCCTGGGGCCCTCCACGACGCCGGATCCGTCACCCAGCTTGGCCTGCGGCAGGAGGCCGACCAGTTTCCGGTGTTGCTGGACATTTAGATAGCCGGAGGACTCCTCGATGCCGATCCGGCCCCCGCCTACCTTGGCGTCCGTGACCGCTGCCGCCGTCACCTGGATGGGATCGTCGGTGTCCGTGTAAGGTCGAATGACCTCAGACCAGGTGATTTCCCGGTACGTCCGCTCGACCAGGCGCCGGCCAATCATCAACGGCGGCGCATCGTGGGTCACCAGCAGGCTCTGGTAGACGAAGTAGCTGAGAGACGCGTATCCGGTAAGATAGTAGATGTTCTCCGGGTTGAACAGGAGCAACGCGTCAAGGTCCCGCCGCTTCATCTCGGAACGCACGTTGGCCAAGCGGGTCTGGAACTCCTCGACGGAAAAAGGTAGAGCCTTCGATGTTCCCACGGGTGTCCTCCCTCAAATGCGGGGAATGCCGGATGCATTTCGGAGGCGAGAATGCTCCAGGGGTCAGGCGATCTCCTCTTCCACAGACAGTTCCGGGGAGATCAGGCGGCTGCGCAGAAAACTCACCATCCCCTCTCTGGCGTTGGAGAGGTGCTTCCGGAGGACGGCAACGGCCCGCCTCGGATCCTGGGACTTCAAGGCGTCCAGGATTTCCAGGTGCTCCTGGTAAGCGATGGGTCCCCGGTCTCTGGGCATCCCCTCCAACCTGATCTTCATGATGATCTTGTCCAGGATTTGTTCCAACATGCGGACCAGAACGAAGTTCCCGGAAACCTCGGCGATCCGGATGTGGAACAGCTTGTCCAGCAGGAAACGCTTGCGATCGATTTTCTCGAGGACCGACTGGTGATACATCTCGCTCAGGCGGGCTATCTCGCCCAGGGAGTCCGGGCTCATGCGAGTCGCGGCGGCTTCAATGCCGTAGGCCTCCAGCGCCTCACGCACGCCGTACAGGCATTCCGCCTCCTCGACGGAGATCTCCCTCACCGAGAAGCCTTTATTGGGAATGTGGGAGACCAATTCCTCCTGGGCCAACCGCCGCAGCGCCTCCCGTACAGGTGTAAAGCTGACGCCGAGCCGCTGGGATGTTCGGATTAGGTCAATGTGCTGCCCCGGCCTCAGCTCGTATCGAAGAATCAAGCCGCGGATCTGTTCGTAGGCTTTATCGGCTAAGTCAGAGTGTTTTTTTGGCATGGTAGCTCTGTGGGGGTTTTTTGAGGGCTGGGAGTGTAGTGAGAGAATTTAATATTCTATTTTATACAATCTTGTCAAACAAATTCTTACCAGATCCTCATGATATTTGTAACTATTCAAAAACAAGTACTTAATTGGAAATTATCTGACGCCAACGGCTCAGGGAGCGGCAGTCCCTGGACTTCTGTGGCCGCCTGGTGGAGTCGGCGGTTGGCGCCCACATGCTGAACAGCAGCGCCGGGACAAACGTGGAGCTCTTCTACTGGCGGGAGCGGGGTCGGGAACTGGACTTCGTGGTGCGTGTGGGGGCGCGGGTGGCGGCCATCGAGGTCAAGAGCGGCACCGCCAAGGGCACGCTGCCCGGCATGGAAGCCTTCACGCGGGCCTTCTGCCTGGAGCGGACCCTGCTCGTCGGCGGTGATGGCATGCCGCTGGAGACGTTCTTCCGGACCCCCGCCCCTGAGCCGGTTTCAGGCTGGTACAGGACGTGAGAAGGTCAGCGATTGGCGTGTTGCATGGATTGGGGGCGGCTGTTCGGATCGGTGAAGAGGAAGAGAATGATGGAATGATGGTCGCCAGTCCGTTCGGGATGGAGCCGCTGCCTGAATCCCACGGCTACCGATGGCGAGGGCAGGTGAACGGCGAGGCGGATAATCTCGTGCGCTTCCTGGCCGAAGGAAGGGATTCGCCGACAGTTCGGGCTGAGCTCCGGAGAATTGAAGAGGTCCTTGAGCCACTTCGCGCGCGACTCATAGACCTCGAGCAATCCCCTCCTCTCCGGTCGCCCAAGGTTCATCCGGCGTGGGTGTGGGCCAAACTCGAACGCCTCGATGAGCTACTACGGCAGGATCCTGCTCAAGGAAAGGCCGAGATCGCCAAGCATCTTGACGGCGACCTGACTATTTCGCCCCTTCCCTCGCCAGCAGGGGAACGACGGGCGGAGATCAGCGGGCGGATAAAACAGAACAGCCTCCTGATGGGCCAGGAGGCTGTTTGCCTACAATTGGTTGCGGGGGCTGGATTTGAACCAGCGACCTTTGGGTTATGAGCCCAACGAGCTACCGGACTGCTCCACCCCGCGGACGCATATTACGAATGCAGCACCGCAGTGTCAAGGCCTTTTTCCATTCAGAAACACAATCGAACCGCCAAGGCGCCAAGAGTCCCCACTCAGCCTTGGCGGTTCAAGCGTTCTCCTTCTCGACGCGCAGCATCCCGCACGCCGCGGAGATGTCCCAGCCGCGGCTCTCCCGGATCGTGGCGGTCAGGCCGGCATCGTGGAGGACCCGCTGGAAGACCTCCACCCGCTCCCGCGGCGAGGCGCGATCCGGCAAGTCGGGGGCAGTATTGAATGGGATGAGGTTGATCTTGCACCGGATCCCATGCAGGAGGCCGACCAGGCGCTTCGCGTCCTCGCGCGAGTCGTTCACCCCATCCAGCATCACGTACTCAAAGGTCAGCCACCGCCGGTTGGGCAAGGGATAGGCGCGGCAGGCCCCGAGCAGCTCCGCGATGGGCCAGCGCCGGTTGATGGGCATGATTTCGTCCCGCACCGCGTCCGTCGTGGCGTTGAGGGAGACCGCCAGGTTAATGCCCAGGTCCGAGGCCGCCAGCTTCTGGATGCCCGGAATGTGGCCCACTGTGGACAGCGTGATCCGCCGCGGGGAGAAGTGCGCACCCTGCTCGTCGGAGAGAATCCGGAGGGCCCGCTCCACCTGAGTGAAATTCAGGAGGGGCTCCCCCATCCCCATGAGCACGATGTTGGTGATCCGCTCGCCCTGTTCCAGCCGCTCCTGCAAGGCCAGGATCTGCCCCACGATTTCCGCCGCGCGCAGGTTCCGTCGCAGGCCCATGAGACCCGTCAGGCAGAACCGGCAGGCCAGTGGGCACCCTGCCTGCGTGGAGATGCAGGTGGTCAGCCGCCCGTCATCCGGGATCAGGACGCTCTCAATCTCCTCCCCGTCTTCCAACCGGAAGAGGTATTTCCGGGTCCCGTCGAGAGAGCGCTGGACGCGCGAAACCTCCGGCCGGCTCACACCCACATGCTCCACAAGGACGGCGCGCACCCCCCGGGGTAGGCTGCTCATGGCGTTCACGTCCCTGGTGCGGCGGGCCTGCACCCAGTGGAAGAGCTGCCGCCCCCGGTACGCGGGCTCGCCCAGCTCCCCCATGAGGGCCTCCACCTCGGACCGCAGGAGGCCGACAAGGTCTACCACGTTCTCGTTCATCGTCCAGTCCTGCCGTGCGCCCGGATCGCGCCCAGCTCATCCACCGCGGCGGCCGGAATCTTCAACCCGAGAATCGCGTCCCGCAGGGTGTCCCCTTCGTCGAAGAAGGGCACGCCCCACAGCAGGGCCTCTCCGATGGCGCAGCTCAACTCCAAACCCGTCACGTCCACCCGCCGATCAATGATCATCAGCAGATGCGGTTCCACGTAGGCCTTGGCCTCTTCCAGGGTGCGCGTGCATCCCACCAGAGGCGCGGGGGCTCCGGCTTCCAGGCGCACGATCCTCTGAGTAAAGATCTGGCCGGGGTCACCGAAGTACGAGGCATTGTGCAACTCGAACCCCGTGACGTATACCCATTCGACCCGCGGCACCTGGCGGGCCAATGCCTCTCGCTCCGGGTCCTCCCAGTGGGAGGCGTAGTTCACGCGGAAGGTCCACACGGGAAGATGGAGGATGGGCCGATCCGCCTGGGCCAAAGCGCGCGCGATGAATCCCCGCCGCTCCACGAACGTTCCCCCCGCCACCTCGTACGGGACCTGGCACCCGCCACACAAGAAAACCACATCCTGCTGAAGGCCGGACAGCGGTCCCCCGCAGCGCGGACAGTGGAGGGCCAGAACGGTCGGACCGCCCACCTCAGCCCCGTCCCGGAGGTCGCGGCCCGAGCGCCAACAACCACTCACCCAGCTTGGCTCCAATCTCCCCCAGGGGACCTGATCCCAAACCCGCACCCAGGATGGGCTGAGATCCGTCCTCGGCAAGGACCAGCTCTCCTCCCTGGCGGAACGTCGCCCATCCCAGCCAGGCGAGAAAAAGCGCTACGGCTCCTCCCAGTCCCAATGCGAGGAGCATTCCCAGGGTTCCGACGAGCCAGCCCGGCGAAGCGCCGCCCGCGAGGCCGCCTCCCAGGAGCTGCCGCGCCGGCCGCCCAAAGCAAAGGGCCCCCGCGGCTAGCGCGGCCGCGGCCACGGCCGCCGCGTGCCGGATCTCCACCGGCGCTCGGGCACAGAGGACCGTCCCCGTCACCCCATCCACTGCGATCTCGTACGGACGGCCGGCGTGGCGATAGCGGGCCTGCCATACCGGATAGTACAAAACCTTCAGCCGCTGCTCAACGACCCCGGTGCGATCGCCCTTCACCGTGATCCGCAACTGGGACTCGTCCGCAAACCGGGCCGGCGGCTTCGTCGGGGCGAACACCACCGCGCGACCCTGCAAAGCCACGAGGTCGTATGGCTCGAGGGCCACGGGTGTCGCCCCTCGCCGAAGGTTCTCCAGGTGAATCTGGCTCACGCCCAGCTCCGGCAGGTCGCAGGCCGGCCCGATTCGTACATACTCCTGCTGGATGACCCGCGTGTCCTCCTTCTCTACCGAGGGGACAGCCAGCCACTGCTGGAATTCCCTATTCTGGGCCCCCTCCTCCACAAGTGGCGCGGGAGGCTTCATGCCCTTCCGGAGGAGGAAGGTTCCCAATCGGGTGCCGGTGAACTCGTAGAAGGGCACGTAACAGAGCGAGACATCCTGGATGCGCCCGCGTTCGCGAAGGGCCCGCGGCAGCCTGGATCCGGTCAAGAACTGCTGCGCGGCGGCGCGGGCTGCTTCCATGCTGACTCCGAGGGCGACCACATAGCGCGGCACCGCACCCGGGATGAGCACGAGGCTCTCTCCGCCACAGTACCGGCAGGTGACCAGCCGCTGGCCTTCCGCGAGGGAGAGGGTCCCGCCGCATGACGGACAGCCGAGGTGGGTCAGGGCCATTCGACCCCCCAAAAGGCGTTCGGGAGTTCGGGGCACCCACGCCACGGCGGTGGCTCTCCACCGCGGTGCCGTGGGTCCCGGTGGTTCGGGCGTTCCGGGATCCGTGAACCACCGAACTCTCGAACCCTCGAACAACCGAACGCCCTTCGCATTCCGTTCATTGTGAACTGCCCCCCGGATTGTTGACGAGCATCCAGTACAGCGCCACGCCCGTCAGGCCCACCACGGTCGCGGCCAGCCAGGCTGGGGGGATCAGCACGGCCTCCAGGAACATCCCGGTGAACCCCAGGATCGCCGTTGCGGCGCCGAATCCCTGCCCCGTTCCCGACCTTCGCACTCCCGGGGGCATCCACTCCGGGTAGACGCGACCCGAGCAGGCCTCCAGGCTGACCTGCACTCGGTGGGGTCCAATCGTCACCTGGGCTTCGTAAAATGGCACGTGGACCAGATCCCCCGCCCCCACGGACGGAGCGGCCTCGCCAAAGGCGCGGCGGCGCGCAGCCGCCTCGGCGACGCTCGGCTCATCCACCCGTGCTGCCCCGACAGCCGCCGGGTCGTAGATGACCTGTTCTGCGTCGGGGAGCGCCAGGTCGGTCCAACGCCTCGCCAGGACCGGCCAAGCCGGCACCAGCCGCGGGCGCCCCTGGGCCCCGTAGCGCCAGAAGGGATGGTACACCAGGTCGGCAGTGGACACGGAAGACGGGGGGAGCAGGCCCTCCGCGTCGCACCAGCGGCGCAGAAGGGGCAGGATGTCCGCGCCGCCATGACGCGGCCGGTAGAGCAGATGCGGCCGGACACCCGTGAGATCCAGGACGAGGCTCGTGCCGCAAAAGGGACAACCCGCAAAGCCGGTCGTCTCTTGGAGCTGGACCTCACCGCCGCATTGAGGGCACGGGACCTTCACGACGAAGGTGAAGCGATGGCTTCACCACAGTTCGTGCAGAACTTCGTTCCGGGCGGCACCGCGGTCTTGCAGTGCCCGCAGGTGAGCGACATCTTGAGATCCACGCCGCAGGCCGGGCAGAACTTGGCCTGGGCGGTGACGTTCTTCCCGCACCGCGGGCACTTGTTCGCCACGACCATCTGGTGCCCGCAGGCGGGACAGAAGCGCGCCATCAGGGGCACCTCGCCATGGCACTCGGGGCAGTTGACCGTCCCCCGCTCCTGGATGCGCTGGGGATCGGCATCCTCGGGCCGCAAGGTCCGGTAGATCATCCCGGGCAGCATGAAGCCGAGACCCGCCCCGACTCCCACGCCCAGCCCGGCGCCCAGCCCGCCTGATGCGGCCTGCCCCCCCGGCCCAACCCCCGCCGCGGCATCCCCCAGCGCCTTGGCCGCCTTGAACTTCAGGAAGTCGTCCAAGTTGCCGACGGCCGCCATGCCCGATCGCTCATCAATCATCCTCTGGACCTCGGGCGGCGGCGTGATCGCATTGATGAAGAGGTCAATCAGCTCCAGCCCGTATCGGCGAAAGTCCTCCTGCAGGCGCGTTTTCACGGCCACGCCGATCTCGTCGTACTGCTTGGGAAGCTGGAGGACGGTGTCCACGTGCTCCCCGAGAAAGTCATTCAGGCGGGAGACGATCACCACCCGCAGGTAGCCCTCTACTTGCTCCGAGCCATAGGCGCCCTGCGTACCCACCAGGGTGTTGACGAACAGGAGGGGCTGCGTCACCCGCGCGGTAAAAATGCCGAAGGCCCGCAGGCGGACCAGCCCGAGTTCCTTGTCCTTGAACGCCACTGGCTCCTGCGTCCCCCACTTGAGGTCGGTGAACACCTTCAGGTTGACGAAGTAGACCTCGGCGCGGAAGGGGCTGGTGAACCCCCAGGGGAGGCTCAGGACCTTCGTCAGGATGGGCAGGTTCATGGTGGACAGCGTATGCCGCCCCGGTCCGAAGACGTCCAGCCCCTTCCCGTCTCGGAAGAAGACGGCCGCCTGGCTCTCCCGGGCGATGAGCTGGGCGCCCATCTTGATGTCGGCGGAGCCCTCCTCCGGGATCCGATGGACGAATTGCCGGCCATCCGGATCGAACCACTCGATGACCTCCATGGCGATCGTCATATCCCCTCCTGCCTAGCCCGAATAATTCACGAGCAGTAGCGTGAATTCCAGATCAAATGACCAATGACCAATTTCCAATGACCAATGCTGGTGGGGCACCCATCGCACCTCGCCCGCCCCGGGCGGTGCGATGGGTCCCGCAGCGCGCCGTCAAATGCCCCGGTTCGATTCGCATCCGCAAGTGTCATTGGCCATTGGGATTTGGTCATTCCTCCCGATTATTCGCGAAGGGGTTCGCGAATAATCAGGGCGAGAGGCCGCGCGCCAGCCGGTCCCGTTCCGCCAAAGTCTGCTCGAACTCCTGGAGCGCCGCCTCCACCGCCCGCAGCGCCTGTGGGAAGGCCCCCTCATCGAACGCAGCATCGGCCAGCGCCTGGACCGGAGCCCGCAGGCGTGGTACTGCCTCCACCAGCGTGAGGTCAAAGCGGTGCAGGGCCGCCAGCTCTGTCTCCCGGATCTTGTGCAGGTCGAAGACGCCGGCGAAGCCGTAGCTGGCAAAGCGGATCCGATCGGCCAGCGTGCCCAGCAGGCGCGCCACCCGGTCCAGGGCCGGCAACCGATCCAGCCGACCGGCCTCGGTGAGGCGACGCTGCGCGCCCTCCACGATCCGGCTGAGACCTGCGAGCAGGTCCGCCAGGTAGATCCGGACCTGCTTGTCCGTTTCGCGCAGTCCTTCCCGATCCTGGTAGCGCCCCAGGCCGGGGATATGGCGGGCCAAACCCTCCAGCCGTTCCGCCCACCCGGACGCCTCGCCCCGATTTCCCGTAGCCATGCGATCAGCTCCCAGAGCTCTCGGCGCTGCGAATCAAAGGGAGTGCAGTTTGCGAACGCCTAGTTCAACTCTCTCAAGTACCGGCGGGCCTCCTCGGCCTCGGGCCCGGCCGGATTGATCTCCACTACCTTTCGGAAGCTCTCGCGCGCTTCCGCCCGCCGGCCGGAACGCAGGAGCGCGATCCCCAACTCGAGGTGGAACACCGGGACGGTGTTTTCCAGCTTGACCGCCTGCTCGAGCTTCTCCCGCGCCTCTTCCAGTTTCCCCTGGGCCAAGAAGGTCCGGCCCAGGAAGAAATAGCCGTCGGGAGACTGGGGGACCACATCCTGCAACTTGCGGAACTGTTCCAAGGCCAGATCGTATTTCCCCTGGACATAGTAGATATTTCCCAGGTTTCGATATGCCTGGTCCGGAGTCAGGTACTGCGGGTTGGCCAGCGCCTTGCGAAAGGCGTCAATGGCGGGGTCCCACATCTGCTTCCGGATGTAGGCCGCGCCGAGGTCATTGAAAGCGTCGGACAGGCGGGGTTGCAGCTCGACGGCCCGCCGGAGAGCCTGAATCGCCTCGTCAACCTGCTGGTTGCGGAGGAGGGCGTTGCCCAGGGCATGGAAGTTTCGGGCGTTGCGGGGATTCTCTTCTACCGCGATCCGGAACTCGTTGATGGCTTTGCTGAGGTTGTTCTCGGCGAGCGCGCCGAGTCCGATGTCATAGTGTGACTGGGCCGATTGCTCCCGGGCGAGCTCGGCCTCGGGCCCCGCGCACGCTGCCAGTGCCGCCAGGATCACTCCGGCCATCACCATTCTGGCCAACGGCGTCATGCGGTCCTCCGATTCCTCACCAGGTGCGCTGCATTGCCCACGGGCCGCGACGCGGTCGCCGGGATGGGAAATGGACACCGAGATATCACGAGCCGCTGTTCCCGGAGGCCTCGTTCCTCGCCTGGTACTTGCGCACTGCCTGGGCGTGCTGCTCCAGCGTCCGCGAGAAGAAGTGCGACCCATCGTTCTTGGCCACGAAATACAGGAAGCTCACCCGCGCCGGGTTCAACGCCGCCAACAGCGATGCCAGCCCCGGATTGGCGATCGGCCCCGGCGGCAACCCGGCCTTCAGGTAGGTGTTGTAGGGGGTCTTGCGCCGCAGATCCAGCGACGTGATTCTACGCCGCGGCCCGGGTGCACCGTAGACCGCCGTCGGGTCCGACTGGAGGGGCATGTTTCGCCGCAGACGGTTGTGGAACACGGCGGCCACGAGCGGCCGCTCGCGGTCCAGCTTTGCTTCCTTCTCGATGAGGGAGGCCAGCGTGACCACCGAATGGGCGTCCAGCCCCAGACGCTCGGCCTGAAGGTCGAAGTCCTTCGGGAGCGCCTGATGGAAGCGGGCGACCATGATCCGGAGGATCTCCTCCTCGCCCATCCCCCGGGTGAGCCTGTAGGTGTCGGGAAAGAGGTAGCCTTCCAGGGTGTCACCGGGGACAGCCAGGCTCTCGACGAGTTGGGGGTCCTTCGCCAGGGCCATGAAGCGCTCCGCATCCACCAGCCGCTCTCCGGCGAGCAGCCGGGCGATATCCTGCGCCGTGAACCCCTCGGGGATGGCGACCTGATGCGTGATGACCCGGCCCGCCTCGAGCTTCCGCAGGATCTCCAGGAGGGACATGCCGGGGCTAAATTCATACTCGCCGGCCTGCAAACGCGTGAGGGACCCCTGGAGGTAGGCCAGGGCCAGGAAGGCCCAGCGGCTCTGGATGATGCCGGCCTCCCGCAGGGTCTGGGCGATCTCCTGGACGCCTGTCTTGGGCTTGATGTAGACGATGGTGCCGGGACCCGCCCCCGTCCCGAGAAGGCGGTCCCCATCGGACTGGAGGTAGGTGCGGACTCCGACGGCAGTCAGGGCCAGGGCGAGGAGGATGGCGCTCAGCCCTCGGAATCGGATGGGAAGACTCGCCGCCATCCGCTAGGAATCTCCCCGCTCGGCCACGGCGCGCTGACGATCCAGAAAGCCCTGAAGGATCATCGTCGCCGCCACCTGATCCACGACGGCGCGGCGCGCGCGGCGGCGCACCCCTGCGCTCACCAGCGTGCGCTCAGCGGCCAGGGTGGTGAGGCGCTCGTCCCACAGATGAATCGGGATGTCCAGCCGGTCGTGCAGGGCCCGGGCGAACGTCTGGGCCGCCTCGGCCGACGGTCCCAGGCTTCCATCCATGTTCTTGGGCAGTCCCACCACGATGGCCTCGATCCCCAACTCGCGGACGAAGGCGCCGATGGCCTCCACATCCTTCGTCTCGCTGATCCGGGGGAGACTGGTCAGTCCCTGGGCGGTGAGGCCAAGATCATCGCTCACCGCCAGGCCCAGGGTGGCTCGCCCCCAATCGACCGCCAGAATCTTGAGCATTCCGTCCTCGGGTGCTCCTGTTAGCCCGGATTATTCGCGAACACGTTCGCGAATAATCGCGGGAATGACCAAATCCCAATGACGAATGACCAAGCGCGGATGGTATCTCCGTGATGCTCCTTGACGGCGCGCTGTGCGCGCCCACCATCATTGGTCATTGGAAATTGGTCATTGGTCATTGGATCCGGAGAATTCACAGGTCCGTTCGTGAATTTTTCGGGTTAGCGTCCGCTGGTTCGTCCCGTTTCCGTCTTGACTTTCCTGCCGGATCGCGCAAGAGTCCGCTCCCATGCCGATCCGTACACACCTTCGTTCACGCCCCGAGCGGAACTCGGGTCCTCTGTCTGCCCGGCTCTGCGCCATGCACCGAGCCATGCTGCACGCCCTCGGACCTCAGGGCTGGTGGCCGGGCCGGACCCGATGCGAGGTGATCGTCGGGGCCATCCTGACCCAGAATACGGCCTGGACGAATGTCGCCCGGGCCATCGCCAACCTCCGCCGGGCGCGCGTCCTGACGCCGGAGGCACTGGCGGCGCTTCCCGCGCCCAAATTGGCGCGGCTGATCCGGCCCTCGGGATATTATAAGACAAAGGCTGGGCGCGTCAAACGGTTCCTCAGCTTCCTGCGGGCCCGCTACGCGCTCAACCTCTCGCGGATGTTCACGCGACGCCCCTCAATCCTGCGGGAAGAGCTGCTGGCCGTGTCCGGAATCGGGCCAGAGACGGCGGACTCCATCCTGCTGTATGCGGGCGGCGTGCCGGTCTTCGTGGTGGATGCCTATACCCGCCGCATCCTCGGCCGCCACGGCCTGATCCGGCCGGATGCCACATACGATGCGGTGCAGGCACTCTTCATGAAGAATCTTCCCCCGGATACCGCGCTGTACAACGAATACCATGCGCTGCTGGTGGCCGTAGGCAAGGACTTCTGCCGACCCATCCCCCGCTGTGCCCGATGTCCGCTCCGGGGGGACCTGGAACGGCACCGTCCGGCCTCCGCCCGACGGTTCCTGCGACTCAAGACCAGAAATTGAACCGCCAAGGCCTGCCTGCCGGCAGGCAGGCGCCAAGGGCGCCAGAACCAGCTCCCCATCCTCCCCAGGAAACACGAAAGCCGGGAACTGCCGTCCCGGCCCCACGTCTTCCGGCACGCCCCGCGCGCTCTCGCGTTCAGTGCGTCTCGACTCGCGGCTCTCGGCTCGGGGCTCTCCCTACTCCTTCTGCCTCGACCAGAGCACGTTGTACCCATCGACGAAGGCGTTCACCGAAGCAACGATGATGTCCGGCGATGTGCCGGTCGCCACCACGCGGTTGTTCTTGGTGTCCTTCATCGTGATGGTCGTCTCCACCGAGGCATCCGTCCCGGGCGAGTTGATCTCGACCTGGAAGTCCACGAGGTCGAAGAAGAGTTTCCCCCGGCTCTCGGCCGCGGTCTTCAGGGCGTTCACCACGGCATCCACCGGGCCGACGCCCGTGGCGGCCGCGCTCACCTGCTCGCCGTCGAAGGTGATCCAGACCTTGGCCTCCGCCTTCCCCTTCATCGAGGTCGTGACCTGGAAATCCTCAACCTCAAGAATGGGCCGTTGCTCCTGGCGGGCCTTGAGGACGTTCTCCACGATGTACTGCAGGTCGGCTTTGGTGATGACCTTTCCCTTCTTGACGAAGTCGGCCACCAGGGCCGTCACCCGATGGGCGTAGTCGGCCGTCAGCTTCACTCCCAGCTCCTGCCGAACGGTCTCGGCCACCTTCTGCTGGGAGGGAACCTCGCTGAAGATGCTGCGGCCTCCGTCCTTGGCTGCCGCGGCGCGGATTTCGTACAAGCGGAGCTTGAGGAACTTGTCCACCTCGGCCATGGTGGGCTCGATGGTGGCGGGTGACGGCAGGACGCGCAGGGCAGCCTTGGGATCCTTCAGCCCGTTCCCCGTGGCCAGGCAGACGACCACCTCGTCTGGGCGGATGCGCCCCGAGGTCAGCAGGAACGGCAGGGTGGCGATGGGGATGGCCCCGGCCGGCTCCACGAAGATGCTCTCCAGATGCGCCAGTTGCTGCTGCGCCTCCAGGATCTCGGCATCCGTCAGGATGACTCCGCATCCGCCCGATTCCCGCAGGGCGGCCAGGGCCTTGAGCCCGTCCACCGGATCGCCGGCCGCCACCGCGGTGCACACGGTGAACGGCTTCTCCACCGCCGCCACCTGGTCGGCGCCTTGCAGGAAGGCGGCCACGATGGGAGCACAGCCATCCGGCTGCACCCCGATCATGCGGGGCAGGCGGTCAGTGAAGCCCAGCTCGTAGAATTCCTTGAAGCCCTTCCAGAGGGCCGCCATGTTGGTCCCGCACCCCATAGGAACGATGACCACGGCGGGCGCCTGCCAGTCCAGTTGCTCGATGATCTCGAAGGCCTGAGACTTCTGCCCCTCGACCCGGAAGGCGTAATCTCCGGCCAGGTAGAACCCATGGCGCTCGCTGGTCTCCTCGGCCAGGCGGGCGGCGTCGGTGTAGGTCCCGCGCACCTGGATGACGCGCGCACCGTAGGACAGGGCCTGGGCCATCTTGCCGATGGCGGTCCCCTCCGGGACCAGGACGTAACACGGCAGGCCGGCGAGGGAGGCATAGGCGGCCACAGAGGCGGCCATGTTCCCCGTCGAGGCCACGCACACCGCCTTGGCTCCCTGTTCCTTGGCCTTGGTGAGTTCCACCAGGCTGCCGCGATCCTTGAACACCCCCGTCGGGTTCGCCCCCTCGTTCTTGATGTACAGGTGGCGGAGGCCGATCCGCTCCGCCAGCCGCGTGCAGCGGTACAGGGGCGTCCCACCCTCGTCCATCGAGACCACCAGGTCGAGGTTGAGGAGCGGGTAGAAGTCGAGGTACTTGAGGGCCTTGACCGGTGAGGTGCGCAGGGAGTAGCGGTTCAGGCGGGAGCGGATGTAGTCGTAGTCATAGCGGACGTTCAGCGGCCGGCGACAGACCGGGCAGCGGGTGCTGCTCTCCGTCTCCCGGACCACCTTGCCGCAGGAGATGCAGTGGAGCTCATAAAAAAGCGTTCCGTTCTTGCGGTTGCGACTGCGCGTCATGCCCCCCTCGCCGGCGAAAAATCCGGCGCAGTCTAGCCGCAAAGGGCTGACGTGTCAAGGTTCTTCGGCGTTTCGCGTCTATGTTCCTCGGAAGCAGAGTAAGCGGTCCGGCATTGCATGGTTGGATTCAGAGAATGATGCGACCGCCGTCCACGGGCAGGGCCATTCCCGTGATGAACGACGCTTCATCGGAGGCCAGGAACAGCATGGCCCGGGCGACCTCGTCGGGGCGGCCGGCGCGGCCCAGCGGACACACCTTGGCCCAGCCGGCGAACTGGGCCTCCACCTCCTCCTTCGACCCCGACCCCCACACCATGGGCGTGTCAATGAATCCCGGGCAGACGCAGTTGACCCGGATGCCGTGCGGCGCGCCTTCCAGCGCGGCCATCGCGGTCAACTGGAGAATCCCCGCCTTGGATGCGGCATACGCCCCGTGCTCTTCCTTCACCCGGATGGCCATCCGGGAGGCGATGTGCACGATGGATCCTCCCCCCTGCTGCCGCATGGATCGCATCGCCGCCTTGGTCAGCAGGAAGGCGCCGGTCAGGTTGACCTGCAGGACCTCGTTCCACTCCGCCTCAGACATGTCCTCGAGCCGCTTGATCCGAAGGATGCCGGCGCAGTTGACCAGGACATCCAATCGCCCGAAGACTCGCCGGGCGGTCTCAACCGCCGCCTGCGCATCGTCCCAGCGGGTGACGTCGCAGCGGATGGCCTCGGCTCTGCCACCTTTTGCGGCGACGGCCTCCACAGTGACCTTTGTTCCCGCCTCGTTCAGGTCAGCCACCACCACGGCGCCGCCCCGTTCCGCGAAGAGCTCGCACGTGGCCCGGCCGATCCCTGACCCCCCACCAGCAACCAGCGCTACCTTCCCGGTATAGTTCATGCCTCCTCCCATGGCTCACTCATGAGCCTTGCGAAAAGTCCAACGGTGTCGCGGAAGCGACGCGAAAGATGCCCAGATCACACGAGCCAGGTCTCTTTCCGTTTCCGACTTATCCGGATAGGGCGATTTGCGTTTATTTGCGTTCATCTGCGGTTGCATTGTCTTGAGATTCTCTTCCCTATCCTCCGTACTCTTTCAGCAACTGGCGGGCGATTACCATGCGCTGGATCTCGCTCGTCCCCTCCCAGATCTGGTACACCTTTGCCTCTCGGTACATGCGCTCGATGGGGAAGTCCTTGCTGTACCCGTAGGCCCCGTGGATCTGGAGGGCGTCTTTCGTCACCCGTACCACCAGCTCCGACGCCAGCAGCTTGGCCTCGGCCGCCTCCCGGATGATGGGCCGTCCTTGATCCTTCAGGAAGGCCGCATGGCGGAGGCGGAGTCTGGCCGCCTCGATTCCGGCCGACATCTCCGCCAGCATGAACTGGATTCCCTGATTGCTTGCGATGGGCTGTCCGAAGGCGGTGCGCTGCCTGGCGTACCGGATGGCCTCCTCCATGGCGGCCTGCGCCAGACCCACCGCCTGGCAGCCGATGCCGATGCGGCCGGTGTCCAGTGACATCATGGCCCGCTTGAATCCCTCGCACTCCCCTCCCAGGAGATTCTCGCGGGGAATCCAGCAGTTGTCGAAGACCAGCTCCCCCGTTCCCATGCCCCGGACGCCCATCAGGCGCTCCTTGGACCCGGGGGAGAAGCCCGGGGTTCCCTTCTCCACCAGGAACAGGGTGATGCCCTGGCGCCCCTTGGCCTTGTCCACCGTTGCCACCACCACCGCCAGGTCGCAGACCATGGCGCAGGTGATGAACCGCTTGGTGCCATTCAGGACGTACCCCTCGCGCTCGAGCCGGGCCGTGGTCTGGATGCCGGCCACGTCAGAGCCGGTCCCCGGTTCCGTCTGGGCGATGACGCAGATCTTCTCCCCCCGTCCCATGGCGGGCAGGTACTTGCCTTTCTGGGCCTCCGTCCCGTTCCTCAGGATCATGTCCTGCATGAGCTTGTTAAGCAACTGGATATCCGCCACCACCACCGAAGCCCGGGCCATCTCCTCCTGTGCGATGGCCCAGCTCACCGTATCGGCGCCGGAGCCGCCGTACTCGGGCGAGAGGGTCATCCCCAGGATGCCCAGTTCCGCCATCCGCCGGTAGAGATCCTGCGGAAACTCGTCGGTCTGGTCGATCTCCGCCGCTCGCGGGCGAATCTCTTTCTCCGCAAACTCCCGCACCATATCGCGAATCATCCGCTGCGCATCGGTCAT
The DNA here is from genome assembly GCA_001771285.1 of candidate division NC10 bacterium RIFCSPLOWO2_12_FULL_66_18. Lineage (GTDB taxonomy): Bacteria > Methylomirabilota > Methylomirabilia > Methylomirabilales > 2-02-FULL-66-22 > 2-02-FULL-66-22. The sequence continues at coordinate 17,970 of METI01000252.1, forward strand.
TTCGAAATTCATGCGTGCCCCCTGACGACCGAAAACCTGGATTCAGGCGCTTGCCTTCCGCAGGACCATCAGGCCGTGTTCTCCCTCCTGGATCACCTCCCCCCGCTGATTGACCATGGTGACGTACTCCACCACGATGCCGCGATCCTGCTTCTTGGTCTCCCGCTTGCTGGCGATCTTCACCCGGATCCGAATGGTATCTCCGATCAGGATCGGTCCGGTGAACTTGTAGTTCCAGGGTCCGTCCTTTCGCCATGCCTCAGGCCTGGCCCTGCCACTCTGCGGCAAGCCCCATCCGATCCGCATGGAAGAGCCGCGGGTCCATGAGACGAAGGTCCTGCGCCACACGGAGGGGAAACCCAACCCTTGCCCGTATCTCCTTTTCCACGTCCACGCCCGGGGCCACCTCGGTGAGCAGCAGACCATCCGTCGTGAGGCGGAAGACACCCCGCTCCGTGATGTACCACACCTCCTGGCCCTGCTTGGCCGCCAGGGGACCATTGAAGGTGACGTGCTGCGTGCGGGCCACGAACTTGGGGAACCGTCCCTCCCGGGCGATCCGGACCCGGCCGTCCCCCACTTGGATGTCCAGGCCGCCGGCGGTCAACGTCCCGCAATAGAGGATCTTCCGCGTACCCTGGGCGATGTTGATGAAGCCGCCCGCCCCGGCCAGAACGTGGGGCTGGGCGGTGAGGCGACTGACGTTCACGTTGCCCTGGCCGTCCACCTCGGCAAACGACAGGCACCCTGCTGTGATCCCCCCTCCATCAATCAGGTCGAACTGGGCGGCCGAATCAATGATGGCCTCCGGGTTGTGGGAGGCCCCGAAGGCAAACCCGCTGAGGGGGAGGCCGCCGATGGCCCCCTGTTCCACCGTGAAGTTGAGTTGATCGAACACCCCCTCCTCCAGCGCGATTTGGGGAACCAGGGATGAGATGCCGAAGCCCAGGTTCACGATATCGCCAGACTGGAGCTGGCGCAGGGCCCGGCGTGCGATGACCTTCTCGGGACTGAGGGAGAGAGGCTCCACCGGGTAGGTAGCCGTCCGGATCTCGCCGCTGATGGCCGGGTCGTAGGCGATGCCAGTGTTCTGGCGCTGTTCCGGATCCACGACGATCGCGTCCACGAGAATCCCGGGGACCTTGACCATGTGGGGGGATAGCGTTCCCGGCGCGGCCACGCGTTTCACCTGGGCGATGACCTTCCCCCCGGAGTTGTGGGCCGCCATGGCCTGGGCCAACACGGCCAGGACGACGCCCTCGTGCTCGAGCGTCAGGTTGCCGTGAGTATCGGCCGTCGTTCCCCGGATGATGGCGACGTCGATGGGGAAGGCCCGATAGAGCAGCCACTCCTTCCCCAGGAGATGCACCACCTCTAGCAAGTCCGGGGGGGTGACCCGGTTCATGCGTCCACCCTGATCCCGCGGATCGACGAACGTCCCCAGCCCGATCTGCGTGATTGTCCCCGGTTTCCTGGCGGCGATGTCGCGATGCAGGTGCATGAGGACGCCCAGGGGGAGGTTGTAGGCCTCGACCTGGTCAGCATGGATCATGGCGTAGATCTTGGGCGACGGGGCCGAGGCCGGCGCGTTCACGTAGGAGCCCCCGATGAGGCGCTTGATCAGGCCCGGGTGGGCCAGATGATCCAGCCCCACGGTCCCGAACGAGTCCCCCACCGCTACCGGAAAGACGACGGTCAGGTCTCGGGGCTCTCCCGAGGCCAGGAAGCGCGCCTCGATGCCCCCCAGGATGTTGTCCGGTACGAGTTGGGCCGCGGAGCTGCTCACCGTCACCACCGCCCCGCTGGAAATGAGTTCTGCGGCCTCCTCGGCCGTCAGGATCGGTTTCTGTCTCCCTCCCACTCTCGCGTCCCTCCTGTGATTGGGAGATCCCCACCCCTTCACGGCTCCCGCGCGCCCGCCATTCGCAGGGTGCTGGCGCGGACCCCGTGTCCACAGGGGCATCCCCGGGGGCGATAGCGAACGAATCTCTGCAGAGGGCGCTAGGCGGGGACCGCTACCCTGGGCAAGCGGACCGTGTACTGCTCCAACAGTCCGCCTGTTTGTCGGGTGACGATGCTCGTCTGCCAGCGCGCGTCGTCACGCTGGGGATGGTCCTCCCGGTAGTGGCTTCCCCGCGACTCCGTCCGCAGGAGGGCGGCGAGGGCCATGATCTCGGCCACGGTGAGCAGGTTGTCCACCTCCAAGGCGTCCACGAGTTCTCCCGGTCCCTCGACACCCAGATCCTTCATCTGGTCCCGCAGCCGCGCAATCTCGCCCAGGCACGTGCGCAAGCTCTCTCCGCTCCGCACCACCAGGACGTGGCGCCACATGCACTCCTGAAGCTGGCGTTTGAGCCGGGCTGGCCGAAGCGAACCCCGCCGCGCCCGCAGGCCGGCCAACCGTTCTCCCTCTGCGGTCACCAGTTCCGCGCGCACGAGAGGCAGCCCCCGGTCCCGGGCCCGCCGTGCGGCGCTCTGCCCGGCCCGCTTCCCGAAGACCTGGCAGGTCAGGATCATGTTTCCCCCCAGCCGGTCCGCCCCGTGCGGCCCGCCTGCCGATTCGCCCCCGGCAAACAGGCACGCCACCGTAGACTCGGCGCAGGGGTCGATGCGCAGCCCGCCGTTGATGGCGTGCCCGAAGCAGGCCACCTGGATGGGCTGCTCCGCGATATCCACCCCGCGGTTCACCTTGATCCACTCCCGGGTGATCCCCCACATGCGCCGGGCATCCCGGCCTCGCTGCGTGTCGGGAATGTCCGCTTCCCGCGTCCGCGTGAAGTCCAGGGAGACGCCGGTATGGGAGGTGCCGCGCCCTGCCCGCAGCTCCTGCTGAATGCCGATGTCGATGAACTGGGACCCGTCGTAGGTGCTGAAGGGATAGTGGCCGGAACGGGCGTCCATGCACTGTTCGGCGCTCGTCCCCGGGGGCAGATAGCGTTCCAGGAAATGCTCATTCCGCGCGTTGGAGAGCGTGGGGCGCAACGCCCAGACCCAGGCGTTGAGGATGTTGCGCACCGGCTGGACAATCCCCAGGCCGGCCTGCATGAACTCCATGTTGACCAGCTCGGCCCCCGCCCGGTACCCCATGGCGTAGCCGTCCCCCGTGATGTCGGCTGGGTTCAGATTGAGCAGGAAAAGCCGGCCGGCGCCCCCCGTGCCCAGCACCGTCGCACCTGCCCGGAAGACCACCAGGTCCCCCTGGAAATCGAGACCCACCGCCCCGACGCAGGTGCCGTCCTGCACCAGGAGCGAGGTGACCGTGGTGTCCTCGTAGACCGGCAGGCCCAGGGCCAGGATCGCTTTCC
>METI01000252.1:21299-23040 GCA_001771285.1 candidate division NC10 bacterium RIFCSPLOWO2_12_FULL_66_18
CGCCCAGCCGCTCCAGCTCCCGCAGTGATGCCGCTGCCTCCTCCGCCACGATGCGAGCCAGCCGTTCGTCACACGTCCCCGCGGCCGCGGCCAGGATGTCCTGGTAGTGCTCCTCGGGAGTATCGGCGGGGTCCACCAGCCCGTCGGCCACGTTGTACCCGGCCGCCTCCGCCACCTTGAAGGCACTGGCGCCGCTCTTGCCGAACGTGCCCTTCATGACTATGGCCACGCGGGCGCCCTGCCGGGACGCCTCGATGGCGGCCCGCCCCGCGATGCCTCCGCCGCCGATGACCAGGACGTCTGCGTCCACCGTGCGCAGCGTCATCGCTTCTCCTTCCTGCTGGAGGGAACCCGCAACGCCTTACCCTCCCCCGATCGCCCCGCTCTCCGGCCCGGTCTGGGCACCGTGGCCCTGCGATCACCCGACTTGTCTCCTCTCAACAGGGCGCCACACGTGCGCCGGACAACCAAGGTGGGGGTCAGGATCTGCTGCAGCGGCTCGCGCCTGTAGCGTCGCGGGTCCCGAATGATTTCTAGCATCCAGACCACTGCCATCCGCCCCATCTCCGCCTTCTGCTGGGCCATGGTCGTGAGCTGGATCTGCCGATGGGCGGCAATCTCGATGTCGTCGAATCCCACCACGGCCAGATCCTCGGGGACCCTGAGGCCCAGGTCGCCCGCCGCCTGCATCACTCCGAGAGCCATCAAGTCGTTGCCCGCCATGATGGCCGTGGGCCGGCGCGGCAGCTTCAACAGCTCCTGCGCCGCGCGCTGGGCCATCTCGGCCTTGAAAGCCCCCGGCCGCATGAGCCTGGAATCCGCGGGAAGCCCGGCCGCGCGCAAAGCGGCCCGATATCCCCGCAGCCGCTCGGAAGCCGTGGACAAGTCCCGGAGGCCCGTGATGAACCCGATGTGGCGGTGTCCCAGGTCGAGCAGGTGGCGGGTGAGGTCATGGCTGGCGCTGGCGTTGTCCAAGACGATGTAGTTGCCCCGGCCCGAGCGCAGGCGGCGATTGTACATGACGCACGGGTAGCCGGCCTCGACGAGCGCCTCCACCACGGGGTCATCCAGGAAGACGGACCCGAAGATGATTCCGTCCACTCGCCGCTGCCGCAGGACCTCGACGTATTCTTCCTGGAGGCGATGGAGATTGTCGGTGTTGCACAGGATGACGTTGTAGCCGTGCCCGCGGGCCGTCTCCACGATCGCCCGGGCGGTCTCGGCGTAGAAGGGGTTGGTGATGTCGGCCACCACCAGGCCCAGCGTCTTGGTCTCGCGGCGGGCCAGGCTGCGGGCCACCTGATCGGGGCGGTACCGCAGCGCGCGGATCGCGCGCTGGACGTCGGTACGCACCTGGGGACGGACGTGGGGATACTCGTTGAGGACCCGAGAGACCGTCGCCCGCGAGACGCCGGCGCGTCGGGCGACATCCCCGATTGTCGGTTGGAGGGTCTTCGCGGTCCGGGGCCCGCGCGCGGGCTGCCGTCCCCTTCTCATCCCTTCACCGCGCCCATTCCCCAGCCTTGGATCAGGAACCGTTGAACGATCAGGAAAAAGATGATCGCGGGAATCGTCACGATGACTGCACCCGACATCAGAAGCCCCCAATCGACAATGGTGGACTCGTAGATGTTCTGGAGGCCGACCGGCATGGTCAGCAGGAGCTGGTCCGTCAGGAGGATCCGCGCGAACAGGTAATCGTTCCAGACGACCACAAAGGCGAAGACCGAGGTGGCGATGA
>METI01000253.1:0-14242 GCA_001771285.1 candidate division NC10 bacterium RIFCSPLOWO2_12_FULL_66_18
CCTGTTGGCATTCCGTGCGTGAGCGTGGAGAGAAAGGAGGACGAGATGCTTGCCAGGACCAAGATTTCCCTGAGCAGTGTTCTTCTGGCGTCCCTGTTGGTTGGGATCCCCACCGGTGATGCCCTGGCGCAGGCCCGGACGAAGATCCGGTATGCCCTGGGCGACGTGATCTCGGTGGACGAGCTGCCGCTCCTCATCGCCGTGGAGCGGGCGAAGGCGCGCGACGTGGATGTCGAGATCACTGCGTTCAAGAGCGAGGAGATCGCTACCCAGGCCGTCATCAACGGCCAGGCCGACGTCGGCCAGGGGACGCCGTATGCGGCCCTCCAGAAGGTGAGCGTCCCCATCCGCTTCTTCTACCAGCTCATGGCGCTTCAGTTCTTCCCCATCGTCAACAAGGAGCACTACAAGGGCTGGAAGGACCTGGACGGCCAGGATGTCGTGGTGCACGCCCGCGGCTCGGGAACCGAGGCGATCATGAACCTGATGGCCAAGGAGCAGGGGATCAAGTACAAGAACGTGAGCTATGTCCCCGGCTCCGAGGTACGCGCGCTGGGATTGCTGAAGGGGACCATCAAGGCCTCGATCCTGGACGCGACGAACAAAAACTACGTCATGAAGGAAGCGCCGGATAAGTTCCTGATCCTGCCGCTGGGCCAGGTGAAGGCCAGCGACGAGGCGCTCTTTGCCACGAGGGACTACCTGGAGAAGCATCAGGCCGCCGTCGCCATCTTCCTGGAAGAGCTGATCAAGGTGTCGCGGCAGATCAACGCGAACCCGAGCAGCGTCCTGGACGAGCGCAAGAAGCTCGGGCTGTTGAAGGACCTGCCTCCCAAGCTGGAGAACGAGATCCTTCCCTTCTTCCAGGAGGCGGTTAAGAATGGCGTGTTCCCCAATGACGGCGGCGGGGAGCGGGCGGCCAAGAATGACCTGGAATTCTTCCGTCTCTCCGGCCAGCTCAAGGGCGAGAACTTGAAGGTCGAGGACTTCTGGCACCTGGCCCCGTTGAAGGCCGCGCTGACCAAGGTCGGAAACTAAAGACTAGGGGGAGTCGACGTCCCCCCTGCTGAAAACTCGCCTGTGCTCGAATACGCTCGTGCCCAGAACACACCGGCCTGAAAACCCGCGGGTCCTCTGGCATCTGGTCTCGTTTGCCCTGGTGTTCGGCTGCTGGGAGATTGCCGGGCGCTGGCCGATCAGCGTGGCCTTCCCGCCGTTCAGCCAGACGGTTCTGGCGCTGCTCCGCATGCTGGCGGACGGCAGCCTGCCCAAGGCCTATCTGTCGACCCTCCAGCCGCTCGTCATCGGGGTGATCCTGTGCGGCATCGCCGGCATCGGGTTCGGGATCGGGATGGGGCTCTCCCGCGCCGTTGAGTGGTTCACGCTCCCCGTCTTCATCATCCTCCAGGCGGCGCCCATGGCGGCGATCATCCCGCTGATCACCTATATCTACGGGATCGGGCTCACCGCGAAGGTGCTGGCCGTCGTCTTCCTGGCGGCGCCGGTGGTCGTGATGAACTCCTACAAGGGGATCCGCAACACCAACCCGTCGTTGATCCAGATGTGCCGCGCCTTCCTGGGGACCCGGTCCCAGGAGGTGGTGAAGATCATCCTCCCCCATGCCGGGGCGCTGATCTTCGCGGGGCTCCGGCTGGGCCTGGCGATGGGATTCATCGGCGTGGTGATCGCGGAGCTGTTGATCACCCCGACGGGAATCGGCGACCTGATCACCTACCACAGTTCCGTGGCCGATTACCCCGAGATGTTCGCCGCGGTGGCCTCGATCATCCTGATCGCCAGCCTGACCATCCACGGGCTCGAGCGGCTGGAGCGGCGGCTGTTTCCCCCCGAGCTGCGAGGCTCCTCGTGATGTCGGCAGACGCGATCGTCGAGGTCGCAGGGGTCGGGAAGACGTACGAGGGCCGCGTGCAGGCGCTCGTGGACGTCAGCCTGGGCTTCCCCAGCGGCAAGCTGAGCACGCTCCTCGGGCCGAGCGGATGCGGGAAGACGACCCTCCTCAAGATCATCGGCGGGTTGATCCCAGCGACGACGGGGGAGGTGTGGGTCAAGGGGAGGAAGGTGGAGGGCCCGGGGCCGGAGCGGGCCTTCGTCTTCCAGGACTTCGCCCTGCTCCCGTGGGCCACGGTGCTCCGGAACGTCGCCTTCGGCCTGGAGCTTCGCGGCGTACCCACGGCAGAGCGGGAGGAGATCGCCCGACAGCAGATCGTCGAGGTTGGCCTCGCCGGCTTCGAATCCACTTACCCGCACCAGCTTTCCGGGGGGATGCGCCAGCGGGTCGGGCTGGCCCGGGCCCTGGCCGTGGATGCCGATATCATCTTGATGGACGAGCCGTTCTCCTCGGTGGACGAGCAGACCCGGCGGAAGTTCCAGGAGGAGCTGCTGGACCTGCTCCGGCGCAAGCAGAAGACGGTGATCTTCGTGACGCACAGCATCGAAGAGGCGGCCTACCTCTCGGACCGGATCGTCCTCCTGTCGCCGCGGCCGGGGACGGTGTCGAAGATCATCCAACCCAACATCGCGCGCGGCCAGCGGAGCGCCGACGAGATTCGCCGCGACAAGAACTACCTGGATGCCGTGGACGAGATCTGGCAGATCCTGAGGCGGTACGTCGCCTGAAATGGGAGCCCCATGAGGCTGTTCGGCAGGCGAATCCCGGTGGGGTTCTCCCTCGCGTTCTGGTTCATCGTGTGGGAGTTGGTGGGACGCGCGAGGCTCTCGACCATCGTCCCGCCCGTCTCCCGGATCGTCATGGCGGGGATCACCATCCTGCCCAGCGAGAAGTTCATGAAGGCGGCCGGGATCTCGTTGCGGTCTTTCGCGATCGGGATGGGGCTGGCGCTGGTGCTGGGCATTCCGGTCGGGGTGCTGATGGCACGGGTGGAGGGCATCGGAAGAGTCCTCGGGATGTGGGTCAACATCTTCGTGAGTGCGCCCATTTCTGCGCTGGTGCCCATCCTGATGGGGGTGATCGGGATCGGCGAGACGACGGTGGTCGTGACGGTGTTCCTCTTCGCCGTCTTCGTCATCATCCTCGACACCCAGGTGGGGGTGAGGAACGCCAACCGGTCGCTGGTGGAGATGGCCCGCTCCTTCGGCGCGCGGAGGCTCCAGATCCACACCAAGGTCCTGGCGCTCAGCGCCCTGCCCGAGATCCTGACCGGGGTCCGTCTGGCGGCCATTCGCGGCGTGAAGGGGGTGGTGATCGGCCAGCTCCTGGTCGCGATCATCGGTGTGGGCGAGCTGTTCGAGCTCTACTCGAAACACTTCCTGATGGAGGAGTTCTGGTCCCTCGTCATCCTCGTGTTCCTCTTCGCCTACCTGGTGTCCGAGGCGATCGCCTCTCTGGAACGCCGAGTGGAGTACTACGCCAGCACCCGGTAGCGCCACGTCTCTCATGGAATCCCTCGAGAGTGGAGGGCGATTGGGGAGTCGATCGGGGTCGGGCATTGGCCTGCGGGCCTGACCCGGGCGAGAGGAGCCCCCGATGCCGGACATCCGGGCCTTCGTCTTCGACGCCTACGGCACGCTCTTCGACGTACATTCCGTGGTGGCCGCCTGCCGGGAGGTGACGTCCGACCCCGAGGCGCTGAGCCGGGAGTGGCGGGCGAAGCAACTGGAATATACCTGGCTCCGGGCCCTCATGGGCCGGTACGAGGATTTCTGGGAGGTCACCGGCTCTGCCCTCCGATTTGCCCTGAAGCGTCTGAAGATAGCGGCCTCCGAAGAGCAGGTGAACCGGTTCATGGCGGCGTATCTCAGCCTTCAGGCATTTCCGGAGGTTTCCGAGACCCTCAAGACTCTTCACCCGCGCTTTCCCCTGGCCATCCTCTCGAACGGGTCTCCTCGGATGCTTCAGGCTGCCGTCCAGAGCAGCGGCTTACACCCCTACCTTCAGCACGTCCTCAGCGTGGACACGCCCAAGACCTACAAGCCGAACCCCGCCGTGTATGACCTCGCACCCAAAGCACTCGGGCTAGCCAAGGAAACGATTGCTTTCGTCTCCTCCAACTCGTTCGACGTCATCGGTGCCAAGGCCTTCGGTTTCCAGGTGGTCTGGTGCAACCGCGCCAAGGCGCCGCTGGATGAGATGGGAATCACGCCGGACTTCACCGTCGCCCGGCTGGACGAGATACCCAAAGCGCTTGGGCTCTAGCATCACCCCCTCACCTTTCGCCCTCTCCCCTGAACTGGGGAGAGGGTCCCTGCGGCATTTCGATATCCGTTGGCCCGTTGACAACCGAGACCCATCCACTTATGCTGCATTCGGATACGACATGCCGCTTTGGAACGAGGGCAAGAATGCGACGTGCTGTAGTCGTCCTGGTTGGTGCTTGGTTCGTGGTGGGAGGAGGGGAGTGGGCGGGTGCCCAGACCAGCCTGATTCCCCCTCCACCCGGGCACGTGAAGGTCACGGTGGAGTTCCGCCAGGTCAGCCAGAGCACCCAGGGCGGCATCACCACGCAAGGAACCGGACCGGGCGGGACGATCATCCAGGTGGAACCCAAGGGCGTCACGGGATCGGCCCGGGTGCAGATCCAGGAGTCGCAACGGACGGTTCGGCGGAGCGTCGGTTCCTTCCTCCTCGTTCAGGATGGAGGCGAGGGGCACCTCACCGTCGCGGAGCAGATTCCCGAAGTCGTGTGGTTCCAGCAGTACGCGCTCGCGCACAATTACCTCACGGCGGTCGTGATCCTCCGGCAGGTCGGGACGGCCCTCGTCGTCCGCCCCACGATTCTTCCCAACAAGCGGATCCGCCTGAAGATCACGCCACAGATCAGCTATCGCAGCGACGATGGGTCCGGCACGATCGAGCTGGTGGAGGCCGCCACGGAGGTGGTGGTGCAGAGCGGGCAGCCGATCACCCTCGGAGGCAGCGGGGGGAGCGGCGAGGTGTTGCAGCAGTTCCTGCTTGGATACGAGCGGGTGAACCGAACGGGCCAGGTGAGCATCATCCTGACGGGGGAGGCCCCGTAAGCGAGCCACATGACGTCGGCAAGCGGAGGCACACATGGCGACCATGGAGATGCGCGGGTTTCGACGGCAGGTGCTGGGCAAGCTGCGCGAGTATGAAGGACACGTGAAGCGCCTCGAGGGGCAGCTCATGATCCTGCGGGGCAGGGCCGAGCGCGCCACCGGCGAGGCGCAGGAGAAACTCGGAAAGCTCCTCACCGAGGTGGAACGGGAGGCCGAGGGCGTGCGGGGCGCCGGCCGGACCGCACTCGAGGGGCTGGAGCGCGCCGTGGCAGCCGGGCAGGCGTTCCTGAATCAGCTCAAGGGCCGGGCAGCCGAGCTGGAGACCATGGCGCCGACGGTAGTGGCCAAGGGACGCGAAGCGATGCGCCGGGCCGCCATCGAGGCCAAGGCACTCCGCCACGGCGTGAAGGTCGGCCTGCGCGTCGCGCGCCGCGTCTCGCGACGCACGAAGGCCGGCAAGCCCTGAATCGCGATCCACGGGATTCAACAGAAGGCAGCCGGTTTACCTGAGGGCGGAGCAGTCTGTGCAACCTCTGGGGGCTCTTGGACTGAGCGCCGAATCGTCCGGCAACAGCGAAGCTGAGACGGTTCACCGCTTCTGCCGGACCTGCATCTCCTTTCACGAGACCCGAGCCAGGTTTCTTCCGAATGAAGCCCCCGACCTTGTCCCGCCGGTCTGCTATTTCCAGGGCCTGGCCAGGTCGCTTGGCTGGTGCGGTGGTACTGCCTACCAGGAAGACATCCCCTGACCCCGACATCACATTAGAGGAGGAGTGCGATGCGGCGATTGATCGCGGCCGCCATGATGTGTGTCATACCGAGAGGGCGCTTGCCGTTATAAAAAGGAGACAAGCGCCGGTCACCTCGGGCGCGACCCTTTTTCAGGGGAGGTGAGACGACATGGCAGACGCTTTGATTACGAAGGACATGGTCATGGGTCGGCCGATCGTGCCAAAGGAACATGGGGCCTGGGCGGTCCTCTACGGGGCCTTCGTGGCGGGCGTGGGCGTGGCCGGACAGGTGACGCTTCCGGTGGTTCTCTTCCTCCTGGGCGTCACCGCGATCGCCTTTGCCAATGCTCCCCTGGCCATCCTGGCGCGGCCGGCCATCGGCCCGGGCCAATCGGAACGACAGCGACACGCCCTCGCCTGGTTCCTTGTGTACGGGGCCGCGGCCGCGGCAACCCTGTCCCCGCTCTGGGTGATCTTCCGGATGAGCTTCCTCCTTCCCTTTGGGATGGGGGCTACTTTCTTCCTGCTCCTGCGAGCGTTCCTGGTCCGCGAACGGGACGACCGGACCCTGATCGGTGAACTCGTGGGGACTGCGGGATTGACCATGGTCGGGGCCGCCGCGCACGCCGTGGCAGTGGGGGAGGTCCAGCGGGTCGGCGCCCTGTTATGGCTGCTCCTGTTTCTCTTCTTCGCCAGCGGGGTCTTCTACGTCCGGATGCGGGTCCAGGGGTTGGTCGTCGAGCGGAAGGGGGGGACCACGGCGTCCAATCCGGCCCTCTGGCCGTGTGTGCTCTACCATGGGCTTCTGGTCGTGGTGGTCCCTGCGCTCATTCTGGTGCGCGTCATCCCGTGGCCGGTCCTGCTGGCCTTTGCGCCCGCCCTGTGGCGCGCCGCCTCAGGCCTCTGCCGAGGAGAGACCCGCCTCAGCCTCCGCCGCCTGGGCTGGTCCGAGGTCGCCGTCGCGACCGCTTTTGTCTTCCTCCTCATCGCCGCCTTCTGGTTCACGCCGCTGGCCGGCTGATCCGCTTCACGAATTCCCTCCGATAGCTACCCTCGAATATTCCCCCGCCAGGTTCGCCAAGGGCCCCTGGGCAGGTCAGTTCTCAACAATACACCGGAGCCATCCCAAGAATTCCCCTGTCTGGTCTCGAGCCTCTCTTCGTCTGAAGCTGAAGATGAGAACCCTTGGCGCGCTTGGCGTCTTGGCGGTTCAAGTGTCCTGTCGTGGTTCAGGGGTGGTCGAGCGGGCCGTCCTGTGATACAAGTCAGCAGGGAAAGGAGATCGAGCGTGTCTGTCCCCATCATCGCCATCGTGGGCCGGCCGAACGTCGGGAAGTCCACGCTGTTCAACCGGCTGCTCCGCGGGCGGCGGGCCATTGTGGATGACACGCCCGGCGTCACGCGCGACCGCCTGTACGGAGAGTTCGACTGGCGCGGGCGGCGCTTCATCCTGGTGGACACGGGCGGCTACGAGCCCCACGCCACCGGGATCATGGCCCTCGTGCGCGCCCAGGCAAGGCAGGCGGTAGCCGAAGCGGATGCGATCCTGCTCCTGGTGGATGGCAAGGAGGGGCTCACGCCCGCCGATGCGGAAGTCGCGGGGTTGCTGCGCAAATTCGCGCGGTGCCCCATCCTGCTCGTCGTCAACAAGGTGGATGCCGTCAGCCAGGAGGCCTTGACGGCCGAGTTCCACCGCCTGGGATTCTCCCCGGTGTTCTCGGTCTCCGCTGAGCAGGGGCAGGGGATCGGGGAACTGCTGGATGCGGTGGCCTCGAAGGTGCTGGAGTCGGAGCCTCCGCCGCAAGAGGCGGACGCGATCACGGTGGCGGTGATCGGCCGTCCCAACGTGGGGAAGTCCTCCCTCGTCAATCGGATCCTGGGGGCGGACCGGGTGCTGGTCAGCCCGGAGCCGGGGACGACCCGGGACGCCGTGGACACACGGTTCAGCTATCGGGGGCGGGACTACATCCTGGTGGACACGGCCGGGATCCGGGCCAAGGGGCGCATCGGCCGATCGGTGGAGCGGTACAGCGTCTCGCGCGCGCTGGCGGCCGTGCGTCGGGCGGACGTGGCCCTGATCCTGCTGGATGGGGTCGAAGGGGCCGCGGAGCAGGACACCAAGATTGCCGGCGAGGCGCTCGAGGCGGGCTGCGCCAGCATCCTGGTGGTCAACAAGTGGGATCGTCGGGCCGGAGAGGGGGACGCCGAGAGAGAGTACCGCCTTGCCCTGCAGGAGAAATTCAAGTATCTTGCCTTCGCGCCGATCGCCTTCGTCTCCGCGCTGACAGGGGATCGCGTGATGCACCTGTTTCGACTGATTGACGCGGTGGCGGCGGAGCGCGAACGCCGGATCCCCACGCCGGAACTGAACACCGTCATCCAGGAGGCGGTGACCCGCCGCCCGCCGCCCGCCGAACGGGGCCGCCCGGTGCATATCCGGTATGCGACGCAAGTGGGCATCAAGCCGCCCAGATTCCTCTGCTTCGCTACGGCGGCCCGCGGCCTGCATTTTTCCTATCTGCGCTACCTGGAGAATTGCCTGCGCCAGGCCTACGGTTTTCGCGGGACGCCGATCCGCCTGGTGATCCGCGGCCGCTCGTGATGGAACACATCTCCCGATCTGTCATGCGAGCACATTGCACGATGCACACACACCCCGCGCATGGCGTAGCACTGGGAGGATGGCGATGAGCACCCAGGGCTACGACGTCGCCGTGGTGGGGGCGGGGATGGGCGGGCTGGCGACGGCCTGCCTGCTGGCCAAGGCGGGGCGGTCGGTGATCCTCGTGGATCGCGCGCCCGTGGCAGGCGGGGTCTGCCAGAGCCTGGCCATCGACGGCCTCCGGTTTGACATCGGGGCGACGCTCTTGCCCGGGTTCGGTCCGGGCGGCCCACTCGCCACGCTGTGCCAGCGTCTGGGCATCAGCCTTTCCACCAAGGAATGTGATCCCGCCTTCCAGGTGGCGCTGCCTCAGCATCGCATCAGCCTGTGGGCCACGCCTGCGGCGTGGTGGCGCGAGATTCGCCGCGAGTTCCCTGACGAGGAGGCGGGCTGGCGGGCGCTGTGGTCGGAACTGGAGGACCTGGCGGCGGAGCGGGAGCGCGCGCTCCGCGAGGTGCCGCCGCTGCCCCCCGAGGGCTGGGGGAATCGCCTCCGGGTCTGGCGTGTCGTGACGATGGGGCCGGCCTCGCCCGCAACGACGCACCCGGGCGGGATGTTGAAGCGGAGCATGGCCACGTCCTTCCGCGTGACCATGCTCCGCCACGGCCTCGGCCAGGCGAGCCAGCGGGTGCTGGAGGCGGGCCTGGGGTACCTTCTCCTGCGGGATGCCGACGAATGCTCGACCCTGGAGGCGGCCGTCGCCCTTCAACGGGTGCGCCAGGGCGTCGTGGCCGTCGCCGGGGGAATGGCGGCGGTGGTGGAGGCCTTGGTCGGACGGTTCCAGCAGGATGGAGGGCAGTTGCGCCTGGAGACACCGGTCGCCCGGATTCTCGTGGACGGCCACCGGGTCGCGGGCGTGGTGACGGAGGGCGGCGAGACGATCCGGGCTCGCTGGGTGGTGGCCAACGTCCCGCCGGACGTCCTCACCGGGACGCTGCTGCCTCCCCGTCGCGGATGGTTCCGGCGCCGTCGCGCCGTGGATGGGCCGTGGCACCCAGTACAGGTCGCCCAGGCGATGCTTTTGGCCGTGCCGGAAGCCCTGCTGCCGTCGGAACTTTCTGGGCACTGCTTCGTCGTCGGGGATCCCCAGCGCCCGGCCCGGGAGGAGAACCTGGTCTTCATCCGGACGGCTCCGGCGGGGGACGAGGGGCAAGCGCCCGGCGGGATTCGGTGTCTGACCGTTGGGCGCTTTGTCGTGCGTCGGGCCGGGTGCGAGGACGACGCCATGGCGTCCGACCTGCTGGAGGCGGTGGACCAGATCGTGCCGGGCGTCGCAAGCGCAATGGTCTTTCACCGGCTGTTGACGCCCGCCGCCCTGGCAGAGGCATGGGGTCGCCCATCGGCGGCCGTGCGGTATTCGGTGGACACTCGCGATTGGCTGGGCGAGCGGGGGCTGCCCCACCGGCTGGGGCGGCCGGGTCTCTTCGCCGTGGGGGAGTGGACCTACCCGGGACGCCTGGTCTGCAACGTGGCGGAGGGGGCGATCCGAGTAGCGGACCAGATCTCCGAGAGCGCGTGACCATTTCCCTAGGAGGTCGCTATGCTGGAGCGATGGTTCGACCTGCGGGCAAAGGGCACGACCGTCGGGACCGAAATCCTGGCGGGGGTCACGACCTTCATGGTCATGGCCTACATCATCTTCGTGAATCCAGCCATCCTGAATTTCTCCGGCATCAAAGAATTGCAGGGTCTGGGTCCCGGCTTTGCCCCGACGCTGGCCGCCACCTGCCTGGTGGCGGGCGCCATGACCATGCTGATGGGCCTCGCATCGAATTATCCCTTCGCGGTGGCCTCGGGCATGGGGCTGAACGCGGTGGTGGCGTTCCAGCTCATCGTGGGAATGAAGCTGCCCTGGTCGGCAGCCATGGGGGTCATCTTCCTCGAGGGGGTCATCATCACGATCCTGGTCCTCACCGGGTTCCGCGAGGCGGTCATGGACGCTATCCCCCTCTCCCTCAAACGGGCCATCGGCGTGGGGATCGGCCTGTTCATCCTCTTCATCGGCCTCTTCTCGGGCGGGCTGGTCAAACCGGGACCGCCTGGGGTGCCCGTCACCCTGGGCGATTTGAAGTCGCTTCCGGTCCTGGTCACCCTCATCGGGTTGTTTCTGACGGTCGCCCTCATGGCGCTCCGGGTCAAGGGGGCGCTCCTGATCGGGATCCTGCTGACGACGCTCGTGGCCATCGTGGTGAATGCCGCGAGCGGCTACACTGCCTTCACCCTCCCCGGGGTGGCCGTGGTTCCCTCCAGGATCCTGGCCTGGCCGGACTTCTCTACCTTCGGTCGGGGTCTGGACGTCTCGATCTTCTGGCGGGCCGGCGCCATGGCGGCCGCCCTGACCATCTTCTCCATCATGCTGGCCGATTTCTTCGACACCATGGGGACGGTGATCGGCATCGCCGGGGAGGCGGGCTGGTTGGACGAGAAGGGCAAGCTCCCCCGGCTGAACCGCATCCTGCTGGTGGACTCGCTGGCGGCCGCTTTCGGCGGGTTCTCCTCGGCCAGCTCCGCCACCACCTACATCGAGAGCGCCGCCGGCGTCTCTGAAGGGGGCCGGAGCGGGCTCACCTCGGTCGTCACCGGACTCTTGTTCTTCCTGGCGCTGTTCTTCTCCCCCGTGGCCGGGGTGGTCCCCCCCCAGGCAACCGCGGCTGCCCTGATCGTTGTCGGCTACCTGATGTGCAGCATCGTGAAGGACATCCCCTTCAAGGACTTCGAGGAGGGTTTCCCGGCCCTCATGACCCTGGTGGTGATGCCCTTCACCTACAGCATCACGAACGGAATCGGGGCGGGCTTCGTGACCTACGCCTTCATCAAGCTGATCCGGGGCAAGGCGCACGAACTCCACGGCATGATGGTGACGGCCGCGGTGGCCTTCGTCATCTACTTCGCGCTGCCCTGGCTGCGGATGGTGTTTGGTTTCTAGGAAGAGCAACGCAACCGCAAATGAACGCAAATGAACGCTAATGGTCCGATGGGGAAACCGCTGGGTTGACCCCGGTAAATGAACGCAGTTGATTCAAATCAGGGGGCGGGGGCGGAATTTTTTGGGTGATCCTAAGCGGGGATGGCATGAGTCGTGAGAGCTACATGACCCTCCTGCGAACTGCCGACCCCCGGATCGCCGAATTCTTGGATCAGGGGTTTGAATTCGTCACGAACGCGTTCCGGCCGGGCCAGGCCCCGCGCGGCGTTCCCGCCCGGGACTGTGACCAGATGGCGGCGCGGCTCCGCCGCGAGGGCTGGGAGGTGGAACTGGCGGCGGCGTACGACGAGCGCGGGAAGGCGCTCCCCCAGATGGCCTCCCTCTGGCGCCGGCGTTTCACCTAGCCCGGATTATTCGCGAACATGTTCGCGAATAATCGCGGGGAATGACCAAATCCCAATGGCCAATGACCAATTGCGGATGGTATTCCCGTGACGCCCCTTGACGGCGCGCTGTGCGCGCCCACCATCATTGGTCATTGGAAATTGGTCATTGGTCATTTGAGTCGGAGAATTCACAGCGCTGTTCGTGAATAATCCGGGCTAACCGCTCCAATGTTCGTTTTTCCAGACGTTCGGGTGACGTCCTGAGTTCCGCTGGCCGCCACAACCGTGCGGAAAATCCGGGGATTGACCTTGACACCTCCAGACCCCTGTGCTACCACAATTCCGCCACAGGAACCGCTCTCCGATTCCCGCCAGACTCGACTCATGAGGAAGAGGGGGACGCAATCATGGCGACAAAGGTGAAACTCAGTCCGCCCAAGGACGGCAAGGCCATCACCCTGCGGGGCAAGAAGATGGTCGTGCCCGACAACCCCATCATTCCCTTCATCGAGGGGGACGGGACGGGGGTGGACATCTGGCCGGCCTCCCGGCGGGTCCTGGACGCGGCGGTGGCCAAGACCTACGGCGGGGCCAAGCGGATCGCCTGGTTCGAGGTGTACGCCGTGGAGAAGGCTAACCGCGTCTACGGGAAGGAGATCTGGCTCCCCGACGACACGCTGAAGGTCATCCAGAAGTACCGGGTGGCCATCAAGGGGCCGCTGACCACCCCGGTGGGGGGCGGGTTCCGATCCATCAACGTGGCGTTGCGGCAAATCCTGGACCTGTACGTCTGTCTCCGACCGGTGCGCTGGTTCAAGGGGGTTCCTTCCCCGGTGAAGCACCCCGAGCTGGTGGACATGGTGGTCTTCCGCGAGAACACCGAGGACATCTACGCCGGGATCGAGTGGGAGGCGGGGACGCCCGAGGCCAAGAAGATCATCGCCTTCCTGCAGAAGGAGATGAAGGTCAAGAAGATCCGCTTCCCCAAGACCTCCGGGATCGGGATCAAGCCCGTGTCGGCCGAGGGGACCAAGCGGCTGGTGCGCGCCGCCATCCGCTACGCGTTGCAGCACAAGCGCAAGAACGTCACCCTGGTCCACAAGGGCAACATCATGAAGTACACCGAAGGCGCCTTCCGCAAGTGGGGCTACGAGCTGGTGACGGAGGAGTTCAAGGACGTGGCGGTGGGCTGGGACGACTGCGGGGGCAATCCCGGGGGGAAGCTTCTGGTCAAGGACGTCATCGCCGACGCCTTCCTGCAGCAGATCCTGACCCGGCCGGCCGAATACGACGTCATCGCCACCCTGAACCTGAACGGCGACTTCATCTCCGACGCCCTGGCGGCCCAGGTGGGCGGCATCGGCATCGCCCCGGGCGGCAACATCAATTACGACAGCGGCCACGCGATCTTCGAGGCCACCCACGGCACCGCCCCCAAGTACGCCGGCCAGGACAAGGTGAACCCGGGCTCCGTGATCCTCTCGGGCGCCATGATGCTGGAGCATCTGGGCTGGGTGGAGGCGGCCAACAAGATCTCCGAGGCGATATCCGCGACCATCGGCGACAAGATCGTGACGTACGACTTCGCCCGGCTGATGGAGGGGGCGCGCGAGGTGAAGTGCTCCGCGTTCGCCAACGCCATCATCGATCGCATGTGACGTCATCGGGGGAGGGGGGAAGGAGGCAGGACATGGCACGCAAGAAAATCGCCCTCATCGGCGCGGGTCAACTGGGAGGCAACCTGGCCCTGCTGGCGGCGGAGAAGGAGCTGGGCGACGTCGTCCTCTTCGACATCCCGGCGGCCGAGGGGATGGCCAAGGGCAAGGCCCTGGACATCGCGCAACTCTTGCCCGTCGAGGGGTACGATGCGGGGCTGACCGGCACCAGCTCCTACGACGAGGTGGCGGGCGCCGACGTCTGCATCATCACCGCGGGGATTCCGCGGAAGCCGGGGATGAGCCGCGAGGACCTGCTGGGCACCAACGTCAAGATCATCACGGACGTCGCCAGCAATCTGAAGCGCACCTGCCCCCAGGCCTTCTGCATCGTGGTCTCCAACCCCCTGGATGCCATGGTCTACGCGTTCAAGCAGCTCACCGGGTTTCCCAAGCAGCGGGTCGTGGGCATGGCCGGGATCCTGGATTCGGCGCGCTTCCGCGCCTTCGTGGCCATGGAGCTCCACGTCTCGGTGGAGGACGTCCAGGCCTTCGTCCTGGGGGGCCACGGCGACGACATGGTGCCGCTCACCCGTTGCTGCACAGTGGGTGGCATCCCCGTCACGGAGCTATTGCCCAAGGACCGGATCGACGCCATCGTGGATCGGACGCGGAAGGGCGGGGGCGAGTTGGTCGCCCTCTACAAGACCGGGAGCGCCTACTACGCGCCGGCCGCCGCGGCCATCGCCATGGCCGAGTCGTACCTCCGGGACAAGAAGCGGGTCCTGCCTTGCGCCGCCTACCTGGAGGGGGAGTACGGGATCCACGGCTACTACTTCGGGGTCCCGGTGGTGATCGGTGCCGGGGGCGTGGAGCGCGTGCTGGAG
>METI01000253.1:14254-49708 GCA_001771285.1 candidate division NC10 bacterium RIFCSPLOWO2_12_FULL_66_18
CGTGGAGCGCGTGCTGGAGGTCAAGCTGTCCGATGAGGAGCGGGCGCTGGTGTTGAAGAGCTTGGAGAGCGTGAAGAAGACGGCAACGGAAACGAAGCTGTAACGAGAGCGACAGGGACAGCGACAGGCGGCTCTCCGGTTCGCTGTCCCCACCCAGAGGGTACCCGGATTTCCCTGTCGGCCACAGAAGAAAGGAGGCAGGATCGGAATGCGAAACGCGTACCGCAGCATGACCCTGGGCCTGGCGTTGCTCGTGGCGCTGGTCGTCACGGGCTGCGGCCAGGAGATCAAGAAGGAAAACGAGCAACTCAAGTCCCAGGTGGCCACCCTGCAGAAGGAGAACATGGACCTCAAGGGGCAGGTGACCAGCCTGAAGGCGGACACGGATGCCCTGAAGAAGCAGTTCGAGGATCTGACCCAGGAAAAGCAGGCCCTCGAGGAAAAGGTCAAGGCGGCCGAGGCCAAGGCCTCGGCCAAGCCGGGGGCCAAGCCCCCGCTCAAGCCGAAGAAATCCTCGTAAGCCGGTCGGGGCGGGGGCCGGCTCGGCGCGATCGTCGGGTTTCGCCGAAAGGCCGGCCGCCGCCCTTCCTCGAAGTAACGTTGAACGTTCAACGGTGAACGTTCAACCGCGCCCCTCCGCTCGGGCGGGGCCGAAATTCACAGGTGAGGAACGCGCATGGCCACTCCAGCCGTCTGGCAGTTCTATCTCCGCCGGCTCCACTCGTTGGCCGGCATCTTCCCCATCGGCGTGTTTCTGCTGGAGCACTTCTTCGGCAACGCCTTCGCCACTCGCGGGCCCGAGGCCTACAACCGCTACGTGGAGTTTCTCCTGGGCATGCCCTACCTTCCGGTGCTGGAGATCGGACTGGTCTTCGGCCCCCTCCTGTTTCACGGGATCTACGGCCTGTTCATCACCGCCGGCGGGGATGCCTTCCACCCGGCCCAGGGACTGGGCGCGCGCTACCACAACGTGGCCTACCTGCTCCAGCGGATCACCGGGATCATCCTGCTGGTCTACATCAGCTACCACGTCTGGAACACCCGGGTGCAGGCGGTCTTCTTCGGGCAGCACGTGGATTACGCCTACATGGCCCGCTACTTGGCCCCGACGTACGAGAAGGCGGTCTACATCGTCGGGATCCTGTGCGCGTGTTACCACTTCGCCCACGGGCTGTTCAACTTCGCCTACAAGTGGGGACTCACCGTCAGCGCCAAGGCCCAGCAGGCCATGACCTATGCCAGCCTGGTCGTGTTTGCGGCGATGAGCGCCGTGGGCATCCACATCCTCTTTTCCTTCAAGTAGGGGGAATCGCATTATGGCTGCGCGGCCGAAGACCATCGTGGTGGGGGGCGGCCTGGCCGGCCTGATGGCGGTCATCAAGATCGCCGAGGCCGGGATCCCGGTCCAGATCTTCTCCTTCGTGCCGGTGAAGCGTTCCCACTCGGTCTGTGCCCAGGGAGGGATCAACGCGTCCGTGAACACCAAGGGGGAGGGGGACAGCCCCCAGATCCATTTCTACGAGACCGTCAAGGGCGGCGATTTCCTGGCCAACCAACCGCTGGCGAAGGGGATGTGCGAGGCGGCGCCGGGGATCGTCTACCTGTTGGATCGCATGGGGGTGCCTTTCAACCGGACGCCCGAGGGACTGTTAGACTTCCGGGGCTTCGGGGGTACGCTGTATTCTCGAACGGCCTTCGCCGGGGCCACGACGGGGCAGCAACTTCTCTACGCCCTGGACGAGCAGGTCCGGAAGTACGAGGCCGAAGAGCTCGTGGAGAAGTACGAGTACTGGGAGTTCCTCTCCATCGTGAAGGATTCCGAGGGGGCCTGCCGGGGGATCGCGGCCCAGGACCTCCGAACCATGGAGATCCGCGTCTTCCCGGCCGACGCGGTCTGCCTGGCCACGGGTGGAAACGGCGTCATCTACGGCAAGAGCACGCTGTCCATGGTCTGCACCGGGTCGGCGGCCTCGGCCGTCTACCAGCAGGGGGCCATCCATGCCAACGGGGAGTTCATCCAGGTCCATCCCACGGCCATCCCGGGCGAGGACAAGCATCGCCTCATGAGCGAGTCGGCCCGGGCCGAGGGGGGCCGCATGTGGGTTCCGCGCGATGGGAAACCCTGGTACTTCCTGGAGGAGAAGTACCCCAGGTACAAGAACCTCGTCCCCCGAGACATCGCCACGCGCGAGATATACCACGTCTGCCGCGTTCTGAAGCTCGGCGTGGATGGCAAGGACATGGTCTACCTGGACCTCAGCCACATCCCGGCCGAAACCCTGAACCGGAAGCTGGGCGGCATCCTGGAGATCTACGAGAAGTTCGTGGGGGACGACCCGCGCAAGGTCCCCATGAAGGTCTTCCCGAGCATCCACTACTCCATGGGAGGCCTGTGGATCGACTACGAGGCGGACGGGAGCGGCAATATCGTCGCGGGCAGTCCCCGAAACCACCAGACCAACATCCCGGGCCTCTTCGCCGCGGGCGAGGTGGACTACGAGTACCACGGGGCCAACCGTCTGGGGGCCAACTCGCTCCTCTCCTGCTTCTACGGCGGGATGCTGGCCGGCCCGGCCATGGTGAGCTACGCCAAGGGCCTGGAGCGGTCGTGCGACGCGGTGCCCGCCTCCGTCTTCGAGGCCGAGCGGAAGCGCCAGGAGGAGGCGTGCGGCCGGATCTCCGCCCTCTCCGGGACTGAGAATCCCTTCGTCCTGCATCAGGAGCTGGGCGAGGTGATGACGGACAACGTGGCGGTGGTGCGGTACAACGACAAGCTCCAGGCCGCGGACAACGCCATCCTCGCGTTCATGGACCGGTGGAAGTGCATCGACATCCACGACGCGTCCACGTGGGCCAACCAGGCCGTCTCCTTCACCCGGCAGCTCTGGAACATGCTGGAGCTGGCCCGCGTGATCACCCTGGGGGCCCTGCGCCGGGACGAGAGCCGCGGCTCCCACTACAAGCCCGACTTCCCGGAGCGGAACGACGGGGCGTGGCTGAAGACGACCCTGGCCACCTGGACGCCCAGTGGGCCGGAGTTCCGGTATGCCCCGGTGGACATCTCGCTCCTCAAACCCGAGGCCCGCAAGTACTAACTCTGTCAGGGTGCGGCGAGGCCCACGGGCTCCCGCGTCCCGGCCCTGTTACCTCCTGCAGGAGGCGAGGCACGCATGGCGAAGAACACGATCGAGCTGAAGATCAAGCGGCAGGACGGGCCGAACGTGGCCGCCCGCTGGGAGGAGTTCAGCATTCCCTACAAGCCGAACACGAACATTATCTCGGCCCTCATGGAAGTCCGGCGGCATCCCTACACGGTGCAAGGGCAGAAGACCACGCCCCCCGTCTGGGACGCCAACTGCCTGGAGGAGGTCTGCGGCGCGTGCAGCATGATCATCAATGGCAAGGTCCGCCAGGCATGCAGTGCCCTCATCGATCACCTCGAGCAGCCCATCGCGCTGGAGCCGATGACCAAGTTCCCGCTGGTGCGGGACCTGGTGGTGGATCGGCGGCGAATGTTCGATGCCCTGAAGCGGATGCATGCCTGGATCCCGATTGACGGGACCTACAACCTGGGGCCCGGGCCGCGGGTGGATCCCAACATGCAGGCTGGGGCCTACAGCTTGGCCCGCTGCATGACCTGCGGCTGCTGCCTGGAGGTCTGCCCCCAGGTCACCCCCACGTCTAAGTTCATCGGCGCCGCCGCCATCTCGCAGGTGCGGCTCTTCAACATGCACCCGACGGGCAAGATGCACGCGCGGGAGCGGCTGGAGGCCCTCATGGGCGAGGGCGGCCTCCAGGACTGCGGCAACGCCCAGAACTGCGTGCACGCCTGCCCCAAGGAGATCCCGCTGACCGAGTCCATCGCCGCCATGGGTCGGGAGACGACCGCCTACGTGCTGAAGCGCCTGTTCGGCGGCTGATTGTTTCAGGATGCTCGGGCCGACGGGACGGCAGCAGCCGGCCCGTGCCCTCTGTTCCTGCGGAGGCCGGATGAAAATTCACGAGTACCAGGCGAAGACGATCCTGGCCGAGTTCGGCGTGCCCGTGCCCCGCGGCCGGGTCGCCACCACCGCGTCCGCGGCCGGAGGGATCGCCCAGGAACTGGGTGGGACCGTGGTGGTCAAGGCCCAGATCCACGCCGGCGGTCGCGGGAAGGGGGGCGGCGTCAAGCTGGCGAGATCTGCGCAAGAGGCGGAGCAGGCCGCGTCCCAGATCCTGGGGATGATGCTGAAGACCCACCAGACCGGGCCCGAGGGCCAGCTGGTCAAGCGCGTCCTGGTGGAGGAAGGGATGGCCATCCGCCAGGAGCTGTACCTGGGGATCGTGATCGACCGCACGGCCGGGCTGCCGGTGCTCATGGCCAGCAGCGCGGGCGGGATGGAGATCGAGGAAGTCGCCCGGACCCGCCCCGAGGCCATCGTGAAGGCCCACGTGGATCCGGCCACGGGGGTCCGGGGCTACCACACGCGGAAGCTGGGATACGGGCTGGGGCTCAAGGGGGATCTCCTGAAAGCGGCTGGCGAGTTCGTGACCAAGCTGTACCAGGCCTTCGAGGCCAAGGACTGCTCCCTGGCCGAGATCAACCCGCTGGTCATCACAGGGGACGGCCGCCTGCTGGCCCTGGATGCGAAGATGACCTTCGACGACAATGCGCTGTCCCGGCACCCCGAGATCCAGGCCCTGCGCGACCTGGACGAGGAATCGCCCCTGGAGGTCGAGGCGTCGAAGTACAACCTAAACTACATCAAGCTGGACGGCACCGTCGGGTGCATGGTCAACGGGGCCGGCCTGGCCATGGCGACCATGGACATCATCAAGCTGGCCGGGGGCGAGCCGGCCAACTTCCTGGACGTGGGGGGCGGCGCCAGCGCCGAGCAGATCGAGAACGCCTTCCGCATCCTGATCTCCGACACCAATGTCCGGGCCGTGTTCATCAACATCTTCGGGGGCATCCTGCGCTGCGACCGCCTGGCCGAGGGGGTCATCAGGGCGGTCCGGGCACTCGGCGTCAGGTTGCCCATCGTGATCCGGATGGAGGGCACCAACGTCGAGCTGGGCCAGCGGATGCTCCGCGAGTCGAGGCTCAATTTCATCACGGCGCAAGGGATGAAGGACGGCGCGGAGAAGACCGTCCGGGCGGCCCGGGGGGCCTGAACCGGAAGCTGGAAAACGGAAATTGGAAACTGGAAGTTGGAAGTTGGCCCGAGGTCTGCACCCAGTTTCCAGCTTCCAATTTCCAGTTTCCGCCTGTAGCGATGGAGTCGGCATGAGCATCCTGGTGGAGAAGAGCACACGCGTGGTGGTGCAAGGCGTCACGGGGAAAGAAGGGACGTTTCACGCCCTGGCCTGCCGCGAGTACGGGACGAAGGTCGTGGCGGGGGTCACGCCGGGGAAGGGCGGGATCCTCCACGAGGGCATCCCGGTCTTCGACACGGTGACGGACGCGGTGGCCAAGGAGGGGGCCAACACCTCGCTGATCTTCGTGCCCCCCGCCTTCGCCGCCGATGCCGTCCTGGAGGCGGCCGATGCGGGGGTCCGCCTGATCGTCTGCATCACCGAGGGCATTCCCACCCTGGACATGGTGCGGGTCGCCCGCGTCCTGCAGGGACGGGACGCGCGCCTCATCGGGCCGAACTGCCCGGGGATCATCTCCCCGGGGAAGGCCAAGGTCGGCATCATGCCTGGGCACATCCATTCGCCCGGGCGAATCGGCGTCGTCTCGCGGAGCGGGACCCTGACCTACGAGGCGGTGGGCCAGCTCACCGCGCGGGGGATCGGCCAGTCCACCTGCGTGGGGATCGGCGGCGATCCCATCATCGGAATGAGCTTCGTGGACGCCCTGCGCCTGTTCCAGGCGGATCCCGAGACCGATGCCATCCTGATGATCGGCGAGATCGGGGGTACCGCCGAAGAGGACGCGGCCGCCTTCGTGAAGGCCCATGTCACCAAGCCGGTGATCGGCTTCATCTGCGGGCAGACCGCGCCGCCGGGGCGGCGAATGGGGCACGCGGGGGCCATCATCTCCGGGGGGACCGGCACGGCGGCCGAGAAGATGGCGGCCCTGCGGAAGGCCGGCATCACGGTGGTACAGAGTCCGGCAGAGATGGGCCAGGCGGTGGCGCGCGTGCTCCCTGCGGTGCCGGCCGGGCGGCGGACTCCCCGCAGGCGGGTGTCGGCCGGAGCGGCGAGGAACAGAAAGGGCGCGGCCAGGCGTCCCGCGGCTCGCGGAAAAGGCCGATCCATCGCGAAGTCGAGATCCAGATAGGCGATTCCGGAATCGGTGACATGGGGCCAGGCCCCGTGTCCAGTACAGCCACTGAAAGGAGACCACCCGGGAGCGATCAGGTGGTCTCCTTTGCGTCTCAGGCGCCGCATTGCGGGCAGCGGGAGGAGACCGGGAGGAGAGGATGATGCAGCGGACGCTGGTGATGGTGAAGCCTGATGCGGTTCGCCGCAAGCAGGTGGGTGAGGTGATCCGCCGCTTCGAAGCGGCCGGGCTCACGATCCGGGCCCTCAAGATGGTCAGCCTGGAGCGGCGGGACGCCGAGGGGTTCTACCAGGTTCACCGGGAACGGCCGTTCTTCGTCAGCCTCACGCAGTTCATGTCCTCGGGCCCAACAGTGGCCATGGTCCTGGAGGGACCGGAGGCCATCGCTCGCGTGCGCCAGTTGATGGGGGCGACGGATCCGGCGAAGGCCGAGCCGGGCACCATCCGCCGGGACCTGGCCACCAGCATCGAGCAGAACGTGGTCCATGGCTCCGATTCGCCGGAGTCGGCGGCGTACGAGATCCCCTATTTCTTCACTGCCCTGGAACTGTTCCCCTAGGCCCGACGTGCTCGGTCCGCTCATCGAGAATCCCGGCCCCGGCCGAGCGGCGGGCATGGCCCGCAGCCACGGGAGCCCCGCGGCTGCAACTCCCCGTCCGGCTTGGCGTTTCGGTCCCGCCGGGCTGCGCCGAATGGGGGCTTTTCCCTTGACACCCCCAGGGGCCCTCAGTATACTACGCCCGCTTTTGCGCAGGTTTCCCGGACAGATCGCCCGGACATGCTGATTGAAGTCTCGCAGATTCCGCCCGATGGGCTGGACATCGTCTTGCCGGAGGAGGTGCTGGACCTCGGCGCGCCGGCGGACACCTGGGACGGGCCGGCCACCGTGCGGGCGGACCTGCACGTCGGGCGCTCCGGGCGCGGGTTGCTGATCAGCGGGTTCTTCAGCGGCGGCGTCGCGCTGGTCTGCAGCCGATGCCTGGAGCCGTTTCATTTTCAGGCCGAAGACCGGTTCCACCTGTACTGCGAGACCGCCGCGCAGGCCCCGCCAGAGGAGGAGCACGAGCTCACCGATGACGAGCTGGATGTGACCTACCTGAAGGAGGGGCGGATCTACACCGATGACCTCCTGCGCGAAAACATCCTGCTCAGCCTTCCCGTTCAACCCCTCTGCCACGAGGACTGTCGAGGGCTCTGCCCACGCTGCGGCGCGAACCTGAACCAGGCCGCCTGCGACTGCACAGAGGCCCGCGTGGACCCGCGGCTGCAGGCCTTGCGGAAGTTGCTGTAGGCGCCTCCCGGAGGGGTGCCCCAATCCGCCGACGCCGCCTGATCCCTGGACGCTGTTTCGAGAGAGAGAGAGGAGAGCCGATGCCGCTCCCCAAGCGACGCCACAGTAATGCCCGAACGCGCAAGCGGCGGGCGCACGACGCGCTGCAGGCGGCAGGCTTGGCCCGCTGCCCGCACTGCCAGGCCATGACCCTTCCGCATCGCGCCTGCCGGAGCTGCGGATACTACCGCGGCCGCGAGGTGGTGAAGCGGACGAAGGACTAGGGCCGTTTCCGTCGGGGTGCCTGCTCCGTCGAGGGCCGGCCCGGCCCACGGGCGTGCGACCCCCCGCGGGGCAGGAACGGTTCCACGGCCCCACACGCCCT
This sequence comes from candidate division NC10 bacterium RIFCSPLOWO2_12_FULL_66_18, assembly GCA_001771285.1. Taxonomy (GTDB): domain Bacteria; phylum Methylomirabilota; class Methylomirabilia; order Methylomirabilales; family 2-02-FULL-66-22; genus 2-02-FULL-66-22. The sequence goes on from METI01000253.1 coordinate 22,178, forward strand.
GTGAGCCGATCAGCATGCAGCGAACCGAGGTCGTCCGGGTCGCCCTGGATGCCATGGGGGGCGACCGCGGACCAGAGGTGAACGTCGAGGGCGCCGTGACGGCCGCCCGGCAGCACGGCGCGACAGTCATCCTCGTCGGGGTGGAGGATGAGCTGCAGCGCCACCTCCGCCCGCACGACACCCGTGGGCTGCCCCTGACCGTCCGGCATGCGCCGGAGGTGGTGGAGATGGGGGAGAGCCCCATGGCCGCCCTGCGGCGCAAGAAGCACTCCTCCATCCGGATCGGGCTGGAGCTGGTCAAGCGCGGCGAGGCCGACGCCTTCGTGAGCGCGGGCAACACGGGTGCGGTGATGGCCACGGCCTTGGTGGTGCTCGGGCCCTTGCCGGGCGTCGAGCGGCCCGCCATCGCCGTGGTGGTGCCGACCCTCACGGGACGCGCGGTGCTGCTGGACGTCGGCGCCAACGTGGATTGCAAGGCGCGGCACCTGGTCCAGTTCGCCATCATGGGCAACGTGTACGCCCGGGACTTCCTGGGCCTGCCCCGGCCGCGGGTCGGCCTCCTCAGCATCGGTGAGGAGGAGTCCAAGGGCAACGAGCTGACGCGGGAGGCCTTTAAGGAGCTTGAGGACGAGGGATCCCTCAACTTCATCGGGAACGTCGAGGGGCGCGATGTGTTCAACGGGACCTCCGACGTGATCGTGTGCGACGGGTTCGCCGGCAACGTGGCCCTGAAGATCTCGGAGAGCGTCCTGGAGACCATGTTCCACCTGCTCCGGGAAGAGATCGGGAAGGACCTGCGGGGCCGGGCGGGCTCCCTCCTGCTGCTGCCCGCCTTCAAGCGGTTCAAGCGGCGGGTGGACCCGTCGGAGTACGGCGGCGCGCCGCTCCTGGGCGTGAACGGGGTGTGCGTCATCAGCCACGGCCGCTCCACCGGGAAGGCCATCAAGAACGCCATCCGTGCCGCCGGGGAGTGCGTGGCCAACAAGGTCATCTCCCACATTCGCGAGGGGATCGCCCTGGGCTAGCGGGCATCCAGTGGGACCGCCCCGCCGGCCCGCGCACAGGGGAAGGATCGATCGTCCGATGCCGAGTGCCAGGATCATCGGGACCGGATCGTACGCGCCGGCCAAGGTGCTCACGAACGCCGACCTGGAGAAGCTGCTGGACACCAGCGACGAGTGGATTCGCACGCGGACCGGCATCTCCGAACGGCGGATGACCACGGAGGCGGAAGCCACCTCGGACCTGGCCTACCAGGCGGCCCTGCGGGCCCTGGCCGCGGCCGGCCTGGACCCCGCCGACCTGGACATCATCCTGGTAGCCACCGTGACGCCCGACATGTTCTTTCCCTCCACGGCCTGCGTCCTCCAGGATCGGCTGGGCGCCAGGCGGGCCGGGGCCATGGACGTCTCCGCAGCGTGCTCCGGCTTCGTCTACGGATTGGCCGTGGCCGACGGGCTGCTCCGGCTCGGGACCCTGCGGAATATCCTGCTGGTGGGGGCGGAGACCCTGACCAAGATCGTGAACTGGCGCGACCGGAATACCTGTGTCCTCTTCGGCGACGGCGCGGGGGCGGTGGTCCTGCGGGCCTGCGAGGGGGAGCGGGGCATCCTCTCCACCCACCTCTTCGCCGACGGGGCCAAGGGGCCGCAGCTCATGATGCCGGGAGGCGGCTCGCGCCACCCGATCACCCAGCGCCTGGTGGACGAAGGGCTGGCCGCCATCCAGATGAGCAACGGGAACGAGGTCTTCAAGACCGCGGTGCGCGCCATGGAGGATGCCGCCCTCACGGCCCTGAAGCACAATCACCTGGAGATCGGCGACGTGGATCTCCTGGTCCCGCACCAGGCCAACCTGCGGATCATCAATGCCGTGGGGCAGCGACTGGGCCTGTCCGAGGACAAGGTGTGCGTGAACATCCAAAAGTACGGCAACACCTCGGCGGCGTCCATCCCGCTGGCCCTGGACGAAGCGATGCAGGCGGGGCGGGTGCACGAGGGAGATCTGCTGCTGTTGGTCGCGTTCGGCGGCGGCCTGACCTGGGCCTCGGCCGTGATCCGCTGGTGAGGAGCGCGTGAGCCGGGTCGCCTGCGTCTTCCCGGGCCAGGGCTCCCAGGCGGTCGGGATGGGACGGGATCTGGGGGAGACCTCGCCTCGCTGGGACCAGGCGAACGCCGCCCTGGGGTTCGACCTCCGGCGCCTGTGCTTCGAGGGCCCGGAGGCGGAACTCACGCTCACGGCCAATACCCAGCCCGCCATCCTGACGGCCAGCATCGTGGCGCTGGATGCCCTGCTGGCAGCGGGCGCGTCCTTCGATTTCGTGGCCGGCCATTCCCTGGGCGAGTATTCCGCCCTGGTGGCGGGTGGCGCCCTGGACTTTGCCGACGCGGTGCGGACGGTCCGGGCCCGCGGCCAGTTCATGCAGGAGGCAGTTGCGCCTGGCGAGGGCGCCATGGCCGCCATCCTCGGACTGGACCGCGCCCTGGTCTTCCAGGCGTGCGAGGAGGCGCGGGAGGCCGGGGTGGTTCAGGTGGCCAACCTCAACGCCCCCGGCCAGACGGTGATCGCCGGGGCGAGGGCGGCCGTGCAGCGCGCCGTTGAACTGGCCAAGGCCAAGGGGGCGAAACGCGCCCTCCCATTGCCGGTGAGCGCCCCTTTCCACTGCAGCCTGATGGCCCCGGCAGCGGGCCGGCTTGCGTCGGTCCTGCAGACGATCCGCATTCGGGACCTCGGTGTGCCCCTGGTGACGAACGTGGACGCCGACCTGCTCACCGAGGGGGCGCGGGTGGCCGACACGCTGGTTCGACAGGTGACGACGCCGGTCCGGTGGGAAGACGTTGTGACCCGGCTGGTGAAAGAGGGCGCGGGGACCTTTATCGAGGTGGGTCCCGGCAAGGTCCTCTCGGGCCTGATCCGGCGGATCGCCCCCGAGACCCGGGTCTTGAACGTGGAAAATCGGGCCTCCCTGGAAGCCACGCTGAAGGCCCTGGCCTGAGAAGGGATCGAAAAGCGTTCGGCAGTTCGAGCGTTCGGGGGTTCGGTCGTTCTTGGCCTGTCGAACTACCGAACAGCCGAACCTCCGAACAGCCGAACGGTATTTGAGAGATGCGCCTCGCAGGCCACCGAGGCGAACGAAGATGAGCCTCGCAGGAAAGATCGCCTTGGTCACCGGTGGCTCCCGCGGGATTGGAGAGGCGATCGCGTACCGCCTGGCCGAGGAGGGAGCGGCGGTCGTCCTGTGCGCCCGTCACCTGGAGCCCGCGGCGGGGGTGGCCAAGACCATCGAGGCGCGGGGCGGCCAGGCCCTGGCCGTGGCAGCGGACATCGGGGCTTCCGCGGATGCGGACCGCCTGGTGGCGGCCTGCCTGGATCGGTTCGGCCGGCTGGACATCCTGGTGAACAACGCGGGCATCACCCGGGATGGTCTCATCCTCCGGATGAAGGACGAAGACTGGGACGCGGTCCTGTCTGTGAACCTCGACGGCGCCTTTCGCTGTGCCCGTGCAGCCTTGCGGCCCATGTTGAAGCAGAAGCAGGGCGGGCGCATCATCAACATCGGGTCCGTGGTGGGGAGCATGGGGAACGTCGGCCAGGCAAACTACGTCGCGGCCAAGGCGGGGCTGCTCGGCCTGACCAAGGCACTGGCCAGGGAAGTGGCCTCGCGCGACATCACCGTCAACGCCGTGGCGCCGGGGTTCATCGAGACGGAGATGACGGCCGGGATTCCCGATGCCATCAAGCAGGCGCACGTGACTCAGATCCCCCTGGGGCGGTTCGGGACCGCGGCAGAGGTGGCCGCCACGGTGGCCTTCCTGGCGTCCGAGGGGGCGGCATACATCACGGGGCAGGTCATCCACGTCAATGGCGGCATGTGGTCCTCGTAGCGGGTCACCCATCGGGAGAAGGAGGGTATTGTGAGCGCGGCCCCGGAAGAGAAAGTCAAGAAGATCATCATTGACCAGTTGGGGGTGGACGAGGCCGAGGTGACGGCTGAGGCGAAATTCATCGATGACCTCGGGGCGGACTCCCTGGATACCGTGGAGCTGGTGATGGCCTTGGAGGAGGAGTTCGGCATCGAGATCCCCGACGAGGATGCGGAGAAGATCGCCACCGTCCAGGATGCCATCACCTATATCCGGGAGCACAAGAAGGACTAACGGCAGCCCACCTGCCCGCATTGCCAGACCGGAGAGGGGGCAGGTGTGCCGGGGGACGGGGCCGGACGGGCGGCCCAGAAGGGCACGATCATGGTGCGCGTCGTCGTCACCGGATTAGGGGCGGTGGCCCCCAACGGGATCGGGATCGAGAGCTTCTGGCGGAGCATCGTCAACGGGGTCTCGGGCATCGCACCTATCACCCGGTTCGATGCCAGCAAGCACGACACCCAGATTGCCGGCGAGGTCAAGGGCTTCGATCCACTCCAGTGGATCGAGAAGAAAGAGGCCCGCAAGATGGACCTCTTCATCCACTACGCCATCGCCGCCGCCCAGATGGCGTACGACGACTCGGGCCTCAAGGTCAGCGACGAGAACCGGGAGCGGATCGGCGTTTTCGTGGGCACGGGCATGGGCGGGATCCCGGCCCTGGAGGAATCGCACAAGATCCTCCAGGAGAAGGGGCCGGGGCGCATCAGCGCCTTCTTCATCCCCTCCATCATCACGAACATGGGCTCGGGGCAGATCTCCATGCGGTTCGGGATGAAGGGCCCCAACTCGTGCGTCTGCACGGCGTGCGCCACGGGGAACCATGCCATCGGGGACTCCCTCCGGATCCTCCAGCGCGGGGAGGCGGACGTGATGCTGGCGGGGGGAAGCGAGGCAGTGATCACCCCGCTCACCATCGGGGGGTTCTGCGCCATGAAGGCCCTCTCCACCCGGAACCACGAGCCCACCCGGGCCAGCCGGCCCTTCGACAAGGACCGGGACGGCTTCGTCATGGGCGAGGGGGCGGGGATCATGGTGCTGGAGACCCTGGAGCACGCGCGGCGGCGGGATGCGAGGATCTACGCCGAGCTGGTAGGTTACGGAATGTCCGCCGATGCCTATCACATCACACAGCCGGCCCCGGAAGGGGAAGGGGCCGTGCGCTCCATGCGCTTGGCACTGGCGGACGCCAAGGTGTCGCCGTCCGTGGTGGATTACATCAATGCCCATGGGACCTCTACCCCCGCGGGGGACCTGAACGAGACCCTGGCCATCAAGGCGATCTTCGGCGCGCGCGCGCGGTTCCTGGCCGTGAGCTCCACCAAGTCCATGACGGGCCACCTGCTGGGGGCCGCGGGTGGCATCGAGTCGGTCATCTCGGTCCTCACCATCGCCCACGGGATCGTGCCGCCCACCATCAACTACGACACCCCCGATCCCGAGTGTGACCTGGACTATGTCCCCAACACGGCGCGGCCCGTCCGGGTGGGGTACGCGCTGACCAACTCCTTCGGTTTCGGCGGAACCAACGCCAGCCTGCTCTTCAGGAAGTTCGAAGAGTAGGCCCCTCTCTCCTGGCGACCTCCCGCTCGGTCGACCGGTGTCGCCAGCGCATCAGGAGCGCTCACGTGGCGAGACCCGATATCTGGCACCGCAGGTTCTACGTTCACCCGATCCAGCGGAAGTACCTCTATCTGTCCCTGGTGCCCCTGATCATCTGCAGCCTGGCCATCATCGTCCTCACGTTCCTCCCCATGCAGCTCCTGCTGTCGGGGCGGGCCACCGAGCTCGACAAGGCGATGGCGGCGAGCTGCCTGTCCACGTTGGGGGGCCGCCTCTGGCCGGCGCTCTTCGTGAGTATGCTGCTGGCGGCGATCCTGAGCGTCTTGGCCTCCCACGCCCTGGGCGGCCCGCTGTACCGGCTCGAGACCATCGGCAAGCGTCTCGCCGCGGGGGAATTCACCACGCCGATCCGCGTTCGCGAGGGGGACGATCTGCAGGGGATGGCAGCGGTGCTGGATCAGGCGATGGGGATCCTGCGCGATGCCTTGGCGCGGATCCGCGAGCAGGAGGGCGTGGCGCGGGCGCGGCTCGGGGCCCTGCAGGGAGAGCTGGCGAAAGGCCAGGTTCCGCCGGTGACGCTGTCCGGTCACCTGCAGGAGATCGAGGCGCAGCTTGAGGGGATCGAGGAGACGCTGCGACCCTTCCGGATCTGAGTGGGCTTCAGCCTGTAGCCGTCAGCCGTCACCCGCCGTTGGGGTGGGAGAGGAGGGTGATGCTGAACGGCGTCCCGGGCCGGCCCCGCTCCAATTCCGCCAGGAAGCCTTCCAGGAACGCCTGCTGCATCCGGATCGGTGCCTCCCGCGGGAAGGCCCGGAAGGGAGGTTCCAGGGCGACGCGGGTGCCGCCGAGATGCAGGATCGTTTGCGCCGTCTGATAGGACAGCCGGTAGAGGGCGACCATGGACAGATCGGCCTGGCGCCCCAGCCCGACCACCAGGACCTTTTCCGCCTTCAGCTTTCCATTGGGCGAGAGCAAGGCGGTCGCCCCACGCTCCCCGGCGAACTTCCCCCGGGCGCGGAGGCGCGAGACCGCCCCGCACAGGATCCAGTCCACCTGACCCAGGCGGCCGCGAGGTGACGGCTCATCCTCCAGGTGGAACAGCACCAGGGTGTCTGCGCCGATCTCCTCGAGGGGATCGCCGGTTTCCCGGATCTCCATCTCAGGCAGGGGCCTGCTGGTGGGGTTGCAGGTGCAGGCGGATCTGGTCCAGGATGCCGTTCACAAAGGCACCCGATTCCTGGCTCCCGTAGAGCTTGGCGAGTTCGATGGCCTCGTTGATGGCGACCTTCTCCGGGATATCATGGCGGTGGAGTAACTCGTAGGCGGCCAGGCGGAGGATATTCCGCTCCACCAGGGCGATGCGGGCCAGGCTCCAATGGGCGGCGTTCACCACGATGAGCCGGTCGATCTCGGCGCCGTGCTCCAGCGTCCCCCGCACCAGGCTGTCGGCGAACGCCTGGACCTCCGGCAGCGCAGGGTGGTCCTGCCAGAATTCCTTCAGGACCCGCTCCGTCTCGCCGGATCGGAATTCCAGCTCGTAGAGAATCATGAGGGCGAGTTCGCGCCCCTTGCGTCGCTTGCCCATGGCTTGCGCGGGGGTCGGAGGCTGGAATCATTTCGAAATTCGAATTTCGAAATTCGAAATTGTCGGGGCCCCCGGCTCCTGAATCCTGACCCCTATTTCAGCTCCCGGAAGAGATTGGCCATCTCGATGGCCGAGCACGCAGCGTCGAAGCCCTTGTTGCCCCCCTTACTGCCCGCCCGCTCGACCGCCTGCTCAATGGAGTCCGTGGTGAGGACACCGAAGGATATGGGGACGCCCGTCTCCATGGCCGCGGCCGCCACGCCCTTGGACACCTCGCTTGCGATGTACTCGAAGTGCGGGGTGGCGCCCCGGATGACCGTCCCCAGGCAGATGATGGCCTCATAGCGGCCCGAGGCGGCCAGGCGCTTCGCCGCCAGCGGGATCTCGAACGATCCCGGCACCCTCACCACGTCGATCTGATCCTCCTCGGCCCCGTGGCGCCGGAGGGCGTCCAGGGCGCCTTCCAGGAGTCGGGCGGTGATGAACTCGTTGGTCCGGCTCACCACGATGCCGAAGGTGAGCCCCTTGGCCACGAGGGTCCCTTCCCATGTCCGCAGCATGTTCCCTCCTGTCCGCCCCGTCGCGGGGGCGGTGCTCAGCGCCTGGCCCGGCCGGTTCCCGGCGCGCCGTCCCCGGCGTGCCGGTCCCGCCGGCGCAGGCTGGCGGGCGTCTGGATGAGGTGCCCCAGCTTCTCCCGCTTGGTGGTGAGGTACCCCAGATTGGCCGGGGTGGGCTTGGTCAGCAGCGGGATCCGCTCCACCACGTGCAGGCCGTAGCCCTCCAGCCCCACGATCTTGCGCGGATTATTGGTCATCAGGCGGAGCTTGGAGACCCCCAGGTCCACCAGGATCTGGGCCCCGACACCGTAGTCGCGCAGATCCGGTTTGAACCCGAGCTTCTCGTTCGCCTCCACCGTGTCGAAGCCCTGATCCTGCAGCTCGTAGGCCCGCAGCTTGTTCGCCAGCCCGATCCCGCGTCCCTCCTGCCGGATGTAGAGGAGAACTCCTTTCCCCTCCTGGGCGATGCGCTCCATGGCGCGGTCGAGCTGTGCCCCGCAGTCGCAGCGGAGCGAGCCCAGCGCGTCCCCGGTCAGGCACTCGGAGTGGACCCGGACCAGGATCGGGTCGGCCACGCTGATCTCGCCTTTCACCAGGGCCAGGTGATGCTTGTTGTCCACTTGGCTGTGGTACAGGAGGGCCTTGAAGTTGCCGTGGCGCGTGGGGAGGATGGTGCTGGCCACGCGGCTGACGAACTTCTCCCGTTTCATCCGGAAGTCAATGAGATCCTTGATGGTGATCATCCGCAGGCCGTGGCGCCGGGCAAAGCGGGCCAGGGATGGGACGCGGGCCATGGTGCCATCCGGGTTCATGATCTCGCAGATCACGCCCGCGGGGTAGAGTCCCGCCAGGCGGGACAGGTCCACGGCCGCCTCGGTCTGGCCGGCGCGGGTGAGCACGCCGCCCTCCCGGGCCCGCAGGGGGAACATGTGGCCAGGCCGCGCGAGGTCGTCGGGCCGGATATTCGGGTCGAGGATGGCCTTGACGGTGGCGGCCCGATCGTGGGCCGAGATGCCGGTGCTGACCTTGTGCTTGGCCTCGACGGAGACGGCAAAGGCGGTCTCGAACGGGGACGTGTTCTCCGAGACCATGGCCGGGATCTGCAACTGGTCCAGGCGCTCGCCCACGATGGGCATGCAGATCAGGCCGCGCCCGTGGGCGGCCATGAAGTTGATGGCGGCCGGCGTGACCTTCTCGGCCGCCATGGTCAGATCCCCCTCGTTCTCCCGGTCCTCGTCGTCCACGACGATGACCATCTTCCCCCTGCGGATGTCCCGGATGGCGTCCTCGATCCGGTCGAAGCGAATGGGTGCCTCTGTCCGGGACGATTCGCCCATGGACGCGCCACGTCGCCCGCTGCCGCCCGAGGGAGAGCCCGAGCGCGGGGACGCTGGCCGATGGCGCGGGGGAGCTTTCCGTCCGCTCATGCGAAGCCGTGCTCCTTGAGGGAGGCCAGGGTCAGGCCCTCCTGGCCCAAGGCATCCGCCCGGCCTGCCAGGAGTCGAGCGACGTGTTTTCCCAGGAGGTCGGCCTCCAGGTTTACCGGGTCACCCACCCGCTTTCCTCCCAGCGTGGTGTGATGGAGGGTGTGCGGGATGAGGGCCACGCCGAGAGTGTCACGTTCGAGTTCCGCCACGGTCAGGCTGATGCCGTCCACGGCGATGGAGCCCTTCATCACCAGGAGAGGGGCCAGGCCCGGCGGGAACCGGAAGCGCATGAAGTCTCCGTCACCCTGTGGGACGCGATCGGCAATCTGGCCGACGGCATCCACGTGGCCGGTGACCAGGTGCCCGCCCAGACGATCGCCCAGCCGCAGCGGCCGCTCCAGATTCACCCGCGCCCCGACCCGGAGCGTCCTCAAGGTCGTTCGCGCCAGCGTCTCGGCCGAGAGATCGCAGGTGAACCCGTCCCCCTTGAGGATGGTCACGGTCAGGCACGCGCCGTCCACGGCAATGCTGTCCCCCACGCGAAGCCCTTCTGTCAGCGGCCCCGCCCCGATGAGGGCACGTCCGCCGTCCGCGCGGGGGGAGAACCCCCGAATGGTGCCGATGGCCTCGATGATCCCGGTGAACATTACGGTTCGGCGGTTCGGGTGTTCGAGGGTTCGATGGTACGGGGACGCCCGAACGCCCGGGACCCACGGCACCGCGCTGGATACCCACCGCCGTGGCGTGGGTGCCCCGAACGCCCGAACGCTTGTGGACAGGAAGCGATACTGGCGAATCCCCGATCTAGCACGCTAGGGTGTCCCCATCATACGTTGGATGTAGCCTTCCACCAGGATGTCGCCGTCGAAGCGCTCGATCCGCACGTCCCGCAGCCGCACCGCCTGGCTCAGGGACTCGATGCCGTCCCCGCCGACCGCGGTGGGCGTGGATTTCCCGCCGATCAGTGTCGGCGCCAAGAAGACGAGGACCTTGTCCACGATCCCCTCGCGCAGGGCGGAGGCGTTGATCTCCGCGCCCCCCTCGATCATCACCGAGAGGATCCCGCGCTTCCCCAGCGCCTCTATGAGGCGCTCCAGCGAGACCCGGCGCGGGCTGCTCTCCACCACGATCACCTGGACCCCCTCGCGCTCGAGGGCCTCCAGTTTCGTTCGGGGCGCCATCTGGGACACCGCCAGGATGGTGGGCGCGGTGGAGGCGCGATTCACCACCTTGGCCCGCAGGGGCAGGCGGGCCAGATTGTCCACGATCACCCGGATGGGGTCGCGCTGATCCGCGATCCCCAGCCGCGTGGTCAGGAGGGGATCGTCGCGGAGGACCGTGCCGATGCCCACCAGAACCGCATCCACCTCGTTCCGGAGCTGGTGGACACGCCGCCTGGCGCTCTCCCCGGTGATCCAGCGAGACTCCCCCGTCCGGGTCGCGATCTTGCCGTCCAGGCTGGCGGCGACCTTCAGGGTCACGAAGGGGCGACCCGTCCGGACATGGGTGAAGAATGCCTCGTTGACCCGCTCCGCTTCCTCCGCGAGGACGCCGACGTCCACGGAGAGGCCGGCCGCGCGGAGCGCCGCGATCCCCTTGCCGCTCACCGCGGGGTTCGGATCCTCGCAGGCAGCCACGACGCGCCGGATGCCGGCCTGGAGGATCTGGTCCACGCAGGGCGGCGTGCGACCGTAGTGGCAGCAGGGCTCGAGGCTCACATACAGCGTCGCCCCTGTCGCAGCCGGACCGGCGTCGCGCAGGGCCGCCACCTCCGCATGGTCGGAACCGGTGTAGGCGTGGAAGCCCTCGCCGATGAGCTGGCCGTCCTTGACGAGGACCGCCCCCACCATGGGGTTCGGACTCGTCCGCCCACGGGCCCGCGCCGCGAGGTCCAGCGCGCGACGCATCCACTGCTGATCGGCCTCGGCAGCTCGTACCATGATTCCCGCAACCTGGCGTCAGACAACGACTTGCTCGTGGAAAGTAACATCGTGGCCAGGGAGTGTCAAGGTCAAAGCCGGCGCGCCATGGACAAATGGAAATTGGAAATCGGAAACTGGAAATTGGAAGCTGAAAGACGCACGCCACCAGTACCCGGTTTCCATTTTCCAGTTTCCAATTTTCAGGAATGGGCTGATCAGGAGAAAAGGGCAGTGGCGAATTCGCGCGGATCGAAGGGCTGGAGGTCGTCGGGGCCTTCACCGACCCCCACGTAGCGCACGGGGAGCTGGAGCGTCTGGGCGATGGCCACCACGGCCCCGCCCTTGGCCGTCCCGTCCAACTTGGCGATGATGAGACCCGACACCCCGACGACCTGGTGGAACTCACGGGCCTGGGCCACCGCGTTGAGGCCGATGGTCGCGTCCAGGACCAGGAACGTCTCATGGGGGGCGCCCGGCACCTCCCGGGCGATGATCCGGTGGATCTTCTTCAACTCCTCCATGAGGTTCTGCCGGGTATGCAGGCGACCGGCCGTATCAATCAGCAGGCGCTGGACGCCCCGAGCCGTCGCCGCCTTGCAGGCGTCGAAGACGACGGCGGCGGGATCCGCCCCGGATCGGTGGGCGATCACGTCCGCCCCGATCCGTTGTCCCCAGATCTGGAGTTGCTCGATGGCCGCGGCGCGAAAGGTGTCGCCCGCCGCCAGGAGCACCCGCTCACCGGCATCGCGATAGCGCTTGGCCAGCTTGGCAATCGTGGTGGTCTTTCCGGAGCCGTTCACGCCCAGGAACAACGTCACGTGGGGCGGGACGGGCGGGGGAGGGCCCGGCGGGCGGCCGACGCTGAGCAAGGCGGCCACCCGGTCTGCCAGCAGGGCGCGCATGGCCGCGGCATTGGTCGCGCCCTGGCGCCGGAACGCGGCGCGGGCGGGTTCCAGGATGGCAGCGGTGGTCGCAGGGCCGAGATCCGAGGCGAGGAGGGCCTCCTCCAGCTCCTCCAGGATTCCCTCGTCCAGGACGGCGCCACCGAAGAGCCCCTCCAGCTTCTCGCGCAGCCCGTCCCGTGTCTTGCGCAAGCCGTCGCGCAGGCGGGAAACGAAGCCAAATGGTGCAGGCGGGGTTTCGGCCGACATCAAAGGGATTGATCCAGGGCGAAGGCGGCCCGGCGCGCCTCGAAGAGTCCGCGGCCCAGCACCGCGTCCGGCCCCAGCAGCAGGCAGAGGCAGCAGGCGTTCTTGAGCGGAATCATGGCGACCGTTCCGCGCTCGGCTTCCAGCAGAACCTCGCCGACCATCCCCTGGCCGAGGCGTTCGGCGGCGGCCAGGGTCTCCCGCAGGAGCAGGCCGGCCCCAGCCCCGGCCGCCTCCAGGTCCACGCCCGGCCCGCGGCTCGCCCGGGCGATGGGGACGCCGTCCCGGCCCACCAGGATCGCACCCCGCGCCCCGGCCACGCGGCTCACGAGGGAGTCGAGCACTGACTGCAGGTCCGAGGGGGCCATTCCGCGTTTCAAAAGCGTTCGGTGGTTCGAGCGTTTCCGCCTTTGGCGGATTCGGCTGTTCGGGAACCACCGAACCATCGAACGCTCGAACGCTCGAACAGTCTCGTGTTCAGGCGGCCGCCTTCATCCGGACCGAGATCACCTTGGACGCGCCCTCTTCCTCCATGGTGATCCCGTACAGGATATTGGCCGCCTCCATGGTGCGCTTGTTGTGGCTGATGACAATGAACTGGGAGGCCTGCGACATCTCTCTGAGCAGGGTGACGAAGCGCTCCACGTTGACGTCATCCAGGGGGGCGTCCACCTCGTCCAGGACGCAGAAGGGGCTGGGGCGGGTCGTGAAGAGGGCGAGGAGGAGGGCCAGGGCCGCCAGGGCGCGCTCGCCGCCGGAGAGCAGCGAGAGAATGGTAGCCCGCTTGCCCGGGATGCGGAGGAGCATCTCGACGCCCGGTTCCTCGGCTTCTTCCCCCTCGCCCGGCTCGACCAGGCGGAGTTCCGCGCTCCCGCCGCCGATGAGGCGGCGCCAGTAGTGGTCGAAATGCCGGTTCACCGTGGTCAGAGTCGAATCGAAGAGCGTCCTGATCGTCCGGTTGATCTCCGCGATGGCCTGGCGCAGGGAGGCCACGGAGTTGGTCAGGTCCGTGGCCTGGCTGGTGAGGAACTCATGCCGCTGGCAGAGGGCCTGGTATTCCTCCAGGGCGCCCAGGTTGGCGGGACCCAGCTCCAGGAGCTTGGCCCGCAGCTCTTCCAGCTCCGCCTGCGCAGCCTCCACCTCCCAGGTGGACTCGGCGAAGCGCTCGCGAAGTTCTGGCAGGCTGACGTTATGGTCCTGCCAGAGGCTCTGCTCCAGGTGGGTCATGGCCGTCTTCAGCTCGCCGCGCCTGGTTCCGAGAGAAGCGATCTCTTCGGCGAGCTCCGCCTCCTCGCGTCGCTTGGCCCGGAGCGTCTCCTCGAGTTGCCGGATGGCCTCCTGGGCGGCCGCCCTGGCCTCCTGGAGCTGGACCAGGACCCCCTGGCGCGCCTCCTCGTCCAGGTGGAGGGACATGAGGGCATCCCGCAGACGGTTGCGCGCCTCCTCCAGGCCCGCCTGGCGAGCGGCGAGGTCCCCTGATTCCTGCGTGAGGCGAGCCGTCTCCGCCTCGGCGATCTCGAGGTCGTGGCGCATCCGCGCGAGGTCGCGCAGCAGCTCGTCCCGTTGGGCGGCCCGGGAGGCCAGGGTCACCCGCTGTTCCGCCAGGTGGGCGGCCAGCCCTTCGCGCGTCTGGCGCAGGGCAGCCACCGCGGATTCCCGCGCGGCGATCGCCTGGCTCAAGGCCTCCGCCTCGGCTTCCCCCTGGGCCACGGACGCGCGAAGACCATCCACCTCGCCGGCGATCCGGCCGAGGTCGGCCTCCACCGCCTGGAGCTCGATCCCGAAGAGTTCCAGTTGCTGGCTGAGGCGCGCCTCCTCGGCGCGCTTGGCCGCCAGGTCCTTCTCGATGGCCAGCAGGTCCAGTTCCGCCTGGCGCTCCGCCGCCCCGGCCGCTTCCACGGCGCGCTCGGCCGTGGTGACGTCCTCGGAGACGATACTCAGCGCCTCGCGCAGGCCGGCCAGGCCAAGCTCGCTGGTGGCCAGGGCTTCCTCCAGCTCGCGCGCCTCGCGGCGCTGGGCCAGGAGGCCCTGCGGCGCCGGTGTCCCCCCGGTCAGGGTGCCCCGGTGTGTCAGGACCTCGCCTGCCAGGGTGACGACGGTGAACGGCCCGGGGAGCTCGCGGGCGATGGCCTGGGCCGCGTCCAGGTCGCTCACGACCACGGCGTCCGCCAGGAGGTTCACCACCCACGGTTCGCTTCCCTGGGGGGTCTGCAGGAGATCGAGCGCCATACCCTCGATCTGCCCCCGGAGCTCCTTGGGGAGATCGGCGAGTTGTGCCGCCAGGTCCTCCCGGATCTGCTGCCCCCAGGTTCCCTCGCCGGTGGGCATCGGACTCACCAGCGTGGCCCGCCCCTGGCCGGACCGGAACAGGTGGGCGAGGGCGTCCTTGGCCTCGGACCACGTCCGGACCCGCACGCCCTGCAGGTGGGCCCCCAGGATGGCCTCCAGCGCCTTCTCGTGGCGGGGGGCAACCTCCAGGATCTCGGCGAGGGAGCCCAGGATGCCGGCCAGGCGCCGGTCGCGTCCTGCCTGGAGCAGCAGGCGGTTACCCTCCGCGAAGTCGGCGAACTGCCACTTGAGCTCGTGAAGCGATGCCAGGCGCCCGCGCTGGCGCTCCACGTCCGCGGTGAGTGCGGCGATCTCCGCCTCCAGGCGCCGCCGCGCCTCCCGGGCACGCTCTGCTTCTGCCTGGGCCGTCTCGCGCTGGGCCTGGAAACCCCGTCGTTGCTCCAGCACTTCCAGGCGGCGGGCTTCGTCGGCCGAGAAGGAAGCTTCCGCCCCCTCCCGCTGCGTGGTCGCCTCGGCCCGGTTCATGCGCAGCCGCTCCGCCTGGGCGGTCATCTGCCGGCTTCGCTCCACGAGGGTCGCCAGCTCGTTCCGCTTCAGGGCGAGCTGCGTGGCCTGGTGGGCGGCCTGCCCCCGCAGGTGCTCCAGTTCCGCCACGCCGGATTCGACGGCGGCCTCCGCCTCCCGCAGCCGCAGGCCCTCCTCCGCGAGTGCCGCCTCGAGCGCCGCGACCTCTTGCTCCTGCAGGGTGGCGCGGGATGCACCGGCCTCCAGCTCCACCAGCAGGCCCCGCATCCGCTCACCCAGGCCGGCGAGGGTGGCCTCGTTCTCCTCCTGGCGCTGGCGGGCGGCCTCGATCTGCTGGGTGAGGCTCCGCAGTTCCGCCTCGTCCCGGTCGATCTGTCCGCGGAGGGCGTAGAGCGCCTCCTGCGCGGTCGCGACGGCCTGTTCCTGCTCCAGGGCCTGGAGGCGGCGCGTCTCCAGGTCCGCCTCGGTGGCCGCGATCCCGGCGCGCAGCCCGGTAAGGGTCTCCTGGCGTGGGCCCAGTTGCGCCAGGAGGGTCTGCAACTCGTCCCAGAGGGCGGCGTGCTCGCGGAATTTCAGGTACAGCTTCAGCTCCGTGGCCCGCCGGTCCAGCTCGCGGTATCGCTCGGCCTTGTTGGCCTGGCGCTTCAGCGAGTTTCGCTGGCGCTCCACCTCGGCGATCACGTCGCGGATACGCAGAAGGTTCTGCTCCGTGGCCTCGAGCTTGTTCAGGGCGGCCCGTTTCTTGGTCTTGTACTTCATGATGCCGGCCGCCTCCTCGATGAGGACCCGGCGATCGGCCGGCCTGGCGTTGACCACGCTGCCGATGCTCCCCTGCTCGATGAGGGCATACGGCTCGCCGGCCAGGCCGGTGTCAATGAACAGGTCGTGGATGTCGCGTAGGCGGCAGGGAATCTTGTTGAGCAGGTATTCGCTCTCCCCGGATCGGTAGAGGCGGCGGGTGACGTTCACCTCCTCGTAGTCGGTCCCGAGCTCCCCCTCGTTGCGCGTGAGGGTCAGGGAGACTTCGGCGAGGCCCAGCGGCTTTCGCCGGGAGTTGCCGGCGAAGATGCAGTCCTCCATGCGGTCGCCGCGCAGAAGCTTGGCGCTCTGTTCCCCGAGCGCCCAGCGAACCGCATCGGAGATATTGCTCTTGCCGCAGCCGTTGGGGCCGACGACGACGGTGATTCCTGGCTCAAAAGAGAGTTCGACCTTGTCCGCGAACGATTTGAAACCGAAGAGGGAGATTTTGGCGAGATGCATCGAGCGGTGGTTCCCTCCAAGCAGAGGGGAATGCGGCCAAGCCCCTCACATTCCGGCGCACGCTAGCATGGGTTTAGAGGTCCTGTCAAGCCGGAAATACCAGGGTTAGGGCCCGGGCCAGCGGGTGCCACGAGATATGGTGTCTAGGAAGGGGCCTCTTCGAGCAACTGCTGGAGGGCCATTCGGGCTGCTTCTTGTTCCGCCGCTTGGCGAGACGCGCCTTCGGCTTCGGCCCGGACCTCGGTCCCCTCCCCATTCACCCTGACGCCAACTCGGAAGATCGGGTGGTGGGCGGGTCCCCGCCGTTCCACCAGCCGGTAGGTCGGCAACGTGCCGTAGCGCGCCTGCGCCAGCATCTGCAGGGCGGACTTCGGATCGACGGGCGGCGGCACAGCGGCGACTCCCTGCTCCGCGATCACCCGATGCGCCATCGCGCGGACGGCGTCGAGGCCCCCATCCTCTACCATGGCGCCGAGGGTCGCCTCCAGCATCTCCGCGATGACCCGCTCGCTCGGCACGGGCGAGACGGGGCCGTCGGGGGTCGGAAACCCGAGCTGTCGGGCGAGGTGCGCCAGCCCCGCCGTACTGCACCAGGCGGCCCGGTAGCGCGTGAGATCCCCGGCAGTGGCATGAGGACAGAGCTGATACGCCGCCGCGGCGACCGCGAAATCCCACGCGGCGTCTCCCAGGAACTCCAGTCGCTGCCGGGCGGCGGCCGCCTCGGGGCTCAAGGGGAGGTTCCACGCGCCGAGGGCCTGGCGGAGCAGTACCGGGTGTTGAAAGCGGTAGGCCAGGATCTCCTGGACGGAAGCGATGGCTCCTTCGAAATCGGTCATATTCCCGGTTCATCGGTTTTCCATTGCTGTGGGTGTAGCCTAGCATGCGCCCTGGCGCCGGGTCAATTCGGACAAAGTGCTTGACAGGTTGTGCCATAATTCTCTAGACTTCGTAGCACTTGTTGTCTCGCGTGTTGCCAGATCGGTTCCGGAGCAATCACATGGCCCCCGGCAAGATTCTGACCCTGACCGACGCCGATTTCGACGCCCAGGTGAAGGCCCAGCCACTGATCGTCGTGGACTTCTGGGCGGAGTGGTGTGGGCCCTGCCGGATGGTGGCGCCGGTTCTGGAGGAGCTTGCGAACGAATACAGCGACCGGCTCACCGTGGGCAAGGTCAACGTGGACGAGAACCGCCAGACGGCGGCACGCTTCGGCGTCCGGAGCATCCCCACTTTGATGTTTTTCCGCGACGGGAGCCGGGCGGACCAGGTCATCGGGGCGCACCCGAAGGCCACCATCAAGGCCAAGATCGATCAATTACTGGACGCGCACTGACGTACGCGGTGGTGCTGAACGCGCACTGACGGGCGCGAGAATGTGAACGTCAATGATCCGCACGCCGCATACCTGCCCCGGACTGATCCCGTCACATCGCTGGTGACCGCCGGCCCGCACCCCTGTCTTTCCCGTCGGTTCCTTGACCCTCTGCGTATCCCCGTGCTACCTTCTCGTTTCCTGGCTGGGGATGCCCATCCCGTGTGAGGCGGCGCCGTGTACACACCCAATCTGGAAACCTTTCGCGAGCTGGCCCGGCAGGGGAATCTCATCCCTGTGGCCCGCCAAATCCTGGCGGACATGGAGACTCCCGTCTCCGCCTTCCGGAAGATAGACAGCGGGAACTACGCCTTCCTCCTGGAGAGCGTGGAGGGCGGCGAGCAGTGGGGCCGCTACAGCTTCCTCGGCAGCAATCCCAGCCTGGTGCTCCGCGCGAAGGGCACGCAGGTGGAGGTGTTGCGGGGAGAGGGAAGGGAAGTCCTCCCCGGCGTCCAGGATCCGCTGACGGCCCTGACGCGGCTCCTGGAAGGATACCGGGTGGTCAGCGTCCCCGGCCTCCCGCGTTTCACCGGGGGGATGGTGGGGTATCTGAGCTACGACGCCGTCCGCCACCTGGAGCGGCTCCCTGCCCTGGCCAAGGATGACCTGGATCTGCCGGATGCCCTGTTCCTGCTGACGGACACCCTCCTGATCTTCGACAACGTGACCCACCGGATCACCGTGGTGTCCAATGCCACCGTTCACGACCAGACCCCCTCGGGGGTCGAACGGGCGTACCGGGAGGCTCAGCAGAAGATCGAAGCGATCATCGCCGCCCTGCGGCGGCCGATGGGCGCCCCCATGGGGCGGCCCGCGCGTTCGGGATCCCTGCACCTGGAGTCCACCTTCACCCGGGAGGGGTTCTGCGAGTCCGTGGCACGGGCCAAGGCCTACGTCGAGGCGGGCGATGTCATCCAGGCGGTCCTCTCCCAGCGCCTGACCGTGCGGACCGATACGGATCCGTTCGACGTGTACCGCGCCCTGCGGATCGTGAACCCGTCCCCTTACATGTACTACCTGCGGCTGGGCGATCTGAAGGTGGTGGGCAGCTCCCCGGAGATCCTGGTGCGCCTGGAAGGGGAGCGGATCGACCTCCGCCCCATCGCCGGGACGCGCCCGCGGGGGGGGACGGAGGAGGAGGACCGCCAGCTCGCGGAGGAGTTGCGGGCCGATCCCAAGGAACGGGCGGAGCACATCATGCTGGTGGATCTGGGTCGCAACGATGTGGGCAAGGTCGCCCAGGTGGGGAGCGTGGCCGTCTCCGATCTCATGACCGTGGAGCGCTATTCCCACGTGATGCATCTGGTGTCGCACGTCCGGGGGACCCTGGAGCCGGGGCGGAACGCCTTTGACGTCCTGCGGGCGTGCTTCCCGGCGGGCACCGTGACGGGCGCCCCCAAGGTCCGAGCCATGGAGATCATCGAAGAGCTGGAGCCGGTGCGCCGCGGGCCCTACGCGGGCGCGGTGGGGTATGTGAGCTTCTCGGGCAACCTGGACACCTGCATCACCATCCGGACCATCCTCTTCTCCCGCGGGGTAGCCACCATCCAGGCGGGGGCCGGCATCGTGGCGGATTCGGAGCCCGAGCGGGAGTACCAGGAGACGATGAACAAGGCCCGGGGAATGCTGCGGGCCATCGAGCTGGCGGAGGCGGGGCTGGACTGACCGGGAAGAGCCGAGAGCCGCGAGCCTAGAGCCGTGAGGGGGAAGGGGTGAGGCGGGAGGGGGAAGGCCACGTCCCCTTACGCCTCCCGCCTGACGCCTCACGAAGGGCGTAGGCCGAGATGGCCGAGGGGTGGGCATGCTGTTGATGATCGACAACTACGACTCGTTTACCTACAACCTCGTGCAGTACCTCCGGGAGCTCGGGGCGGAGGTCGAGGTCCGTCGGAACGACCGGATCACCCTGGAGGAGATCCGGGCCATGCGGCCGGAGCGGATCGTCCTCTCGCCGGGGCCCTGCACCCCGGCCGAGGCCGGAATCTGCTGCGACCTGATCCGCGCCTTCGGGGCTACCACGCCGCTCTTGGGCGTGTGCCTCGGGCACCAGTGCATCGGCGCCGCCTACGGCGGGCGCATCGTGCGGGCTGCCCGCCTCATGCACGGCAAGACCTCGCCCATCCGGCACGACGGGCAGACGCTCTTCGACGGCCTCCCCAACCCCTTCGAGGCGACCCGCTACCACTCCCTGCTCATCGAACGGGAGAGCCTGCCCGCCTGTCTCACCATCTCGGCCGAGACGGCCGAGGGCGAGATCATGGGGGTGCGGCACCGCACGGACCCTGTCGAGGGCGTGCAGTTCCACCCGGAATCCATCCTCACGCAGGCCGGGAAGGCGTTGCTGCGGAACTTCCTGGCCCAGCCGGTCCCCGCAGCGCCAGCACGGGAGAAGGACCGATGATCGTCGAGGCGATTCGGAAGGTTGTGGATGGCAAGGACCTCACCCGCGAGGAGGCCTTCGCCGTCATGGACGCCATCATGTCCGGCCAGGCGACGGATGCCCAGATCGCCAGTTTTCTGACCGCGCTCCGGATGAAGGGCGAGACGGTGGAGGAGCTGATCGGCTTCGCCCGGGTCATGCGCGAGAAGGTCTCCTTGGTCAAGACGCGGGCCAGGGTCCAGGCCTCGCTGTCGGGGACCGATAGGGAGATGCTGGTGGACACGTGTGGCACCGGCGGGGACGCCACGGGGACCTTCAACGTGTCCACGGCCACCGCCTTCGTGGTGGCCGGGGCCGGCATCCCGGTGGCCAAGCACGGCAACCGCTCCGTCAGCAGTCTGTGCGGCAGCGCCGATGTGGTCGAGGCGCTGGGGGTCCGGCTGGATCTCCCGCCCGACCGGGTGGGCCGGTGCGTGGACGAGGTCGGCATCGGGTTCTGCTACGCGCCGCTCCTACACAAGGCCATGAAGTACGTCATGCTGGCCCGCAAGGAAATCCGCATCCGCACCGTGTTCAACATCCTGGGGCCCCTGACGAATCCGGCCCGGGCCTCGGCCCAGGTCATCGGGGTCTACGACGGGCGGCTCACCGAGGTGATGGCCCAGGTCCTGAAGGAGCTGGGGACGGTGCGGGCCTTCGTGGTCCACGGCGAGGACGGGCTGGACGAGATCTCCAACACGGGTGAGAGCCGGATCTCCGAGGTGCGGAACAACGAGGTCCGGACCTACACCGTGCGCCCCGAGGACTTCGGCCTGAGCCGGGCCCGCATGGCGGACCTCCAGGGCGGCAGCGTGGCGGACAACGCGGAGATCATCCGCCGCATCCTCAAGGGCGAGCGGGGCCCCAAGCGGGACATCGTGGTGCTCAACGCGGGGGCGGCCATCGCCGCCGGGGGCAAGGCCGAGGACATCGACGGGGGCGTTGCCGCGGCCCAGCAGTCCATTGACAGCGGGGCCGCCCTGGACAGGCTCACCCGGCTGGTCGAGTTCTGCCAACGCTAACGGAAGGAAGAAAAAGCGTTCGGTGGTTCGGGCGTTCGGTGGTTCGGTGGTTCTCTCGGACCCGGAACAACCGAACTCCCGAACCCCCGAACGACCGAACGGTTTTGAGTAATGAGCATCCTGGATGACATCCTGCATCGCACACGGGCCGACGTCCTGATTCGGCGCACCCGGGTTCCGCTCTCGGAGCTCAAGGCGCGCTGCTGCGATCTGCCGCCGCCCCGGGACCTCCTCGGGGTGCTCCGGCGCGCCGGCGGGCAGGACGGGCGGCGGGGCGGGCCCATCCGCCTCATCGCCGAGGTGAAGAAGGCCTCTCCATCCAAGGGCGTGATCCGTGCCGACTTCGCGCCGGCGGATCTCGCACGGGCCTATGCCCTCGCAGGCGCCCACGCCATCTCGGTCCTGACGGACACGCCCTTCTTCCAGGGCTGCCTCGACCATCTGCGAGCCATCCGCGAGGCGGTGGATCTGCCGATCCTCCGCAAGGACTTTCACGTGGATCCGTATCAGCTCTGGGAGGCCCGGGCAGCCGGGGCGGACGCGGTCCTCCTCATTGCCGCGTCGCTCTCGCCGCCGGAGTTCCTGGACCTTCTGGAGCTCAGCCGGGAACTCGACCTGGCGGCGCTGGCGGAGGTGCATACCCGTCAGGAGTTGGAGACGGTCCTGCAGAGCGGGGCGCGCCTGGTGGGGATCAACAATCGGGACCTGAAGAGTTTCGAGGTCTCGCTGGAGACGACCTTCGGGCTCGTGCCGCACGTCCCGGCCGAGGTGGTCGTCGTGAGTGAGAGTGGGATCAACCACCCGGACCAGGTCGCCCGCTTGGCCGACGCGGGCATAGACGCCATCTTGGTGGGAGAGGGGTTGCTCCGCCATGCGGATGTGGGACGGGCCCTGCAGAGCCTGGTGGGGACGGCGTGACCCGGGTGAAGATTTGCGGGATCACCTCGGCCGAGGACGCCACCGCCGCGGTGGAGGCGGGAGCGGACGCCCTGGGGTTCGTGTTCGTGCCGGGAACGCCGCGCCTCATCCACCCCGAAGCAGCGGAACGGATCGTGGCAGGCCTGCCGCCCTTCATCACTACGGTCGGCGTCTTCGTGGATCAGTCGCTGGACGAGGTCCTGCGCATCGCCGCCCGCTGCAACCTGCAGGCGGTCCAACTGCATGGCGATGAGTCCGAGGACTTCAGCCGCCGCATCCCGATCAAGGTGATCAAGGCGGTCCGGGTGCGGGACGCGGGAAGTCTGCGGCTCCTCCCGACGTATCCAGCCCACGCCTTCCTGCTGGACGCCTTCGTGGAAGGGCAGTCGGGCGGGACGGGTACCGCCATTCCGTGGGACCTGGCCCTGCAGGCCAAGGGCCACGTGCGGATCATCCTCTCCGGGGGCCTGCGGCCGGACACCGTGGGCCTGGCCGTGCGCCGGGTGCGACCCTACGGCGTGGATGTCAGCAGCGGGGTGGAGGTGCGCCCGGGACGCAAGGATCACCAGAAAGTGAGGGAGTTCATTGCCGCCGTCCGTCAAGCCGACCTCAGTTGATCGTTCCGCCAGCCGCCTCCCGGACCCGCTGGGCCACTTCGGTCCGTACGGGGGGAGGTACGTTCCCGAGACGCTCATGACCGCGCTGGAGGCGCTGGATCAGGCCTACGAGGCGGTCAGGCAGGACCCGGCGTTCCAGGAGGAGGTGACGTACACCCTCCGCCAGTACGTGGGGCGCCCCACGCCGCTCTACCTGGCGCGCCGCCTCAGCGAGCGGCTCCGCGGCCCGCGGATCTACCTCAAGCGCGAGGACCTCTGTCACACCGGCGCCCACAAGATCAATAACACGGTGGGGCAGATCCTGCTGGCCCGCCGGATGGGCAAGAGGCGGGTGATCGCCGAGACGGGGGCGGGGCAGCACGGCGTGGCCACGGCCACCGTGGCGGCGCTCCTGGGACTCACCTGCGAGGTGTACATGGGCACGGAGGACATGCGGCGCCAGGCGCTGAACGTGGTCCGCATGCGCCTCCTGGGGGCGAAAGTCACGGGCGTGGATTCGGGGAGCCGGACGCTCAAGGACGCCATCAACGAGGCCATGCGGGACTGGGTGACCAACGTGGAGACGACCCATTACGTCCTGGGGTCGGTGCTGGGCGCCCACCCCTATCCCCGGATGGTCCGCGACTTCCAGGCAATCATCGGGCAGGAGGCGCGCCGGCAGATCCTGGAGGCGGAAGCGCGTTTGCCGGAATGCCTCATCGCCTGCGTCGGCGGCGGCAGCAACGCCATGGGACTTTTTCATGCCTTCCTGGATGACCCGGGGGTCCGGATGATCGGGGTGGAGGCCGGGGGATTGGGGATCGCCTCAGGCCAGCATGCGGCCCGCTTCGCCGAGCGGACGGTAGGCATCCTCCACGGCACGCGGAGCTACGTTCTTCAGGATGCCGACGGGCAGATCCGCATCACTCACTCGATCTCGGCCGGCCTGGATTACTCGGGTGTGGGGCCGGAACACAGCTACTACCATGACCAGGGACGGATCGAATACACCTCGGTCACGGATGCGGAGGCCCTGGAGGGATTCCGCCTGCTCTGTGAGACCGAAGGGATCATTCCGGCCCTGGAGGCAGCCCATGCGGCAGCGTATCTGGCAAAGGTGGCGCCGCAGCTCGGGCGCCGGGAGTGCATGATCCTGAACCTGTCCGGCCGGGGGGACAAGGACGTGGAGGTTGCGGCCCGGGCGCTCCGCGTGCCGATGGGAGAGGAAGCATGAGCGAGAACCGCATTGACCGTGCCTTCGCCCGGCTGAAGGCTCAGGGCCGCAAAGGGCTGATTCCCTTCCTGGCAGCCGGCGATCCCTCGTTGGAGGTCACTGAAGCCCTGGTCCACGAGTTTGAGGCGCGAGGTGCGGACGTGGTGGAGATCGGCGTTCCCTTCTCCGATCCCCTTGCCGACGGCGTGGTCAACCAGCGGGCCTACCAGCGAGCCCTGGCGGCCGGCGCCAGCCTGGGGCGGATCCTGGGCCTCGTGGCATCCATCCGGAAGCATTCTGAGATTCCCCTGGTTCTGATGAGTTATGTCAATCCCATCCACCGGTTCGGCCTGGAGCGTTTCCCGGCAGCCGCTCGGGAGGCGGGGGTGGATGGCCTGATCCTTTCCGACTGTCCCCCGGAGGAGATAGACGGGTTCCTGGACGTCCTCGGGAGCGCGGGGGTGCACCCGGTCCTGCTCGTGGCCCCGACCAGCCCGGCACGGAGAATAACCTTGATCAGCGCTCGAAGCCGCGGCTATATATATTATGTGTCGCTCCGGGGGGTGACTGGGCCCCGGGACCAGTTACCGCCAGATCTCACGGATGGAATCCGGCGTATCCGCGCCCTTACAGAGAGGCCACTGGCCGTGGGATTCGGCATTTCGACCCCCACCCAGGCGGCCGCGGTGGCGGAACTGGCCGACGCGGTGGTTGTGGGGTCCGCCATTGTGGCCCGGGTGGAAGCCTCCCTGGGCCGCCCAGACCTTGTGACTCAAGCGGGGGACTTCGTGGCAGATCTGCGTACTGCGGTGGGGTAAATTGCACCATATTCTTCACCTGTTCCTTCTTCGTGGAATGGAGGTTGCAACTCCTGTTTCGACATGCTGAATATCGGTCAGCCGCGCTGGATAGACCTTTTCCGGATGGGTGAAGGGACGGGGTCCATTTGGGTCCTAGGGTGAGGCCGGGTAGGTCGGCCGGATAATGCAATACCGCGTCCTGGGGTGTTCTGGAGGGGAGGCACCGGGATTTCGCCTGCCCAGCTTCCTGGTGGAAGAGCGCCTGCTGATTGACACCGGCTCTGTGGCGATGGCGCTGGAGGTCACGCAGCAGGCAGGAATCGACCACATCCTCCTTACGCATACGCATCTCGACCACACCGGGGGCCTCCCGCACCTAGCGGACAATATCCTCGGGATGCGCAGCGAGCCCGTTCAGGTTCATGGGATCGCCCCCACCCTGGACGGCGTCCGGCGCTACCTGCTCAACGACGTCCTCTGGCCGGACTTTACCCGGATCCCGTCCAGCGCGTTTCCGACCCTCGCCTACCGCGAGGTCCACGAAGGCGTCCCGTTCGAGTTGGCGGGATGTACCATCACGGCGATCCGGGTGAATCACGCGGTGGAGTGCGTCGCCTATTTCGTCGAGATGGGGGGTCGGACGCTGCTCCACGTGGGAGACACGGGCCCCACGGAGGCGGTCTGGCGGCACGCACGGGAGGTGCCCCACTTGCTGGCGGTCTGCGTCGAAACGACCTTTCCCAACCGCCTGCAGGAGGTGGCCGATTACAGCGGGCACCTCACGCCCCGCAGCCTGGAGAAGGAACTGGACAAGCTCGACCGGGATGTCCCCGTGTACGTCTATCACCTCAAGCCTGCCTTTCGATCGGAGATCCTGGCAGAGCTGAAGCGATTGCGCCGCCGCGCGCTCCACGTATTGGAGGAGGGCACCCTGTACCGGTTCTGATGGGTCCATTCCCTGGCCGGCGACTGGGAACTCAATCGGGCAGCACGGGCCTGCCGGGCAAGGCGTTCGCTGTAACTCATGATGGGAACGAATGGTGTGCAGCCCTCACGCGATGGCTGGATCCTCACGACCGAAGGACGCCCAGACCCAATCGTCCGGGCGGCGGGGCGCCACCGTCGTGGAGCTCATCACCCTCGTCGTCCTGCTGGCCATCCTAGTTGCCATCGCCATTCCCAACATGAGCCCGGTGGTCCTGAACTACCGGTTACGGGGGGCGGCCTGGCAGTTGGGGGGGGATCTCCGGCTGGCGCGCCAGCGGGCCGTCACGCTGCGGAAGCGCTTCCGGGTCTGCGTATCGAGTTGCGCCATCACCGTGCCGACGGGTGCCTACAGCGTGGAGCGGGAAGACGGGTCGTTTGTCAGCGAGACGGGCACTACGATCAAGCTTCCGCAGGATGTCACCGTCAGCGCCACCGCGACGGCGACATTTTCCATCAGCGGGGCGGCCAGCGGGAGCACCTTCACGCTCACCAATATCATCGGCACCTACGAGGTCAAGGTGGGTTCCACGGGCGAGGTCAGGGTGTGCCAGGGGACGTGTTCGTGAGGACGAGGGACCGCCGCGGCCTGGCCGGTTTCACCCTGATCGAGTTCCTCTTCGCCGTCTCCATCACGGCCATCACGGGCCTGGGGGTCGCCGGGATGTTCCCGGCGGCCCTGCGCTCGGTGGTCACCGGCGGCCAGACCACCAAGGCGACCGTCCTGGCGCAGGGGATGGCCGACATGATCCGGGCCGATACGTTTTCGAACGTGTCGAGCTACAACAGTCTGACTACGACGACCACGTGTTCAGGGACGGATACGATTTGCACCAACAAGACAAAGTGGAAGAACGATATGCTGGCGGCGGAAGCGCAGACGACGGGGCAGGGCCTGCCAGCCGGGTACGGCACCGTCGCCGTGGTCTGTGTGAACGCCGATGGCACCACCAATGCGACGAGCCCGTGCCCCACGGACCTTCGCCGGGTGACGGTCACGGTCACGTGGGACCGCCAGGGCTCGCGGTCCGTGAGTCTGGTGACGTATGTCGCGCAGAACGAGTGAGCGGCCCTCCGACCGGAGGACCGAGGGATTCACGCTGGTAGAGACACTCATCGCCGCGGCGCTGTTCTCCGTCGTGATCACGGGCATCTACGTCCTCTACACGACGATGCAGAGCACCCTGAGCCGGGGCGAGCTGAAGAGCGGGCTGCAGCAGAACGCCCGGGTCGGTCTGGACCGGATGATCCAGGAGATCCGGATGGCGGGCTACGATCCCAGCGGGGCCATTCCCCTGGTGACGCTCCTGCCGAAGGCCGCCATCCGCGCGGCGAGCAGCACGTGTCTGTCCTTTGTGTCGTACAGGCCCTCCGATGTCACGAGCACGCAGATCACGTATGACCTGAGCGGAACGACCCTGCGCCGGACGGAGGATCCCTGGAACGGGACCAATGCCTTTTCCGGGGGCAGCGCCCAGCCCCAGGCCGAGCCCGTGAATGCCTTGACGTTCACCTACTACGATTCGAACAACGCGGCGCTGACCCCGGTCAGTTGGACCTCCACCCAGCGGTGTCCGCCGACGGCGGGGGCATCGTCCCAGGCCATCGTCCAGTTGGACTACACCCAGATGGATCAGATCCGCCGGGTGGCGATCACCCTGCGAACCAGGGACTCGCGCCCTAGCATCTCCGCCGAATACTTCACCCTGACGAGCGATGTGCGCCTGCGGAACAAATAGGCAACCCCGGGGCGCGGCCCTGATCATGCCTCGCGAGGCGTGAGGATAACGGACGATGAGACGAACAAATAGGCAACCCCGGGGAGCGGCCCTGATCATCGCCATGCTAGTCATGGCGGTCCTGCTCCTGGCCGGCACGACCTTCCTGACCATCTCGTCCACCGAGAACGCGATCGCGTTGAATGAACGGGTTTCGGCCCAGGCGTTTCTGCTGGCGGAGGCGGGGCTTCACAAGACCATCGCGAAGCTGAACGCCAGCTCGACCTACT